>JBBRYU010000161.1:0-9620 GCA_038237345.1 Pyrinomonadales bacterium
GAACGGCTGTTCACGACCGTGGGCAGCACGGGCAACGTCATAGACGTGCGCTTCTTCGTCCCCGGCACGAATACGCCGGCGGTGGTCAACGGCTTCGGTGCGGTTTTCTCCGACGTGGACTTGGCGAACACGACGAAGATTCAGTACTTCGACGCGAGCGACACGTTGCTCTTCGAGCAGAGCGCGCCGCGTGGCGTCTTAGGTAATCAGACTGATTCGTTCGTCGGCGTCTCGTTCGGGCGCGCCGTCGTGGCGCGTGTGCGCCTCATCAACGGCAACTCGGCGCTGGGGCCGAACGAGAGCGGCAGCGTGGATGTGGTCGTGATGGACGACTTCATTTATGGCGAGCCGCAGACCGTGCCGACCTCGACCAACCCAATTGACGAGACGCCGTTCTTCGTGCGGCAACACTACATCGACTTCCTGAACCGCGAACCGGATCAGGCCGGCTTCGACGCCTTCGTGGCGCTGCTCAACAACTGTTCGGATCGGCTTAACAATCCTGCGTGCGACCGCGTCGCGGTGTCGTCCTCGTTCGCGCGCTCGCCCGAGTTCCGGCTCAAAGCCGAGTTTGCGATCCGCTTCTACATCGCCGCGTTCAACCGATTGCCGACCTATCGCGAGTTCGTCGCCGATGTGTCGAACTTGAATGGCGCGACGGCGGCCGAGGTCTTCGCCAACATCGCGCGCTTCCCTGCCGACTTTACCCAGCGCGAAGAGTTCCAAAGGATCTTCGATCCGCTGTCGAACACGGCGTTCGTGGATCGTTTGATCGCGAATGCGGGCGTGGCTATCTCGAACCGCGATCAACTCGTGGCCGATCTGAATGCGGGCGTGAAGACGCGGGCGCAGGTCTTACGCGAGATCGTAGACAATACGGCGTTCGCGCAGGCAGCTACTAACCGCGCGTATATCCTGTCGCAGTACTTCGGGTATCTGCGGCGCGATCCCGATCCGGCAGGCTTTAACAACTTCCTTAACTTCCTGAACGCCAACCCGAGTAACTTCCGCGAGGTGGCGCGCAGTTTCGTTGATTCCACCGAATACCGCGCCCGCTTCGGCACGCCGTAAGGACGCAGCGGTTTACTACTAAACCACAAAGGGCACGAAGATCTTTAACTGATCTTCGTGCCCTTTGTGTCTGCGCAGTGAATATTTAATCAAGGCCTATTCTTTGCCCTCCGGCAGCGCGTTCTGCCGCCAGTCAAGCGTGGCTGACACGCGGCGCACATAGATCGATGCGCCGCGCACGCTCTCGACGATCACGCGGTCGCCCGCTTCGAGCGCTGCTTCGCCTTCCGCCGGATACGCCGTCCACGTCGAGCCATAAACTTTAACTGCGCCCTCGTGCAGCGCCCCGCGGCTGGAGGTGACGACCGTGCCCTGCTTGCCCGGTAGCGCCGCCACACCGGTCTTCAAGCCGCCTTCGAGGTCTTTATGCACAAAATATTTTGTGAAGATTGTGCGCGAGGCGACCGTCAGCGCCATCGAGACGACGAGGAAGGCGAGGAATTGCAACGGATAACCGAAGCCCGCGAGACTGCCGAGCGCGGCCACCAGTGCGCCGATACCGAACCACATCAGCACGAAGCCGGTAGTGAAGATCTCAGCGACCAACAACACGACGCCAAGCACGACCCAGCCGATCCAGACGTATTCTTCCATCAGCGTCGCTCTCCGCGCCCGCGGGACAATGGCTCTAACAATTCAGTAGTGCTCTCCGTCACGCCGAACGGCGCGGCGAACCCCGTCGCGTCGCCCGTATCGAGCGCGCGGCGGTCAACGGGCGCAGCCAGCGGCGTGGTCAGCTCAGCTTGCGCGTGTTCACGCCCGCGCTTCATGCGGCTACGCAGTTCAAGATTGAACTTAAAGCTAACCGCTTGATGCACTGCGATCACAAAGCTGGCCGCCATCCCGATGATAACCGACCAATGTACGTCCGCGCGCATGTAAAGCAGCAACACTATGAATGAAGCGAGCGCCAGCAAAGTGTCAATTACGTTGAAGGCCAGCACGGCACGCAGTTTCTGTTCCGGCGATTTGGCCGTGTGCGGGATGCGCCGCCCGTGACGCATGACCGCATGCGGATCAATCAGCCACACACCGCAACGTGTGCAGTATGCCTCCGACTTCTGTTTGTCAGCGCCACAGTGTGGACAGAACATTGCTCGCGCCCTTTATGCAATTCAACCTTTAAGCAGATTCTTCAGCACGAACCAGACGTTAGCGGGCCGCTCCGCCAACCGGCGCATAAAATAAGGATACCAGGTCTTGCCATAAGGCACGTAGACACGCATGTTGTAACCATCGCGCGCGAGTTGCAGTTGCAGATCGCGGCGCACACCGTAGAGCATCTGAAACTCGAACGCCGACTTAGGAATGCCCTCGCGTTGCGCGAAGTCAACGGTCGCCGCGATCATCTTTTCATCATGTGTTGCGATGCCGTGATAAGTGCCGCTCGCTAAAAGTACGCGCATCAAGCGCACGTAGTTCGCGTCCGTGTCCTGCTTATCGGGGAAGGCCACTTCGGGCGGTTCGTTATACGCGCCCTTACACAGACGGATCCGCGCCGGTATCTGCAACAACTCCTGCACGTCCTGCCCGGTGCGCCGGAGATAAGCCTGCACGACGATCCCGACCGTGTTGAGATCAAACTCCGCGCGTAGCCGCTTGAAGATGTCGAAGGTAATCTGCGTCACCTGCGAGCCTTCCATGTCCACGCGCACGAAGTTGCCGCGCCGCGCCGCTTCGGCCACGACGGTCCGCGCGTTCCGGTAAGTCAACTCCGGCTTGATGTCCAGCCCGAACTGCGTCAACTTGATCGAGACGTTCGAGCGGATGCCGGTCTCCTCAATCCGTGCCAGCACCTGGCTGTACTCACGGACCTCGCCCTCGGTTTCGGCCGCTTTCGTCACACCCTCGTTTAAGTGATCGAACGATGCGCTCGCGCCGGTGGCGTTGATCTCGCGAATCGCGGCGACCGCCTCCTCGATGTCCTCGCCCGCGACGAAGCGCGTGGTCAGTTTCTTAAACGGACTGAAGCGCGTTGCAAAATCCTTCAGCCCTTCCTGCCGCGCTAAGAATAATAATGTGCTTCTGGCAACCATTTGTATTAGTGACAAGTACCAAGTGCCGAGGAAGACAAAGTTAACAACTTGCCACTCGCTACTTGTCACTCGGCACTGCTTTCTCCTATGCTTTGCGGCGTTTGCTCCGTATTGACTGTGCTTTCATCCTCGCGTGCGGTTCCCGTTTGGCTGTCACTCGCAGAAAGACTTGATTCCGCGTGCGCTGGAAACTAATCGTCATCACGTCGCTCGTCGCCACAATCGTTGGCCTCGGCGTTAGTCTCGGCCTGACGCTCTTGGCGTTGCGGGCCGGCGCTCGTTTCAACTTTACACATTCCGCCACCATCGCCGCCGAATTGATCCTGCCCGTCGTCGCGCTGGCCGGCGGTATCTTTGTCTATCGTCATACCGCGCGCCGGCGCAAGCTGCAAGCCGGCCTCACCGCCGCGCTGATCTTGCTCTTACAAACGGCCGGCTTGCTTAGCTGGCCGCTGATACTGCGTTGGCTCGGCAGGTAGTTAAGCTCAACCGGCCGCCGACGCAGACGCGCGCTGCAACCCGATCTGCTCCTGCACAGGCCGGAGCGCGTCAATCACGAAGCGGATGTGCTCGTCGAGATTCACGCCTAACTCGGCCACGCTCTGATAAATATCATCGCGGTTGACCGTGCGCGCGAACGCCTTGTCTTTCAACTTCTTCTTGACGGACGCGACTTCCACGTCGTCCAGACTCTTCGATGGCCGCACGAGCGCGCAGGCGACGAGAAAGCCGCATAGTTCGTCCGTCGCAAACAAAGCCTTCGCCATCGGCGTGTCGCGCGGCACGTCCGTATAAGTCGCATGGCCCATGATGGCGCGGATCATGTGGTCAGGATAACCGCGCCCGCACATAATCGTCGCGCCCTTGTAGGGATGCTCGTCGGCGGTCGGGAACATCTCGTAGTCGAAGTCGTGCAGCATTCCGGTGATGCCCCACTCGGCCACATCCGCATCGGGGCCGCCGTAGCGCACGGCGGCGGCACGCATCGCCGTCTCGACCGCAAGCGCGTGCTTACGCAGGCTCTCGCCCTTCGTGTACTCACACAACAATGCCCATGCCTCTTCGCGTGTCGGCATATCTGTCTCACCTCGCGCCGGCGCGGCCCTCTAGGACTGAAGCGGAACATGAGCAGTTTCGCACGTCTGCCCGCTTGCTTTCAACGTGCGCCGCTCGAAAGGTGCGCTTGCCGCGCCCCAGACCATCACTTACAATGAACCGCGACATACTTACGGGCAGTTTTACCGCCGATGACATCTCTCTTAATCGTCACACTCATAGCTTACGCGGTCGCGGCCATACACGCGCTGCTGGCGTTCATCAACAAGCGGCGCTCGGCCGAGAGTACCGCGCTCGTCTCGCTCGGCACAGGCTTTCTGTTGCACACCACCGCGCTCATACTCGACTGGGTGCGCGACGGCCACTATCCGCTCTTCGGGCTGCGCGAAACTTTCTCGTTTCTCGCGTGGACGCTCGACATCGCCTACGGGCTGGCGCTCTATCGCTACCACGCCCGCGCGCTCGGCGCATTGACGCTGCCCATCGTGACGCTGCTCTTGCTCGTCGCCATGCTCGTACACGGCGACGCGGGCCGGGCCGCCGACTCCGTCACCACAGGCGCGGCCGGCTGGCTCTTCCCCGTCCACACGACGCTATTGGTCTGCGCCTACGCCGCGTTCTTCGTCGTCTTTGCCGCTAGCTTGATGTACCTATGGCAGGATCGCGAGCTAAAACTAAAAACTTTCAGCGCCTTCTTTCATCGCCTGCCGTCGCTCTCGACGGTGGACGACATCGGCGCGACCGCGGCCGGCATCGGCTTCACGCTTTTGTCGCTCGGCATACTGACGGGCATGGTCTGGTCGTCCGCGCGCAGCGGTCGCATCTGGCACAACGATCCGAAGGAAGTCTTTGCCGTACTCACGTGGGTACTCTATCTGACGATGATTCACTATCGCGCACAGTGGCGCGGGCGCAAAGCCGCGTGGGCCGGCGTCGCCGGTTTCCTGCTCGTCGTCTTCACCTTTCTCGGCACACGCTGGCTCGGCGGCTATCACGTGTTTGGGTAAACGATGAAAGATGAATGATGAACGATGAATGAGAGCAAATGTTTTTAATTCATCGTTCATCATTCATCTTTCACTATTTCGCTTATGTCCATCGTTCTCGTCGGCCTCAATCATAAATCCGCGCCTGTGGAGGTGCGCGAGCGGCTCGCCTTTTCGGACGACGCTTGCACCGCATCGCTCCACGCGCTCGTGGACGGCGAGGCGATTTGCGAGGCGTTGATCGTTTCGACGTGTAACCGCGTGGAGGTGGTGGCGACGACCGGCAGCGTGGACGGCCCGACAGGGGCAACGCGCATCAGCAATTTCCTGAGCGATGCCCGGAACGTGCCCGCAGATTTTTTTCACGAACATCTTTACACACATGCGGAAGACGAGGCTGTGCGCCATGTCTTCCGCGTCGCCTCTTCGCTCGACTCGATGGTCGTGGGCGAGCCGCAAGTGTTGGGGCAAGTGCGCCGCGCCTACTCGGTCGCGGTCGCGGCGGGCACGGCGGGCCGGGTCATCCACCGTTTGATGCATCACGCATTGCACGTGGCCAAGCGCGTGCGCTCCGAGACCGGCATCGCCGATTCGGCCGTCTCGATCAGCTATACGGCGGTTGAGTTGGGGCGCAAAGTTTTCGGCTCGCTCAAAGGCACGACTGTGCTGCTCGTCGGCGCGGGCGAGATGGCCGAACTAGCCGCGCAACACTTGGCCGCCGCCGGCGCACAGCGCATCCTTGTCGCCAATCGCACGCATGAGACCGCCACACGCCTCGCCGCCACCTTCGGCGGCGAAGCGGTAGAGTTTGGCGCGCTGCCAACGCTCCTTGCGCAAGCGGACATTGTGATCTGCTCGACCGCTGCGAAAGACTATGTCATCACGCCGCAGATGGCGCGGGCGGCGTTGGAAGCGCGACGCAACCGGCCCGCCTTCTTCATCGACATCAGCGTGCCGCGCAACGTCGATCCGGCGGTGGGCCAGATCGGCAACCTGTTCGTCTTCGACGTGGACGACCTCGAAGCGGTCATCGCCTCGAACATACGCGAGCGCGAGAGTGAAGCCGTGCGCGCCGAATTGATCGTCGAGTCCGAAGTGATGCAGTTTCAACAGGCGCTCCGCGCGCTCGACATAGGGCCGACCGTGGGCGCGCTCCGGCAGAAGTTGCAGGAGATTGCGCAGCGCGAATATCAACGTCAACGGCATAAACTCGGCGCGCTCACACCCGCGCAGGAACAAGCCGTCGAAGCGTTGCTACTCTCTGCCGTTAACAAGATCGCCCATCCGGTCATCAGCCGCATGCGCCGCTCGCACGAGACCGGCATCGAAGAGAACATGCAGGCGTGGCGCGATATTTTTGCGCTGGAAGAGAAACCAGAGGACGGTGCTTAGAGGTTAGAGATTGGAAGTTAGAGCTTGGTGCGGGCAGTTCCTTACTGATCTCTAATCTCTAGCCGCTGACCTCTTCAACTCGTATGAAGAGACAATTCACCATCGGCTCGCGCGGCTCGAAGCTGGCGTTGTGGCAAGCGGAATGGGTACAGGCGCAACTGCGTGCGCTCAAACCAGACGCCGATGTGCGCATCGAGATCATTAAAACGACCGGCGACGTGATGCGCGATGTGCCGCTCGCTGTCATCGGCGGTAAGGGCGCGTTCACGAAAGAACTCGAAGAAGCGCTGCTTGATGAGCGCATAGACATCGCTGTCCACTCGCTGAAAGATTTACCGACCTTTCTGCCCGCCGGTCTCGCCATCACCGCCATCACCGAGCGCGAAGACCCGCGCGATGCCCTTGTCTTACGCGCCGATGCTACGCAGGAAAACGCTTCGTTGCAAAGTTTGGCCGCCGGCGCAGTTGTCGGCACGTCGAGCCAACGACGGCAGGCACAGTTGCGCTTCACACGTCCCGACCTCGTCATTAAAGATTTACGCGGCAACGTGGACACGCGTCTGCGCAAGCTCGATGAAGGGCAATACGACGCCGTGCTGCTCGCCTGCGCAGGATTGCGGCGACTTGGTTTTGCCGCGCGCATCAGCCACGCGCTGCCGCCCGATGTAATGCTGCCCGCCGTCGGGCAGGGCGCGCTCGGCATCGAGACCCGCGCGGACGATGCTGACACCAACGCTATTATCGCGTTGCTCAATCACCCGCCGACGCGCGCTGCCTGCACGGCCGAACGCACCCTGCTGAACGCGCTCGGCGGCGGTTGCCAGGTGCCCATCGCGGCGCACGCCACAGTCCGCGCTGACAGATTGCAACTTGATGCGCTCGTCGCCGCGATGGACGGCACAGAGCTAATCCGTGCTGCGCTGGAAGCCGATGTGCCCAATGCCGCGCACGCGGGCGAGATGCTGGCGGCACGCCTGCGCGAGCAAGGCGCTGATAGACTCCTAGCACAACACATATAGGCGCAGTTTGCCCCTACAATCTATGACATCTGTCCAGCCTCTCGCTGATCACACCATTGTCATCACACGCGCACGCGCGCAAGCGGCCGAGTTCGCCGCGACGCTCGAAGCGGCGGGCGCGCGTGTCGTAGCCTGTCCGACCATCGAGATAGTTGAGCCGGAGAGTTACGCGCTGCTCGATCAGGCAATCGCTGATCTCTTCGGTTACGACTGGCTCATCTTCACGAGCGTGAATGGCGTGGACTTCTTTCTGCGCCGGCTGACGACGGTCGCGCATAACGTGAGCGAGTTGGACGAACTGCGCGTCTGCGCTATCGGCACGGCGACAGCGGATCGTCTGCGCGACGCGCACGTGCATGTTGATGTCGTGCCCGAACAGTTCAAGGCCGAAGGCGTCTTCGCGGCCATCGAGAATTACATCGGCGGGCGCGCACAGTTCGACCGGCTCAACTTTTTGATCCCGCGCGCCGCCGTTGCCCGCGATTATCTGCCGCAGGCGCTGGCAGAGGCGGGCGCGCGGGTAGATGCAGTGCCCGCTTATCGCACCGTCCCGCCGCAGACGACCGACCGTGCGCGCGTCGAGGCGCTGCTCGTCGGCGGCGCGGTTGATTGCATCACCTTCACTAGCTCTTCCACCGTTCACAACTTCGCGCAACTGTTCGACACGACCGACCTACGCGGCTTGCTCCAAGGCGTGCGTGTCGCCTGCATCGGCGACATCACCGCGCACACCGCCGCCGAGTACGGTTTGCAAACCGACATACAGCCCGCGGAATTCACCGTCCCTGCCCTCGCCCGCGCCATTGCTGATTATTTCGCACAACAAAACTAAAACAAGCTGGGAGCGCGGGCATCCTGCCTGCCATGAGCGCGGCAGCGCGAACAAAACAAACGCCAATCGCAAGCTGTGATGTTAACGACTGCTTTGAGCGTGCTGGCGCACGCTTGCAGGCAAGATGCCTGCACTCCCAGCGCGGAGGTTTGTGCTAAAATTCCTGACATGGCTAACGGCCGCATTCTTGTGATTGACGATGACCCACTGCTGCTTGACACGCTGCGCGAGATATTTGCGGCGGCCGGGCATGAGGTATTTGCCGAGACAGACAGTCAAGTTGCGCTCGCACAGTTCTATAAGTTACGGCCTGATGTAGTCGTTACCGATGTACGAATGCCCGGACTTGACGGGTTCGCGCTATTGCAGCTAGTTCAAGACCATCACCCAGACTTGCCGGTGATCTTATTGTCCGGTGCCGGTTCAATCGAGATGGCCCTGCGCGCTGTGCAGGAAAGGGGTGCTTACCACTTTCTGGAAAAACCTGTTGACAATATACGGTTGTTGGATGTGGTTGAGCGCGCACTCGCACATGGCGCGGAGGGACGTGAGCGCGCACAACTGCATGAAGAATTGCGCGAGCGCGGCACGTTCCGCCAATTGATAGGCAATGCCGAGCCGATGCGCCGCGTCTACACTTTGATCGAGCAGGTCGCGCCTTCATCCGCGTCCGTGCTGATCACGGGCGAGTCGGGCACGGGCAAAGAGTTGGTCGCGCGCACCGTGCATGAACTTAGCCCGCGTCGCACGCACGAGTTTGTCGCGATCAACTGCTCCGCGATCCCTGAGACGTTGATGGAGTCGGAACTGTTCGGGCACGAGCGCGGCGCATTCACGGGCGCGAGCATGCGCCGGCAGGGTTGCTTCGAGATGGCCAACGGCGGCACGCTCCTGCTCGACGAGATCGCGGAGATGCCCACGCTCCTGCAAGCGAAACTGCTGCGCGTGTTGGAAGAGCGCACCGTGCGGCGGCTCGGCGGCGCGCAGGAGATTCCGATTGACGTGCGCGTGCTGGCCGCGACGAACCGCGAACCGCACGAGGCTGTGCGCACCGGCGTGCTGCGCGAAGATTTGCTCTACCGCCTGAACGTTATCACGATTGAACTGCCGCCCTTGCGCCGCCGCAAAGAAGACTTGCCCCTGCTCGCACAGCACCTCGTCACGCAACTCGCCGCGCGCCACGAACGCCCCGCACGCCATCTCAGCCCCGCCGCGCTCGAAGTCTTAA
>JBBRYU010000162.1:0-9600 GCA_038237345.1 Pyrinomonadales bacterium
GCAACTTCCGTTTTGATGCGAAGCGGCAGAACGCTCATTAGACCGCCAATGGCGGTATTTTTCGACTATGGCCGACTTTTACCGCCAATGGCGGTCTAACACCCTGAAAAGCTGACTTTTACCGCTCTTGGCGGTCTAACACCGCGCAGGGCTGACTTTTACCGCTCAACGTCAAAATATATGCTGCATCATTAAGTCGGCTGAGGGCCTGTGCAGCTTGGCAGGTAGAGCGCCTCTTTTTTCATGCTGAGGATCGGATGCTCGGCGGCCTCGGCGTTCAACTCCAGCCAGTGCGCGTACTGTTCGGGCAGCGTTGCCTCGGAGAAGATGGCCTCGACGGGGCATTCGGGTACGCAGGCGTCACAGTCGATGCAGGTCTCAGGGTTGATGTAGAGGCGGTCGGGCAACTCGTGAAATGCTTCGACGGGGCAAACCGCCGCGCAGTCTGTGTACTTACAGTCAACACACAATTCGACCACGATGTAAGTCATTCTTCGGCTCTCCTTACGTTAGACTGATAACTACGCAAAAGTTATTTCGGTTGAATCCGCAGGGTGTAACTACAGATCTCGATCTTATCGTCGGGCGCGATCTCCGTACTCTCCTCGCGCGGCAATTCGCGCCCGCCGACGAGCGTCGGGTTGCGCCCCTTCGAGGTCACCCGGTATTTGCCTTCCGGGTCGCGTCCCAAGATGGCGTGGACGCGGCTCACTTCCGGGTCGCCCTTGATTGGCAAATCGACCGCGACGGATTTTGAGCCGCGCCCGATGGTGATCTCAGGCTTCGTGACAGGCACGACCGTTTGGCGTACACCGCCGCGCCAAATCTCCACCGAGTAAAGTTCAGTGACGCGCGCACGCACCTGCGTCACTTCGCCTTCAGTCGGCTCGGCATCGTCTGAGACTGCGTCGGGCACAGTGGCCGCGCCAACTTCGGCCGGGCGCGGCGTGACCATCGTGTGCCCGCTCTCAGTCGAGTCCCAGACGGGTTGAACGCGAAACTCGCTCTTGTTGAGCGTGCCGTCCACGCGCAACTCGACGGCGAAAGATTTCGTCGCCAGTTGCGTCTGCCCGCTTAACTCGCGTGCGCGCTCGGAGAGGACGTAGAACAAACCCTGTTCGAGTCCGCGGCGCTTCTCGCCTTGCCAGTCTTTATCATCGTCCGCGCTCAGATAGACGATGTACTCAGGCGGAATGTAGGTCGGGCCGCCGGGCGGGGTGAACATCTCGCGCTGCATCACGTGCTCTATCTCGCGCGCGATCTTCACCAGGAACTCTTCCCAGACACGGCGCGGGCGCGACTGCTCGTCCACGTCCGCGAGCGGGTCTTCCGTCACTTCGCCGTCAATCCACTTGCGGATCGAATCCAGTATGCTCACCGTCTTATATCACCTCTCGCCTGAGACAAATTACCTCAACCTCGTCGCATCAAGCCAGCCCTGCTCAGCGCTGCTCTCAGCTGCGCGCGGCTCGCCATGCGCGATTATTTGCACTTCACACCACGAACCGTTGCATTGCAACACACGCACACGCGAGCCACGTTCGGCTTCGCCCAACTTCGGAAACGTGCGACTCGGGCCGGAACGCAAGTTGACGTTCGTGATCGTCGTCATTTCGCGCCCCGTTTGCAAGTTGGCGTTGGGGGGGGCGTTGGTATTCAGCGCTTGGGACGGTTGCGGCGTGCGCGCGTTAGTGCTGGCAACGTAATGCCGCACGCCGAGCAGCAGCAACGCGAAGCCGGCGAGGACGAGCAGCACGACCAGCCAACGTTGCAGGCGATTACCCGCGAACATGCGCTGCATGAACGGCTCGCGCGCTTCCGTCTGCGGCGCGACATCTTTGCGGGTTGCTTCAACGCGCGCAGGCAGCGGTGTCTTCTGCACAGGCGCGGGCAAGTCTTTAACCGTTGCAAGCTTTTCCGCCGCGGGCGCGGTTGAGACAGGCACAACGATGCGCGGACGCACGGGGGCATTCGTGCGCGGCAATTGCGCCTGTTCCTTGATGGCGAACTGCACGGGTTGCGGGCGCGGCGGTAACTCATCAACGCGGGCCACCTGTGTGAGCGGGCGCGTCTCGTCGCCGTTGGGCATGGCCAACAGGCGCGTCTGTGGCATCGCCGCATCACGCAACTCGGCCCAAAATTCCGGCACGGTTTGATAACGCTTCGTCGGATTAGTCTCGGTCGCACGGTGCAAGACGCGCAGGACGAACGTGGCCCACGTTTCGCTCGCCACATGCGCCGGCAGTTCGCTGATCGGCTGTTGCGAAAAGCGGCGCGGCGCTTCGCCCGTGAGCATCATGTAGACGGTCTTGGCGAGCGAATAGATGTCGGCGGCAGGCGTCAGCAGTTTGGGCGCATTAGTGAGCGCAGCGGTATCAAGCGGCCCTGTCGGGCGCAAGGGGTGATGCTCCGGCGCGGCGTATATGTCCGTGCCGACGCGCGTGATCGCGCCTTCGAGCGCGGCGATCTTGGCGATGCCGAAGTCCGCGATCTTGATGGTCTCGCAGTCGCCCGTCAGCAACAGGTTCTGTGGTTTGATGTCGCGATGTATGACATCGTGCGCGTGCGCGTGCGCGAGACCGGCGCAGACCTGTTCGATGTAATACAGCGTGCGCTCAAGCGCCAGCGGGTGCTTGCGGCAGAGCGTGGCCACGTCGCCGCCCGGCAAGTATTCGAGCACGAGGTAATGAAAAGTCTGACCCGCGAGGTCTATGGCCGTGCCGTGTCCGAGCCGATTGATGACGTTCGGATGGCGCACGCGGTCGAGCGCGGCGGCCTCGTTGCGAAAATTATCCAGAAGCGTATGTTCCAACTCCGGATCGAGCATGCCTTGCAGTTGGACGTTGAGCGCTTTGATAACGACCAACTCCGGCGCGCCGGCGACGGCCGCCTCATCGCGCGCGACATAAATCTCGGCATAGCTACCGCGCCCCAGACATTCGAGCACGTCGTAGCGGCCGTCGAGCCGGGTCTGTTGGAGTTTTAGTTCGCTCATCGCAAGCTGACAACGCTGCAATCAATTCCAAACATTTCTTAAAACAATCGCTCACTGCGTCGGCGCTGGTGTTGGCGACGAGATGCCGCCGGGTGCAAGCGCACCGGCCTGTTGCTCGATCACTTCGTCAAGTTCGCGCGCGGCCTTCGTGGTCGCCACCGGGTCGTTAGATTTCAAAGCGGCGGCAGCCGTTGCAATCCGCGTTTCGATGCGCAACGGATCGCGCCCCGAAGCGGCCCGCTCATTCAGCCGTTGGATCGTCTGTTCAAACATCTGCGCGGCTTCCTGCTGATGGCCCGACAACAGCAATGCGCGGCCATACAGATAAAGCAGTTCCGGATCACCGCTCTGCTGTTCCCCGACATTAACTTCGCCACCATATCTCTGTGTCATGGCGCTCGGCGCGGCGTCCACCTCGCGCCGCAGGCGGTCAAAGCGCGCGGCCGGACTTTCCGGCATCGGGTTGGCGACGGCGTTCGCCGTCAGCGCCTGCTCGTAGCTTGCGCGCGTGCGTTGGTAGCGCATCCCCCCATAGAAAGCGGCCGCCGCCGCAGCCAGCACGAACAGAAGTACGCCGAACCAATGGCCTGCGCGACCCACAGCGCTGCGCTCTTGGGGCACAAATGCAGCGTTCGGCGTGCGTGCAGGTTGTTCGTCCGATTGCGGCGCGGGGACGATCACGCGGTTGTGCTTGTCAGCCGCGCCTGCGCCGGCTAACGGCCGCTGCAAATGCGTTGCGGCATCGGCAACAGCAGCAGTCGTCTCTGCCTGAGCCAGGAGCGGCGTGCGCTCGGCAAGGATTGTGCGCTCATCATCATCGTGAGTGGCTATATCGGCCGCGACCTGTGCGGCCCGTGCGTTGACCCGCACGGTGACGGCGGTTAAATTATCCTCCGCACCGCGCTCGTAGCAGCATCGTTTCATCTCGGCACAGGCTGCTTCAAGCGATTGCGCTTCGTGTAAGATCGCCCTCAACTCCGCATCAGGAATGTGGCGCGTGATACCGTCGGAGCAGAGCAGGAAGATCGTGCCGTCCGCCACCTCGATAGTCTTTAAATCCACCTCGACCGCTTGCTCCGCGCCCAACGCACGACTGATGACGTTGCGGCTCGGATGATGCGCCGCCTGTTCCGCCGTCATACGCCCGGCGCGTACCTCTTCTTCCACTACCGAATGATCATCGGTCTCACGAAAAAGCTGGCCGTCGGGCGCGATGCGATATAGCCGCGAGTCGCCGACGTGGCCGATGGTGGCGCGCCGACCGGCCAAATGCAGCGCGACAATCGTCGTCGCCATCATGGCGAAGCGGCGTTCTTCGTGCGCGAGTTGATAGATCGAAGCGTTGGCGCGTTGGATGGCCAACTCCATTAAGTCTTCCACGTCGTCGCCGGGACGTTGATGGCGAAACGCTTCATCGAGCACTTCCACGGCCGTCTGCGACGCGACCTCGCCCGCCTCCGCGCCGCCCACGCCATCGGCCACGGCGAAGATGAGCCGCTCGGCGTCGAGCAGGTACGAGTCTTCGTTCAGCGGCCGTTTCTCGTTGAGGCCGCGCTCAGATACGGCGGCCGTCTCAAACATCACTTCGGAAGGTTGCTCACTCATCTTTGCTCTCTACCTTCTACCTGCTGCGTATCGTCCATTGCGCTTACTCAACCGCCGCCAACGTTAGTCCCTCGCTCTCAGCGCGCGGCGTGTGCGGCGTCGCCCGCGCGGGCACGCCGGCCGCGTCAACGGCGTTGCGATGCGAGAAGGCCAGCAACATGCCGAGCATGGCGAAACTCGTGATGAGACTGAAACCGCCGTGGCTGACGAAGGGCAGCGTGATGCCCGTCATCGGCAGCGCCCGCGTGATGCCGCCGATGTTGACGAGCGCTTGAAAGCCCATGAACGCGGTCAATCCCGCCGCGCACAACTTGGTGAACATGTCGCGGGCATCAAGCGCAGTGCGCACGCCCGCGCTGACAAAGACGATCAGCGCGAGCATGACGACCGCGCCGCCCGCGAGACCAAGCTCTTCGGCGATGGCCGCGTAAATGTAGTCCGAATCGGCCACGGGGATCACTTCGGCAAAGCCTAGTCCGAGTCCGCGGCCGGTAGTGCGCCCCGACGCGATGCCGAAGGTCGCCTGCGCCGGTTGAAACGCGATGCGGTCGAACCACACGTCCACATTGACCGTGTGCTGCATCGCCTCGCTCTCAGCCGCGAGTTCTTTCATCTGCGGGTCGCGCGCGATGGCCTCTTCGTAATCCTTCTGCCACCACCAGGCATTCGTCGGCGGCGGATCAAAACCGTCGAGCCAGAGATGGAAGCGTTGTTGAATGCGCGCGGGCAGCGCGGCCGAGACGGGGCGCGCGAGCGTCGGCAGCAGCGGCACTTTCTCCTGCACGTCCACCGGCAACGCGCCGACGACGAGGATGCTGATAGCCAGCACGACTGAGCCGACGAAGACGAGTAGTTGCGGCCAGCGGCGCACGGCGACGAGGTACAGCACCGCATACGCGCCGCTGAAGACGAGCATCTGCCCGAAGTCCTTCAAGGCGAAGAAGGGAATGAAGGGAAAGAGCGCCATCGCGATCAGCGGGACGACGGCCTGCGCGCGGGGCAAGCCCCAGTAGGTTTTGGCCAGATCGCGATAATAAGCGGTCAGGATGCCGGCGAAGCCGAGCAGGAAGGGAATCTTGGCTGGCTCCCACGGCGTCATGTTGCCGAGCGCCTTACCGGCCTTCGAGGTGACGACCGCCGCCGCGAGCGGCACGAGCGTCGCCAGTACGATGATGAAGCTATGCCGCTGCGCCCAGTTGAGAAAATCATCGCGCACGCAGAAAGTGTAAGCGAGTGCGAACGCAGCGAAGGCGAGCAGAGGTATCCACGTGTAACCGGATGTGAGTACGCTGCGCGCACTGATGTTCGACTGGCGCGCTTCGGCCTGTTGCTCCAACATCGCCTCGGCCTGCTGCTGATTGGTCGGCAGCCCCAACATCTGCTTCTTCTCGGCGTCGTAGTTCTGATTGATGTAGCGCAGGCGCAGCACCTGCGTCTTTTGCGCGCGGGCGTTGGCCTTGTCGCGCGAGTTATATTCCGGATCGCTGTAGAGCCGGTATTGCACGAGTAGCCCGATGGAGAAGAGCAGGATGGCGATGGTAAAGAGCGTCCAGTTGCCCGCGAAGCGTTTGCCGCGCGCGAGCCAGAGCACGAGCGCGATGATGGGCAGGAACAGCAACAGATCGCGCACCGCGCTCGCTAACGGCGGCTGATAGCCGCGCAGCAACGCCGCGCGCGTAACGCCCACGTAGCCGGCGATCTCAAAGCCGACGATAACTAGAATAGCTAAAAGATGAGACGACGCGCGATTCTTCATAATCTTAACAGTGTGTGCAAGGGCATAGTTTCTTTGGCTGAGCATACTGCCAAACGCACAACCAGTTGCGTTTATAGCCGCTTATTGCGGGCTGCGCGTCGGCGCGGCGCGGGGCGGCGCATTGGGGCGCGTTTGCATTGCGGGCGTCCGCGCTGGTTGTGGCCCTTGGTCCGGCGCGGGCCGTTGGCCCTGTGGCACGAGTTGTTGGCGCGGTTGCGGCTGACCGGGACGATTCGTCTGCGGCACAGCAGGCTGAGCTTGTGTGTTCGTGAGCAGTCCAAGGTCGCGGGCCTTCAGGACGAGCGCGGCGGCGACGGGCGCGGCGGCCTTCGCGCCATAACCGCCGGCTTCGATGATGACGGCGATGGCCAGTTGCGGGTAGTCGAGCGGCGCGATGCAGAGAAACCAACTGTCCACGCGCTTGTGCTCGCGATCAATCATGATCTCTTCATACTCGCGTATGATCTGCCCGCGCCGGTCGCGCTCGTAGCGTTTGACCTTCTTCGGCTCGCCGGTCTTCGGATCATAAACTGGCACTTCTTTCTCGGCCGTGCCGGTCTTGCCGCCGGTTAAAATGCCTTGCGCCGTGATCGGCGCGAAGACCGATGTGGCCGTGCCCGACGGCCCTTGCGTCACCAACCCCATGATGCGCCGGATTTGCGCGGCTTGGTCGGGCCGCAGCACTTGATTGAACACGGCCGGCGGTTGATTGAACTCGATCTTCGGTTTCAGTAAACGTCCTTCGAGATTAGCCGCCGTCGCCGCGATCATCGCCATCTGCAACGGCGTCATTTGTCCTGCATAACCCTGTCCGAAGCCTTCGAGCGCGAGATCGTAAGTTCTGATCTTCGGATTCGTGACGATGGCCGACTCGGCGGGCGCAAGCGCGCGGGCGACGGACGGTGTGCTTGCGTTCCAGATGTCGGGCCGGCGACGCCCGCGCGTCGTGTCCACCGGATCGTCGTAAGTGCCGATGCCGAGTAATTGCGCGGCCTGTTTCAACCGCTCAGGGCCAAGCTTGACGGCGAGTTGGGCGAAGTATTGGTTGCAGGAAACTTCATAGGCCGTATCTATGCCGATGTGGCCGTGGACTTCGCCCGTGCCGCCGCTATCGAAGATGGCGGGCGAGCCGGACGAGGCGATGTAGCCGGCGGCGCTGCAAGTGAACTGCGCATCTTGTGCGCCGGCGAGATACGCGGCGATCATGATGACGGTCTTGAAGGTCGAACCGGGAATGTAATAAGCGCGCAGCGCGCGGTTGACGAGCGGCTGGTCGCGTTTATTCGCCTCAAGCTTGATCCAATTAGCTTCGTCCTGCACCTCTTCGATGGAAAAGGAGGGGTTACTGTACATCGCCAGCACTTCGCCCGTCTGCGGATTCAACACCACGGCCGCGCCGTGCCGGTCGCGCAACTGCTCGACGGCTGTCTTCTGTAACTCGCGATCAATCGTCAGCCGCACATCCAGATTGGCGGGCTGTTTGATGTCATGATTGAGCGCGAGGTCGAGCGCTTCGGGCGCGGCCCCGCTCTGCACGCCGAACAGACCGCGCTCCAAGCCTGCGTCGCCGCGATCCGAGCCGAACAGTTGCGCCATCTCGCGGTCGAGCGGATAGGTGCGCACGATCTTGCCGTCGGGCTCGCGCGTGTAGAGCGCGAGCGCGTTCTCCAGTTTGCCGCTACGATCCAGAATCCAGCCGCGCAAGGTTGACTCGGCGAGCCGACGGTTGCGCAGGTCTTTGTAGTTCAACTCGTCGAAGCGGTCGTTGCGCTCGGCGGCGTACTGCGCCCAATAGACGTGGAAGCCAAAGACTGTGAGCGCGAGCAGGACGAACAGCCAGCGCAGCCAGTAGAGTCCGCGATTCGTCGAAGTGACGCCGAGCCGTTGGCGCACTTCGGTCGGCAAATCCTTCGGCGCGACCGCCGCCAGCCCGGAACGTCGGTGCCGCATCCCACGCACCAACGACACGCCCAGCCACAGCACCATTAACGCCAGCCCCGCCGTATAGACGAGACTTAATAGAGCCGGTAGTCTTTCAGGAATGGCAAGTAACAGCATAATTAAGGAATGAGTGCCAAGTGACAAGCGCTGAGTAACAAGGATGCGCGAGTATGTTCCTCGTCACATGTCACTCAGCACTCGTCACTGCTTTTCTAAACCTGACCTCGACATCGCCGAAGCCGACGACATCGCCGTCCTCGATCTGGCGCGCTTCGCCGTAAGCGATGCGGCGACCGTTGATATAAGTGCCGTTGGTCGAGCCTGTGTCGGCGACCAGCAATGTGCCTTCGCGGTTCATTAACAGCGCGGCGTGAATCTTCGAGACGCTGGTGTGATCGAGATGCAGATCGCTATCGTTTGCGCGCCCGATGCTCAAGCGCCGGCCGCCTGGCAGGAGACGCAGTTGCGTATCGAACGCGCCGTCGGGCGCAGTCACACGCGCGCCCAACGATACTTCATCCGGCTTTAACTCAGCCTTCGGCACGTCGTTCGTGATGCCTTCGGCCGCGCGCCGCCGCGCTCCGTCCTCCTGTTGCAGTTCATCGGCAAACGCGCCGTAGGTCGGATCGACCGCGATGCCCGTCGTGAAGATGTCCACGACGGTCTCGATCTCGACGGGCGCGAGCGTGCGCAGGCGTTGGTCGTTGATGTGGTCAATCGCGGCGGCGAGAATTTCGTGCTCAAGCTCCTTGAGCGTTTCGGGCGGGGCTTCAGAGTGCGTGCCCCACTCTATCTTGAGCTTGAGTTGATGCGGGGCGATGCGCCCCCGTCGCGAGTCGGTGCGCACCCGCTCGTCAATCAGCCGGTTCATGCGCTCGATCAGCCGTGACGTGGTGAAGCCGCTCTGCGGCTCGATCTCGCGGCCCAGCTTGCGATCTACCACCGCGCCGACGCGATCCAGCACGCGCCGGAACAGACGTTCGACCAGCGCCTCGTCGCGCTTCGTCGCGCCCGCTTTCTGTTCCGCTTTCTCATCCATGCGAATCTATACGTCTCCGCCCTGTAGGGGTTCAACGAGCATACACGACCCGCGCCGGTGAACCACACGGCCGGCGCGACAAAACGTAGGGGAGGGAAATAATAAACTTGCTGGCGCTGGCGCTATTCTAGCCGATAGATGCGCCGCGAGAGAAGGAGGGAAACGGGAGGCGGTAGGCAGTAAGCGGTTAAGACAGCACAGCATTACTTCTGCCTACAGCGGTTTGCCAATACATAAAACTACGCCGCGCCGGGAGCGCGGGCC
>JBBRYU010000163.1:0-9593 GCA_038237345.1 Pyrinomonadales bacterium
GCTGATGGTCGTGCGCCGGCGATGACCCGCATCGTCGTAGATGTTGCTCTCCGTCGGGCGCGGGCTCTGTTGGTACGTGAGATTCGTGTTGTCCTGCGTCCACGCGGTCGTCGTGCGCCGCGCCGCCACCTGCGCGCCGACGGGCCAGACCTCTGCCAATACCGGCAGCCCTTGCTCCCAACCGGTGGATTTAGCATATGTCTTATAGGCTGTGCCATCGGGCGTCGTCACTTGGGTGCGCGTGCCCGTCAACTGCGTGCTATCCGGCATCGTCCACGTCACGCCATCGCTGACGCTGTAATATGTCACCGCTTCCGTCGCCACGCCGTTCTGCACGTTCCACTGCTGCGCCCAATCGCGCCGCTCCGTGAAGCGCGGGCAGTCCGCGAGCGGGGTATTGGTGGACGGGATGTTGTAGAAAGTGTATTGCAGACCCGAGCCGTCGGGCGCATAGCGCCAGAAGCGATTGACGATGCCCCACGGGTTCTCATAAGAGAAGCCATAGAACGAGCCGTCGCTCAAGTCAACCCGCGTCAGCACTGTGATGTTCTGATTTACAGGCCCGTACACGACTAACCCGGGGAAGTTGGGATTGACGAGGACGCTGCCGTAATAGAACTTCGCGTACTGGTGCGTCACGCCGGCCCAACTCTGTGTGATCGTATCCAGATTATTATCCGTGTTGTAATTAAATGTGACCACGCGCCCGAGCGTGTCCGTGATCGTCTGGATGAGACCTGCCCGCGCACCTGCAGTGTAGTAAGTGGCGCTGATATAGTTGCCGTTGCGATCCTTGATCTGGGTGCAGTGATACTGCGAGTCGCCTGCCGAAGCGAAGGAAAGTTGCGTGCCATCCGCCAGGCGCACGAGCAGGTTGCCGCCGCCGTTGTCTGTCAGTTGCGCGTAGGAGCCGTCGGCCGCTTCATAGACGTTCGTTATGCCGACGCGACTTAGTGCGGTGCGCCCACCCGATGGTGTGAGCAGCAGGAAGGAACTGGTGCTGCTTTGCCAGTCGGTGTACTGTGCCTGCACGACAGGCAGCCCGAGCCGGAAACCGGGGCCGGGCATGCCCCGGTCGGCGTTGTATTCTATCGTGCCGTTCGCCGTGTCCTTCGTCCATACCAGCGAGTTGTAATAAAGCGTCAAGCTCAGGTCTAAGCCGGCCCGACCCGGCAGACCTACCAGCGGCAGCGCCCAGTTGTAATTGCGCGAGCCGAGGTTGACCTCCATCTCCTGATCGCCGGCAGCCGTTGCCATGGGGCCGCCGCGCCCCGTTTTGTTCTGCGGCAGCGTGCGCGCGGTCGCCACGTAGGGATCGCTGCCCGATGGTATCTGCCCGCCCGAGCTGGTCCCGCTACATTCAGGCAGATTAGCTGAGCATAGGTTGGCTTGTATGGGCGCTGAAGGCGTCGGCGTATTGGGCTGCCGCCCGCGCGTGAGATCAAGGTTAGGTAGTCCTTGCCTGGGAGCATCTTTGGTTGTGGCGGGCGGCGTGCTATCGAAGCCGCCGTTTGGCCCATGGCCCCCGCTGCCATGTCCCGGCGTCGGGTGCGGCACGGGCGGATGATTATTCCCCTGCCCGTTATTCCCGCCATGACCATTACCGCCGCCCGGCCCGTTGGCCGGCGGCGTGTCCGGCCCTGTCAGCGTGGCTAATGTCCCGGCCGCGCTGATGACTCCGCCGGCGAAGACTTTACCGACGAGGGTCGGCGTCTGGCGTGCGCCGGCTATCAGCGCCGCTTTCGTCTCCTCTGCGCTCAGCCACGGGCGCACGGTCTTGACGAGACCGGCCACGCCGCTGACGAGCGGAGCCGCCGCCGATGTGCCGGTCACCGACGCATAATCGCCCCCCATGCGCGTGGTCAGCAGACCTACGCCGGGCGCGGCGAGTGTGACTGCGCCCACGCTCCAGTTCGACCATGAGGTGATTTGATCAAGACTATCGGTGGCGGCCACCGAGACGAGGTTCGGCAGGTTAAAGGAAGCGGGATAATAGGGCGTGGCGTCGATGTTGCGCCCGCCGTTGCCGGCTGAGCAGACCACCAGCGCGCCCTGCTGCCCGGCCCGCACGATGGCATCGTGCAGGGCGATGGAGTAATCGTCCGTGCCCCACGATAGATTGATGACTTGCGCCCCGTGCGCGCCGGCGTAGTCGATGGCTTCGACGGCGGTGGCTACGTCACCCGTGCCCGCGCTATCGAGCACACGCAAGGACATCAGGCTCGCCCGCCACATAACACCGCTTATGCCGCCGCCGTTATTGCCCTGCGCCGCGATCAGACCGGCGATGCTCGTCCCATGCCCCTGTTCGTCTTTGATGACGTTGGTGTCGGCGATCCAGTCCCAGCCATGCAGATCATCGCCGAAACCGTCATGATCATCGTCACGCCCGTTCGCTCGCTCGTTCGGGTTCGTCCATTCGTTGGCCTGTAGCTCGGGGTGCGTGAAGTCGATGCCGCTGTCAACGATGGCGATGACGGTAGAGTTTGCGCCGGTCGTGCGCGCCCAGGCCGGTAACGCAGCGATGTCCGCGCCCGCCTGACCGCCGTTCGCGCCCGTGTTCTTGAGTGCCCACTGCTCTGGAAAGCGCGGGTCGCTCGGCGCGACTTGGTCGCGCATGATCAGGAAGTTCGGCTCGACGAACTCGACCGCCGGGTCGTTGCGCATCTCTGCTGCGAGCGTCTCAGGGTTCTGTCCGACTGCGAGTTGCAGCCGCTCAATCCGCGACCCACCGCGCAAGTCACGTCCGCGCCGCGTACCGTGCGCTAAGGTGAACCTATCCTTCTCCTGCTCGGAAGCATCCGCCCGAAAGCGTATGATCAGTTCCCCTTCGCGCCGCCTACCCTGTTGTAACGCGACCGGCGGCGCGAGTGTCCCATGCGCCCGCTTCGCTACTCCCGCAGTAGTGGCGGCTGCCTCGGCGCGCCGGAGGGCAAAGGGGACGACGAGCGAGTTGAGCAATGAGTAGGTAAGCAGAATGACCAGTGCGCGTAAGGTAGCGGCGGAAGGACGCAACATAAGCGATACCCCTTCAATGTAAGGTTGAGGTCTACCGCTTGCTCCGCTAAGCTGCCGGCTGGTCAGGCACCGCGATCCTTTGCACGCTCAGCGCAGCAAGGGTTTGTATGTGCGCAGCCCCGCGCGCACTGGCAGGTGCGCGCGGGGCTGCTCTGTTTCTAACTGTCGTTTAGCGCAGTTCTCGCAGCTACCACACCTATGCCTCTCCCACAGCCGACTCTGAGCGCAAGCTCAGACGGCGACGGGTGAGAGGCGGCAGCAAGAGGAAACTGCATCTGTGAAAGTCCTTATTCGTGAGCCATTGGATGAGTATTGACGGCTGCGTGCTTGGCATCAACGAACACCGAAGTGGAACAATGAGTGCGTTGATGGACGAGCGCACAATACATCCGTTGCTGAATAACTGTCAACGGAATTCTGCAATATGTAAACCTCAATGGGACGGTTACAGGATAAGCAGGCTGGGTGAGAAATTACTGAGGCGGACTTGAGCAGGCAACCAGAGATGATTATCCGAGCATATGTCGGGGCTTACATGCGGCAAGATTCACGCTCAGAGTCGCTTCTGCAACAACTCGCGCGCTTCGTTTGCACACTGGTCATACTCAGGTAAATAGTCTGGATCAGGTTTCATGGCGAGGATGAAATTCAACTGTTTGCGCGCGTCGTCGGGCCGCTTGTTGGCCACGTATGCTTTCGCTAGTTGCAGGCGCAGGAGCGAGTTCTGTGGGCCGTATTGGAGGCCCTTCTCCAGCGTCGTCAGCGCCCGCCGGTGGTCGCCGCCCAGCCATTCCGGCACTTCCAGATCGAGTCGCCCCAAGACCATATAGGTGCTGCCGTCATAGAAGCCCTCGTCGAGTTTTTGCGCCGCCTCCATTTCGCGCCGGAGTTTATCGGCGTATGAGAGACCGGCGAGCGCGCCTTGCGTCTCGGCGAAGCCGCCGTAGTTTGCGCCGAGCCAGAAATGGCTTTCAGGTTTGTCCGCGGCTGCGCGCACGGCCGCCTCGCCCGCCTCGATGCCTTCGCGAAATGCGGTCGCACGCTCTTTCTCATCCTTCGACAGATCGCCCAGCGTGTAATCGAGTCGGGCCATGCGCCACGCCGTTTCATAGTCCGCCGGTGCAACGGCGCGGGCGCGTCTGAGTAATATGATCCCTGTGCGCACGCGATTGAGATCGGCCCGTTGCGCGTAGCATTCATCGGCCTGCTGCAAAAGCGCGGGGTCAGGCGTGGCGCTTACATTGGCCGCGTCTGTCGCTAGCGGCGCAGATGAGCAGGCGCAGAGTTGCAGACACAAGAGAACGACGGCGAGCAAGAGTGTGCGGGGGAGTACATACCGAGTTGTCATAGTAGGCGATATTACAACGTCCCGATGGATTTCTCGCCGATTATTTCCAACACTCGACAAGGAGTTACTTCGCCATTAGAGGACGGATGCAGACTTGAAACCAGCGCGGCCCGCGTCACGTATTAGCGATATTCGTCCCCATCCAACTCCTCATGGCCGTAATGTTACGCTACCGGATTATCCGCTCGGAGAAAGGACACCTTCGCTTGGCGATTGAAGAAAGACGATACGAGCGCGTGAGAGTGTCGCTTTATATTGATTGGGGCTTCACTTCCGCTTGTGCACAACAAGCCCGGCTCACAAGTTTTAGCATCGGCGGCTGTTTCGTACAGACGGCTGAGGAAGCGAGCAAGGGACAAGCGATATTCCTCCGGCTCGGCATCCCCGGTACCCCTGCGCTGCGTGGTGAAGTTCGCTACTATATGCCTCCGGTCGGATTCGGCGTGATGTTCGTCGAATTGACGATTGAGGAACAACTGACGCTGGAATCATTAGTCGCGCATTATCGCCAACAGGAAGTTGAGCGCACGGACTAAGAGCAGCGCAGCGCCGGCTGCGCTCGGTTCGTAGCAAGGCAGTTTTCTGCTCAAGGCGGGTACGTCAACTTATCTTGATGACAGGAGCAGGGCGAATCGTTTGGGTGATTACGCGGGCCTGGCCGGCGATGCCACGAACGGCAATCTCATCTGTTTCTTCAGTATATACGCGCCGGCGGTCACGAGTTGGTCAACGTGGCCCGGCTCGGTAGTAGCCTGAGTTGCCTTGGCCCGTAATGTTCTAAGAGCACGGGGGCGACGATTTGATGATCGTCGCCCCCGTGCCTGTTATGCCCGCTGCGTCTACCAAATCTGACAACGCTTATCCGATGGGCGCACCATCGAGTCGCCCTCTTTGCATTGGTAGGCCGCGGCGAACTGCGGCATGTTCGAGAGCGGGCCGTTCACGCGATAGCGCGCGAGCGGGTGCGGATCGGTCACAACTCTGCGCCGCGCTTCTTCGGGCCGGATGCTGCTCGCCCAGACTTGCGCCCAGCCCAGAAAGAAACGCTGCTCCGGCGTGAACCCGTCAATCAGCTTCGCCGGCTTGCCCGCCTGCGCCTTCTGAAACGCTTTATACGCGAGCGTCAACCCACCCAGATCAGCCACGCTCTCACCTACCACCAGCTTGCCTTGCAAATGCAACCCCGGCTCGGCCTCATAACTATCGAACTGTTTGACCACACAGTCCGTGCGCTCTTTGAAGTTTTGGAAGTCAACCGGCGTCCACCAATCAAGCAGATTGCCCTCGGCGTCGAAGCGTGCGCCCTGATCGTCGAAGCCGTGCGACATCTCGTGCCCGATGACCGCGCCCATGCCGCCATAGTTGAGCGCATCGTCGGCGAGCGGATCATAAAAGGGCGGCTGCATGATGCCGGCCGGAAAAACGATCTCGTTCAGCGACGGATTGTAATAGGCGTTTACAGTCGGCGGCGTCATGCCCCACTCGGTGCGATCCACCGGCTGCCCGATCTTGCTCAGATTACGGCGCAATTCAAACTCCGCGCCGCGCCGCACGTTGTCGAGGTAAGCGCCGCGACTGATCGCCAACGCTTCGTAGTTACGCCACTTGTCCGGGTAGCCGATCTTGCGCGTGAAGGCTTCGAGCTTAGCGCTGGCGCGCTGCCGCGTCACGTCGCTCATCCACGAGAGCGTCGTCAGGTCATCGCGCAACGCGGCGATCAAATTCATCACCATTTGTTGCGCCCGCGCCTTAGCCTGCGGCGTAAAAGTTTTCTTCACGTAGAACTCGCCGACCGCTTCGCCCAGCACTCCGTCCGTGCCCTCCACGCACCGCTTCCAGCGCGGCTGCAACTCCTTCGTGCCGCTCAACACGCGCCCGTTGAAATTGAAATCTTCCTGCACGAACGGCGCGGACAGAAACGCGGCGGTCGAGTTGAGCACGTGCCAACGCAAATAGACTTTCCAGTCCGCGAGCGGCGCGTCGGCGAGCATCTTGTCGAGCGCTTTGAAGAAATCGGGTTGGCCGACGTTGACCACCTGCACGTTCGGTATAGCCCGCGCTTTCAGATAGCGCGCCCAATCGAAGTGCGGCGTCAACTCGCGCAACTCCGCGACCGGCAGCTTATGATAATTACCAGCCGGATCGCGCCGTTCGATGCGCGTCTTGGAAACTTCGGCCAGTTTCTTTTCGATATCGAAGACGGTCTTCGCTTCATCAGCAGCCGTTGCGCTTGCATCGCCCGTCAACTCAAACATCTTGGCAACATGCTTGACGTACTCGCCGCGGATCGTCTTCGAGCGGTCGTCGTCCTTCGTATAGTAGTCGCGGTCTGGCAACCCGATCCCGCCCTGTACGGTCTGCGCGATCACGTCCGTTGATTTCTTAAAATCCTGCGCCGCGCCGAAGCCGAACACGCCGCGCAGGCCGTAGTTGTGCATACGCGCGATCTGATCCTGCAAGCCGTTCATGTCGTTGATCGCGGCGATGCGTTGGAACTCCGGCTCAAGCGGCTTGCTGCCTTCGGCCTCGATCTTCGCCTCGTCCATGCAACTCCCATAGAATTCGCCGACCTTCTGTTCGAGGCTGCCCGGCTTGGCCCGTTGGTTCTTCGTCGCCGCTTCGAGTATGTCGCGCAGCACAAGTTGATTCTTCTGCGCCAGTTCCTCGAACTTGCCCCAGCGCGCGTAGGCTGCGGGCACAGGGTTGTGCGCAACCCAACCGCCGTTGGCGAACTGGTTGAAATCCTGACAGGCGTTCGCGCCCCGATCAAGATTGCCCGTATCGAAGCCGTGTATCTCGGCCGGCTTCGCTTTCTGCGCCGCGGTCGGCGTGGGCGCTGCTTGCCCGTGCCGGCCCGTAACGAGCGCGATTGCCAGCACTAACAACAAACTCACAAGGGCGACGATTCGGATTCGCCAAATACGCATAACTCTTTACACCTCTCACAGCGGATTGTGATCAACGGGAATATCGGACAGTCGGAATGCACCACATCATACCAGCCTGCCTATGATTTGCGTAGCGGCAAGTACCCTACTCTTGTGGTTGAAGAGAATGCGGGTAGATATAGCGACTGCTAACTTCAGCAGAGTTTATTTCACGCTGAGCAGTTCAACATCGAAGACGAGCAGCGCGTCCGGTGGAATCGTCGGCGGTCTGCCCGCTGGGCCATAACCAAGGTTAGGCGGGATGATCAACTTGCGCCTTCCGCCGACCTTCATGCTTCTCACGCCCTCATCGAAGCCTTTGATCATGCCGCCGCCGCCGATGACAAACTCAATCGGTTGTTTGCCGGGGTCGCGCGAACTGTCGAACTTCACGCCGCTCGCCAACGTGCCTGTGTAGTGGACGGATACTTTCTGCCCGACCTGCGGGCTGGGGCCTGTGCCCTCGACCAAATCAACGTAGCGCAGGCCCGTCGTAGTTGTCACTTCACTGCCCCCGCCACCGCCGCTGCCAGATTGCTTGTACAAGAGTGCGAGACCGGCGATGGTCAGCGCGGCGATCAATAGGCCCGCGATGATCTTCGTGCGTTGTGGCGTGCCCCTGCGCGTCTGTACTTGCGGCGGGTATAGCCCTTTGCGCCCTTTTCTTTTTCCGGTCTGGCGCTTACGACTCTGCGGCAAGGCGTTCGTCCTCCGATACGTGAAATCAATGGCAGCGTGCGGGCGGTTACTGTCGCACAACGCCAAGCGGAAGGGCAAGGAGGCATGCTTTAAGGGGAAAGAAAGATCGCTCAACTTGCAGGCCCACGCTTTCCGCCCACAGCCCGCACTATGCATCTTTATTATTGACCATTGACTTTCGCAGCGATTTGGCTTAGAAGCACCGGGCAAAGCACAGTTCGGGTTTGCCTTCCCGTCATCCGTTACGCGCAGTCCCTGCGGGGCCCGCGTCCGCAATTATCTCTTTCGCCGAGCGAGGTCGCGCGCGATGAAGAAACAGATCACGATCAACGTCAACGGCATAGCGCACAGCCATGAGGTCGAGCCGCGCCTGCTGCTCGTCCATTATTTGCGCGACGTGCTGAATCTGACCGGCACGCACATCGGTTGTGAGACATCGCTGTGCGGCGCATGCACGGTCAACGTGGACGGGCAGGCCGTCAAATCCTGCACGATGTTCGCTGTGCAGGCCGACGGCACAAACGTCACGACGATTGAAGGACTTGCGCGCGAGGGCGAATTGCATCCCGTCCAACAGGGCTTCTGGGAACGCCACGGGCTGCAATGCGGCTACTGCACGCCCGGCATGATCATCTGCGCCGCGCAGTTGCTCGAACGCAACCCGCACCCTTCGCACGAAGAGATACGCCACGGACTCGAAGGCAATCTATGTCGTTGCACCGGCTATCAGCACATCGTCGAAGCCGTCGAGTACGCAGCCAAAAGGCAGTGACAAGGGACAAGGGACAAGTTAAAAACTTTGTCTTGCTCGTCACTTGCCACTCGTCACTCGTCACTGTTTTTCGGAGGTTCTATGCCGCCAAAATATGTCGGGCAGCGAGTGAAACGAACGGAAGACCCGCGTTTGATTCAGGGGCTGGGACATTACGTGGACGACATACGTTTGCCGGACACGTTGCACGTCGCGTTCGTGCGCTCGATCTACGCGCACGCGCGGCTCGCGAACGTGGACGTGAGCGAAACATTAAAGGCGCCGGGCGTCGTGGCGGTTTATACGGGGCGCGAGGTCGCGCAGGTCGGGCCTGTGCCGTGCGCGGGCGCGCTGCCCGATCTGAAAGTGCCGGATCATCGCGTGCTGGCACAGGACAAAGTTTATTTCGTTGGTCACCCAATCGCGGCGGTCGTGGCGACTGATCCTTATGCGGCGCGCGACGCGGTCGAGCTGGTCATGGTTGATTACGAAGAGTTGCCCGTGGTCGTTGACGCAGAAGCGGCAGCGCAGGACGGCGGCGCGGTCATACACGAACAGTTCGGCTCGAACGTCGCTTACAAACTGACGGCGGGCGAGGGTGACATCGAAGCAGCCTTCGCCGCCTCCGATCACGTCATCAAGCAGCGCATCGTCAATCAACGACTCGCGCCCGTGGCGATGGAGGGGCGCGGCGTGCTGGCGCGCTATTATCCCGGCGAACAGGAGTTGACCGTGTGGTCGTCCACGCAGATTCCGCACCTGCTGCGCACGCAACTCGCCATCATGCTCGGCATGCCGGAGAATAAATTGCGCGTCATCACGCCTGAAGTCGGCGGCGGCTTCGGCTCGA
>JBBRYU010000164.1:0-9490 GCA_038237345.1 Pyrinomonadales bacterium
AAGGACTCAGCGATAACGAGTTTTGCTCAGTCTTTCAGTCGCTAGCTGGCTAACAACGCTAAATGTCCGGTTTGCGTTCATCCTCAAAACGAGCTTAAGCGTTGCAAATGCAAGACTTAAAAATGTGTCCCGACATCAGGTTTAGCAGACGATTCTAGCTCAACTTTCAGCTGAGCGTTATCGCTGCGGCGGCTTCGCAGTCTCAACCTTAGCGTCGCCTGTGTTCGTCTCGAAGCGTTTGAAGTCGCTCGCCTCTTTGGTTGAGTTCACATCTACGCCGTTAAAGACGGGTTTGTTACCGGTGGTGTTGATGCGCACGTGACTTTCCAGCCACATACCGTCCGGCAGGCGCGTCTCTTCGTAGACGATAGCTGGTTCAACTGTGCGCACCGTGCCGGACGCACTGCCGGCAACAACAGGTTGCGCAAGGGGCCACGCCTCCAGCCGCATCACCGCCTTGTCAGCAACATCTAGCCAGATGCGGCCGGCGAGTTTAGCGTAAGGCTTTTGCAGTTCGTTCGCGGGTTGAAAATCAGCGCGCGGGCGAAAATCGAGGACGATCACATCGCGTTCGCGCAGACGCTCATGGCGCGGATTAACGAACTCGGCCGCACGCATGATGCGCGGGGGCGTGAAGTAAAACTCGCCGGTGCTGAAGCCTTCTCTAAACTTGAAGCCTGTGGTGAAACCAAACGACGGGATGCCAGCCGGATCGACCGGCGCAGGCGGCGGTGTATTGCTGTCTGCCTGTTTCTGCTTTGCGCGCTCGGCCTTTTCCAACTCCGCTACCGCCCGCTTGAGTTGTTCTTCCGCCTTCGCCGGCGACACTGGCACGCCGTTCTCGCTCACCAGTTTGCGCACAAACTCGCCCTTCACCGGATAGACTTCGTAAACTTTCACCGTCTCCTTCGTCACCTCGCCCCGCTTGTTCACCTCACGGTCTGTAATCTTCGTCGTCCACGTGTACTCGAGCCGGCGCGGCTGCATCGCATGCTCGCTCTGCGCGACTGCGCGGATGAGCGCGGGAATGTCCTGCGTAATCGCATCATTCGCTGTGGGCGCGCGGCGCGGCGCGGCCGGTTGCGCGGTCACGCCCGTCGGCTGCTGTCCATACGCAGACGCCGCAGCAACGACACAGAGCAAGAGCACGCCGCCGGTGAGCACAATCCACGAACGCGCGTGGTGTGCCCGCAGCTTCGGGGCGAAGGTGCGGGGGCTTGCAAGGGAATGGGATTTCATTGCTGTTAATCCTTCATTGTTGAGGCGGGGGTTGGCGTGGGCGTGGCGACAGTCGCGTCGCCGACGTTGGTCGTGAACCGTTTGTAGTTACTATATTCGCGGGTGGTGTTGCGATTGATGCCGGCGACGAGGAACACCTTGACGGCCATGTTGATCTGCGACAGGTGCGGCAACCAGACGCCGTCGGCGAGCCGCGTCTGCTCGAACATGAAGGCCGAGCCGGGCCGGAGCGAGGCGACCAAGCCGCCACCGATCTTGAACCCTTCGGGGAAGCGTGCATCAAGCCGCATGATCTGTTTGTCCGCCGGATCGATCCACGCGACGCCAATCAGTTTAGCCACGGCCGACTCGGTGCGTGTGCGCGGCTTGAAACCGGGGCGCGCACGGAAGTCGAAGACGATCACGTCGCGGTCTTGAAACCGCTCGCGGCGCGGCGCGACGAACTCGCACACACGCACAAACGCGCCGAGGCCGCCAAGCTCTTCGTCATCGTTCGCGGCTTTATTGTCGCCGGCCTGTTTCTGCGCCCGCTCGCGCTCGCGCTTCGCTTTGCGCTGCTCGTACTCGCGCGTCGCCTGCTCGATCTCCTCCGTTACGCGCTTCTCTTCCCGCGCCGCGCGCTCAGGCGTAAGCATTGCGCCGTCTTCGCTGATCAGTTTCAGCACACGCCTGCCGCCCGGCAGCGGATAGACCTCGTGGACGGTCGTCTTCTCTTTCTTTACCGTGCCCTTGTCATCAAACTCACGCTCGATCTCGCGCCGCGTGAACGTGTAATCGCTGACGCGCTGTTCGATCTCCTGTTGATGATGTGCGACCTCGCGCAGCAATGCGACGACGTTCAAAGAACTGTCGCCCGGCGGCTCGAACAGCGCGTCGGCCACGCCCGTGTTGTAGCGCACGCTTTGCAACGTGAAGACGAGCGGCGCCGCGCCGTGCGCTATGATCTCGACGCGATGCGGCTCAAGCGCGCCTGCCTCCGCGCGATAGTCGTGGTAATTAACTATCGTCTGATGCGCTTCGTCCGCCACCTGCACGAGCAGTTTGCTCTCCACGCCGAAACGGCAGCGCACACGCGCGCCATCGCGGCGCGAGAACTCAACGACGTAGACGGCTGCGCCCGCATCCGGCGCGCTCTCAAAGCCAAGCGTGCGCGCCAACACGTCGCGCTTTTTCAGGTCGAGTAGCCGGCTCGCTTCGAGCGCGCCTTGCAACTTGGAGGCTCGCGCGTCGCCGCCGGTCAGCGTGCGCAGGCTACCATCCGCGTCGCGCCGCCAGGCGGTGCGGGCGTTGACCGCCGCGTTGGTCTCCGTGTCGTTGAGAAATACATCCGTGCGCACGGCGTCCGGCGCTTTCCTGACGGTGCGCGCGTGCCCTTGCGTTTGCTCTGGTACTTGCACGAGCCACTCGTAGGTCGCGTCTTGCAGCGTGCGCAGTTTTTGTTTGCCGCCGACCGCCTTCACGTAATCGCTGACGATACGATCCGGTGCGGGCAACTTACGCCCACGCTCCACGCGGACGGTTTGCGCGCAGACAGACGCGCAGGCCGCGCTGACGAAGAGCAACGCGAATAGTGCGACAGCGCGGCGCGACTGTGCGCGCAGCAATGGAGTGGTGCGGGATAGAGACACGGGGCTGTTCACATTGGACAATTCGGCGTGCGCAAGGTCTGGGGAGACGCGGCGGCAAGCGACCGTGCATGTTAACCGATTTCGCGGCCGCGCAACAGGCGCGAAGGGGCGACCAGCGCGTTACTTACGCCGGTCGCCCTTCCTCTGTGCAATCTGTGCGCGCGGCTCGCTTCAGGCAGTTTTGTCCTCATCCGTCGGCTCAGCGGCGGATGGTTGCGGCACGTCCGCGTTCATCGCGGCGGCCGAATCCTGTTCGGCTTGCAGACCGGCCGCGCGCTCTGCCTGCGCCGTATCCGCGCCGGTCGTTTCATCCGCGCGGGCCGGTTCGCGGCTGTGCGCAGTCTCCTCGTTCATCAGTTAAGCCTCCTTGTCATGCGCCAGATTAACGCGCCTATTTCCGCGCGCTCTTTTTACCCGCGCCTCTCTTGCTTGCGCTCTGCCCGGTTGCGCGCGTTGCGCCGTTGCTGCCTGCGCGTTTCGCCGCGCCCTGCGCGCCGCTCTGCTTACTTGCACCGGCAGATGCGCGCTTTTTCGCGCCCGGCTTTTTCGCGGCCTTCTTTGTTGTCGTCTTCACTGCCTTCTGCGCTGTTTTCTTCGTGCCCACAGCTTTGGACTTCGCGCCCGCTTTCTTCGCTGCGGCGCTCTGTCGGCGCGCGGTTGTCTGCTGCGCCGCGCCGCTCGTTTGCTTCTGCTTGCGCCGCTCTACTTTCTCATGCACGTCGGCCATCAGTTGCTGAATGCGCTCCGCTTCGGTCTGCGGCGCGGCGTCGTCCGCGCCCGCCGCTTGCTGCTGGAAACGTTCATGCTCGGCCGCCGTCATCGCGCCCTGATTCTGCGCGAACTCGAATTCGTTCAACTGCCCGCCACCGATCTTGTAGTTCGGCTGGTTGCGTGCTGGGTCTTTTGGCATGCTCCGGTTCTCCTCCCCTGTCTATTAACGGCTCGCTTGACAACGCGCCAGCCGCCTGCGTAATCTTCTCTTCGCCAACTTTATTGCCACCTTAGCTCAGTTGGTAGAGCGTTCGATTCGTAATCGAAAGGTCGTCGGTTCAACTCCGACAGGTGGCTCCAGAAATCAGATCGCCGTATAGCTGCGCAACAGTTATACGGCGAACTTTATTGTGCTTCAATCTCCGTCAGCCATTTCTTGTAACCGAACTGCTGAATCGTGTGCTTCTGGTGATGGTTGGCGCATAGCACGCGGCACTTCGCCACTTCCTCTTGCACACTCTTTAAGCCACAAGAGCTATGTGCCATCGAACTTACGTGATCTCGCTTTTCCTGTGGGTTCAAATGATCAAAGACAAGCATGTCCGGATCATTCACGGTACAGCCTTCCCATTCACACTGCTTTGCTCTCAGATATTCATAAAGCCATTTCTGATTTCTCAAGGCGTATTCGCGTCTATGGCCATAGTTGCGCTGCGGGTTGCGCTTGTTGTGTTCTTTGTCAATCATCCTTTTGCAGGCGCGGCAATAAGCTTGCAATCCGTCCCTTCTCGGCGCGCTGCGGTGAAACTCACTTGTGTCTTTAATGCTTTTGCAGCGGCAGCACTGCTTCGTCACACCGGTCTGCGCAACAACACGAGCTATTGTCATCACCCAAGCGCCTTTCGATTGCAGTTTGCGAACAGTGCAACTATACGCTAAATATGTGCCTCCTTTATCGCTTTAGCAACGCACAGGTGCGCGCCAATACTCTACCTGGAAACTCGACACTATCACTATGGAACTTATCAAGCGTGGCGAAAAAGCTGGACTGATCCGGCTTGACGACGAACGCAAATACATCACCTGTGTGGCCGCTAACAAGCGTCAACGTTACAGCGATCCGGAAGAGCAGGTGCGCGCCGGGCATGCCGACGTTCCGTTACGCATCCGCGACGCGGTGCGCGACCCCGAAGGCCCATTCCTCTGTCTGCCGAAGATCATTGACATACGCACCGACATCACGACGCGGGCACTGGCAGAAAAGGGCTGGACGGTTAGCGTCAACGAGCAGGAAGAGAACATCAAGGTGCAAGTCCTTGAGCGCAAATTTTTCGTCCCCGAACGCAACCGGACGATGTGCGCGACCTTCCGGCGCGAAGCGCAACGCGATCCGGGAGGCAAGCTTGGCAAATCAATCATCTTCGCCGTCAATCAGCTATTCCGGCGTCGGCACGGCGGCGTTGATTTTCGCGCAAGGCAAGCGCACGGAGAGCGTTTGGTTCTACGACATCACCGCCGACGGTTTCACTTTAGACGACAAGCGCACGCCGACGCCCGACAAGAACGACATGCCCGACTTGCTGGCGAAATGGGCACGCCGCGAAGAAGGCGCGAACAGTTATCGCGTAGCGGTTGCTGAGATCAAAGCCAACGAGTGGAGTTTAGCGAGCGGACGTTATAAGCCGGTGATAAGTGAAGCCGCGGAGCATGACGCGCCGCAGGACATCGTGCGCGAAGTCTGGGCGTTGGAGCGCGACATCGCAAGCAAGTTGGAAGCGTTATCGGGTAAAATCTGAAATGACAAAGCGAACACCGCATGGCGAAGAACGGCATGCTGACGCCGCCAGACCGACGAGCGAAGCCGCGCGCGATAAAGCGGCAGCAATTGAAATTTATAGAGACGTGCGGAGCGACAATTATATATTCGTCGGCGTGCGTGGTCGCACGCACGTTTTCACGGCAGACGGGCAACACCACACGAGTTTCCGCACCACGCAATCGAATCGGGAACATCGCGTTGCGGAAGGAGGCTGGGAACGCATCACACGTTCAGACCTGCCGGATGAGGTGAAATAAGATGGAAGCTATCAACAAACAAGAAACAGCATCAGTCGCACTCATCGAAGCGAGAATCTCCGAGGACGAATTGATGGTGTACGAAGCGGCGTTGAACTACGCGCTCGACACGCTGAGCGCGCGGCAAATCAAGCAACGCTTTGGTGCGACAATAGACGAGATTGCGGGCATACGCGACGATGTGCAGGCAATCCTCGCGCAACACGGCACGACGCGGCGCACGCCTGAGCCGATTGGCAAGTGAGGTAATTCGATGACATTAACGATTGAAGCCCCGCCTGTGCCGCTGCGGATTGATGAGCACGGCGGGATTCGTGTCGGGCAAACGCGCGTGCCGATTGATACGGTAGTCTATTGTTTCAACGAAGGCGCATCGCCCGAAGAAATCACGCTGCGTTACACGAGTATGGCGCTGCCGGATGTGTACGCCGTCATTAACTATTACCTGCAAAACAAAGCGGAAATTGATGCCTACATTCTTGCGCGCGAAGAGGAAGCGAGCCGGATACAAACGGAAATGGAACAACGCTTTCCGCCACACGGCATTCGCGCGAGGTTACTGGCAAGAAAACAGGAGCGGCAGGGGTAGGCGATGCTGCGCTTGGCGTTTGATGAAAACTTCAACTTCGATGTCGTGCGCGGATTGATACAGCGCGCTCCTGCCCTTGATCTTGTGCGCGTGCAAGACATGGTATTGCGCGGCGCGGACGATCCGACGATTTTGGCATGGGCGGCAAGCGAAGGGCGGATTTTACTGACGCACGATAGAAATACACTGATCGGCTTTGCTTACGAACGTGTCGCACAGGGCTTGCCAATGCCCGGCGTGTTTGCCGTCTAGCTTAAAGTCGCCATCGGTCTAGCGATTGAAGAAATCATCATGCTCGCCGAATGCAGCACGGAAGGCGAATGGGAAGGACAAGTCAATTACCTACCGCTCAAATGATATGCACACTTCTCATTGGCTTAGTGTTCCGCTTGGCGAAGTATGTTTAATCAATCCCCGCCTCGATCCTTCTTCCATTGCAGACAACAACATTGACGTGACGTTCGTACCAATGGCGTCAGTGAGTGAAGTTGATGGGACGATTGCAAAGCCTGAGCAGCGTTTATACCGCGAAGTTGCCAAAGGCTATACGTCATTCCGTGACGGCGATGTACTGCTCGCCAAAATCACGCCTTGCATGGAGAACGGTAAAGCTGCGATTGCGAGAGGACTCGTCAACGGTTTAGGTTTCGGCTCGACAGAATTTCATGTCCTTCGCCCCGGCGAAGATGTCCTGTCCAAGTGGGTTTTTGCGTTTATTCGTCAACAATCGTTCAGGGATGCGGCGAAAGCTAATTTCACCGGCACGGCTGGCCAACAACGAGTTCCTGCCGACTTTATTAAGAGAGTTCACTTACCGCTCCCGCCGCTTCCCGAACAACAGCGCATCGTGCGGATACTTGACGAGGCAGCCGAGTTGCGCCACTTGCGCGCACAGGCTGACCGCCGCACCGCCGCGCTTGTTCCCGCCATCTTTCATGAGATGTTTGGCGACCCGGCGACCAATCCGAAAAGTTGGATAGTCGAGCCTGTTTCTTCGCTGATTAAATGTTTTCAAGGTGGGCGCAGCATTCTAACTAATGCATCGTCAGATGAATCAACGAAGTATCGAGTTTTGAAAGTGAGCGCGGTAACGTGGAAGGAGTTTGCTCCCGATGAAAGCAAACCAGTTCCACCAGATTACAACCCACCAGCACACCACTGTGTTAAGCAAGGAGATTTGTTATTCAGTCGTGCTAACACAACAGAACTTGTTGGCGCGACTACTTATGTTTTCGAGGCTCCAAACAACTTATTACTTCCAGACAAACTTTGGCGTTTTGTATGGCATAAAGAGCAAATCATTGAGCCGCTTTATATGTGGAGTTTATTTCTTCATCCATCAACAAGAGCGGAACTTAGTAAGCGAGCGACAGGAACAGGCGGCTCAATGAAAGACCTTTCGATGGAGAAAGTTTTGTCTATGCAAGTTCCGAAGCCGCCGCTTCCGCTGCAACAACAATTCGCCGCCCGCGGCGCGGAAGTGCGCGCGTTGGCAGAGAGCCAGGCAGCGAGTCGCCGCCGGCTCGATGACCTGCGCCAGTCGTTGCTCTATCGCGCTTTTCAAGGCGCGCTATGATCGGCAGGCTGCGACCCGGCGCACCGCCACTGTCTGCCCACTTGCCGCCGCCCCAACCATAACTTAACCGAACCACTCCGCTTCGATCATCAGGCGCAGCCATTCGCGATGCTCCGACGCCATGATCTGTTCGCTGCCCCAGAGTTCGAGCAGCAGTTGCTCCGCCTCAGCCGGCGGCACCGGCTCGTGCGCGCCGGGCTTGAGTTGTTGCGCGTAGGCCTCAACGGCCGCGGCGTGCTGTGTCAGGCCGGTGAGTTTGGCGCGATAGCGGATCATGTGGCGCGAAAACTCGTTGGCCGAGCGAATCGTCCGCATCGTGGCCCCGATGATCGGCAGCAACGCCGCAACGAAAATCAGCCCCCACCAGTGGGGCGGCCCCCCGTGGCCGACCACTTCAGATGTAGCCGCATTCACGCTTTGGTGGGCTGCGGCGGACTGGAAGTAATGCTCATAGATGTATTCGCCGACGTCGAGCGCGAAGTGCAGTAGCGCGGCCGTGACGCTGCCGTAGAAGGCGAAGAGCGGCACCCAGCGCGTCGTCTGATCCCATTGCACGTTGCGCTTGGCCCGGTCGGCAAAGAACTTGCGCTGCACGTCGAACCGCTTCACCTTGAAGTAGCCGGCCAGATCAAACAACTCGGCGTGCGGCACGGCCACGTCTTGCCAGCGGCGCGGCACTTCAAAGCGCGGCTCGGCCTCGATCCAGTCCTCCATCGTCTCTTCGTGCGCGCCGTTAGCATGTTTGGCCTGCAAGCGCGTGATGCGCGCAATTTGCTCGTCCAGCCAAGCGCGCCAGGCGTTGATGTCCGTGCCCTGCGCGGTGAGCAATGTCGGCTCAAACAGCGCGCTGAATTTCAACAGACGAAGGCGTTCAGCCTTATGTCGCTCCAGCAGCCAATGAGAATGAAAGGCCGCCTTTATACCCAACAGCACGGACAGCAACGCGAGCATCGCGAGGATCGCTTCGTAAATAGCTAACGCGAGCGAGGGGCTGAAGTATTGCTGCAACGGGGTCGGCTGCACGAGCGCGACGATCACGGCCACACCGCCCGCGACTGCGGCCCCAATCGTGATGCGCCGGTGGCGGCGCTGATAACGCAAGGCCAGTGCATTCGCCGTGTCATAGGCGGGCTTGAGGCGCTGTTGACAATAAGCCAGCGCCGCGCGCAGGCGTGGGCTGGGCGGCCAGCCCAACTCCAACACGAACGCATCGTCCATATCCTTCATGCGCTCGTCATCCGAGATGAACGGCGTTTCGTCCAGTTTCATGTGCGGCGCTTGCGTGGCGACTGCTTTAGGTTCGGCTGGCTCGCTCATAAATGCTTGCCTTCTCGCGCTCGCACCGCCGGAGCGCAATCATAGTTGAGAGATAGACACGAGGTGCGCGCCGTGGCCGCAGGCTCTAGCGGCGGCGCACGAGGTAAGTGGGAAACGTGCCGTAGCCTTTGGCGAGCGGCGTGCGCCCGACGTACTCGCAGGTGATGGCGCGCGCCGCCTGCGCGTAAGCGAGCGCGGCGAAGGCTTGACTCGCGTAGACCTGACCGGGCGGCGTGATCGGCTCGATGCGCGCCGCGCGGCTGACATGCGTGCCGGTGAACGTCGCGCGCCGCGTGACCGGATCGGTGCAGGCATAGACCGGCCCCGCGTGCAGCGCGATACGCAAGTTCAACT
>JBBRYU010000165.1:0-9396 GCA_038237345.1 Pyrinomonadales bacterium
AGATCGAAGCTGAGCGCGTGTGTGCGTGTGCGTGCGCGGCGGACGAAGGCACGGGCACGGCGTGCAAGTTCGCTTTGAGTTTGCGCGAGCATGCGGAGCGTTGGGACTTCTTCGCACGCCGCGCCGCGGCGGTGCGCGTCGAGCGTGGCGGCGAGGGCCGCGAGCGCGAGTTTGTCGGCGCGCAAGGCGCGGTAGAGCGGGTGCTTGCGACAACGTTCGACGAGCGCGCGGCGGCCGACGATGAGGCCGGTTTGCGTCGCACCGAGCAGCTTGTCGCCGCTGAAGGTGACTATGTCTGCACCCCGCGCGAACGACTCGCGGATGATCGGTTCGACGCGTAGCCCCACCGCGCTGAGAACGGTTAGCACGCCAGAGCCTGCGTCTTCGTAGAGAATGAGATCGTGCGCGTGTGCGAGCGCGGCGAGGTCGGCGAGCGCGGGCGCGGCGGTGAAGCCGACGATGCGGTAGTTCGACGGATGGACGCGCAGGATCAGCTTCGTCTCTGCGCCGAGCGCGCGTTCGTAGTCGGCGAGCTTCGTCCGGTTGGTCGTGCCGACTTCAACCATCATTGCGCCGGATTGCGCCATCACATCGGGCACGCGAAAGTCCCCGCCGATCTCGACCAACTCACCGCGCGAGACGACGCATGCGCCGCCTTGCGTCAACGCCGTCAACACAAGCAGCGCGGCGGCGGCGCAGTTGTTGACTACCAGCGCGGCCTCCGCGCCGGTCAACTCGATGAGCAACGCCTCGACCTGCGCGCCGCGCCGGCCGCGTGCGCCGGTCGCGAGATCGTATTCGAGCGCGCAGTAGCCGGCCGCTTCCTGTGCGACCGCGTGGCGGGCCGCCTGCGAGAGCGGCGCGCGGCCCAGATTCGTGTGCAGGATGACGCCGGTCGCGTTGATGACGCGGCGCAGCGCCGTCGCCGTCTCACGCGCGACGACTTGCTCCAAACGTTTGACCGCCTCCATGAGCAATGCCGCGCGTGTCCACGCGCCGTTAGACGTTGTGCCCGCCGCCGCACGCGCCTGCAACTCCGCGCGCAACTCATCCGTGATCGTGCGCGCTAGTAGCGTCAAGCGCGCCTGACCCGTGCGCTCGCGCAAGGCAAGGGCGGCCGGTGCGCGCAGCAGTGCGTCAATCGAGGGCAGGGCGCGCAAAGATTGTGGAGCAGTCTGCTCAGGCATAAGTGATTAACTGTTATCCGTTAGCTGTTAGCGAATTTGCGCCCGACTGTCCGTGCGCATCCGCGTGCATGGCCGACGCGCATTTTACGCTTATCCGCCGTTGAACCAATAATTATCTCAGACGTGCGCAAAGTACAACGGACGGTTGACTACGGACAACGGACAAATCGATTGACACCGCCGACGGCGAACGTTTATGTTCGATAGAGAGGGTTGCTGCTGCGGGCAGCGCCCCGTAAGGAGTTAAGGGAATGCCGGTACGGGAGAATTCATTTGAGCGTCGTCTGCGCGAGCAGGAGCAAGCGCGGCAGCGGCAGGTGAATGGGCGCGAGAAAAAGACGTTTGTCGCCCATGATCTGCCGCCTTCAGTTGACGAGATGCTTATCCGGCTGGAGGACGACATACGCAAACTGAAGGTCGAGTTCGACATATACTTCAACGGCGCGGCCAAGCGTCCGCCGTACGATACGAAGGGGCGCGTCGAGATGATCATCAAGCGACTCGCCGACGAGCGCACCTTCACCTACGCGCAACGTTATCATTACAACTCGCTCGTCGCGCGCTACACGTCGTTCCGCGACATGTGGCGGCGCACGATTCAAGATCGCGAAGAGGGGCGCGGGGCCTTGCAAGGCGGGCGGGCGACCAAGCAGGCGCAAGCGGACGAGGCGCACTTGCGCCGCGCGACGTTCGTCTGCGCGGACGCGCGGGGCGACGTGCCGACGGTGAAAGGTCTCTACGACGCGCTCGTGCGCGCGAAGGTGCAATGCGGCGAGCCGGTGGACGAGCTTTCGTTCGGGCAGTTTCATCGCATGCTCACCGCCAAGACCGATGCGCTCAAAGAGCGACTCGGCTGCGAGCGCGTGCGCTACTCGGTTTATCTGGAAGATGGGCGGGTGAACTTTAAGGCGAAGGCTGAACGATAAGCTCAGCCTCGTTAGGGGCGAAAGATGTTAGCCCATGGCGTCAGCCGTGGGACAGCACAGGATAAAAACAACAAGCCCCGACAGGGGCGAAAGAAATACCAGCCTGATATTCTTTCGCCCCTAACGAGGCTGAGCAAAACTCAACCGGCGCGCTCGCTGAATTACTCAGTTAGCGCGCCGGTTGAGTTTTGATCCTGTCCGGCTAACCGCAGTCAGCCGTTCAGTTTTATAACGCTTCCCGGCTCTTACGACCGGAAGCGGTCAGTGGCTGGCACAGCCGAAAGCTTGGGGAGCGGAAGCCTACGTCTTCGTGACTTTCTCGGCCTGCGGGCCCTTCGGCCCCTGCGTCACTTCGAACTCGACCTCCTGCCCTTCTTCGAGGGTTTTGAAGCCGTCGCCCTGGATGGCGCTGTAATGCACGAAGATGTCCGAAGAGCCGGGCTGCTCGATGAAGCCGTAACCCTTCGCGTTGTTGAACCACTTGACCTTACCGGTAATTCTAGGCATAGCTAACGAATCCTCCTAACGATTCGGGTGAAGGCGGCGAATGGCGCGGTTCGTTTAGAGACCGCACCGCCCGTCGCTTGGGTTAACGCTCATGAGCCGGGTGCGTCGCTGCAAGGAGGACGACCCAAAGAAACTACATGAAGCAACAACATAAAAGTCCGTGCCGTGGTTGAGCGCTCGCGCGCTCGATACCACACACGGACTGAGAGGGGGAAAACACGGAACTCATTGCCTTGCTACTGACTAAAGCTATGGCGACAGCGAAGTTAAACCCTACTGTGGCCGCGAAACGACGGCGCATACTAAGCGATGCCCCGCGAAACTGTCAAGCGGAAAAAATTGCGCCCGCCGCGCTTATTTGCCCGCGCGCTCCGTACTCATCTGCGGGGCAGATACGCGAGCGGACTGACCGGATTATCGTTGATCCGCACCTCGTAGTGCAGGTGTGGTCCCGTCGAGCGGCCCGTCGAGCCGACGCAGCCCAACAACTCGCCGCCCGCGATCTCGTGCCCGACGGTCGTCTCAACTTTTGAGAGATGCCCGTAGCGCGTCGTCAAGCCCCGGCCGTGGTCTATCTCGACCACTTGGCCGTAACCGGTCTTCCAACCGGCGAAGATGACCGTGCCCTCGGCTGCGGCCACGACGGGCGTGCCCGAAGCGGCCGTGATGTCCTGCCCGGTGTGAAACTCCGCGCCACTGCCGCCAAACGGATCGTAGCGCGAGCCGAAGCCGTCGTTCATTTCACCTGTGACGGGCCAGATCGATGGCACGCGGGCCCGCAAAGCGGTCTCATAACCTTTCAACTCTTGTTCAAGTTGAGTCGCGCGCTGCTCGACAGCTGCGATCTCGGCCGCGTCCAGCAAGACAAGCGGGCCGCCCGCGCCCTGCGGGTGCTGGTTCTTATTCTCGGCGGAGACGCCGGACATCTCCGCGATGCGGCGCGACTTGTCTTCAATCGCGTCCACACGATTTTCCAGCTGTTTTAAATGTTTGCGCTGCTGCTCGTTCTCCACCCGCAGGCGCGCATTCTCGCGCTCGACGCGCAGGTGCGCGGCTTCGCGGAACGCGCCGTAGACGCCGTACAGGGCCGTGCAGATGACCATGCAGGCCACGACGGTCGCGAGCTTCAACCAGCGTTTGTGAATCGAGATGCGCCGAATCCGGGCACGGGGACGCGAGGTATGAGCGACGATGAACGCATATAGGCGGTCGTCTCTGGTCACGGGGATAGTGCTCCTTTATCACTTCGAACTGCGTGCGCAAAATCACACAGGAAAACACGCAGTCTAAGCGCGTCAAAGGCACTGCCTGCCCAGCGGGGCGACGGTGCAAACCGAAACCGATTGGGGGGCTTCTTGTTTAATTGAACCTGCCTGAAGTAAGGCAGTCGGCTAACTGGCTCAAATGCTACTTGCGAACCATAGGCGAACCGATTGACCTTTTAAGGGGCTGCACCGTATCACACGAGGCGGCTGAACGCAACTGGCACAAACGTGAGAAAGGCGCGAGTCGAAGACAGCAAAGGCTCGCAACTGTCGGGCGCGCCCATGTGCGCCGCAGCGGCAAGCCTCTCTGTTTGGGTTACGCCTGTTCGCGCGTTAAAGCCCGTCGGCCTCGCGCCGCGCACGTCCACGACTGCGCAGCATCGCCAATACGACGAGTGCAAGCACGAGCACGAAGATGACGATGATGCCGATCTTCAGCGCGAAGAGCAGGAAGGTGACGAGTTTGATAAGTTGGCGCACCAATGTGATGAGCAACAGGATGAGCGTTATGATCGAACCCCACCGACCAAGAATCCTAAGCATCGTCGAATCTCCTTAACTCCGATAATCCCGCCCGCAAGCTCGTCTCATAAACTGTCGATCCTTGCCGGCTACTTCTGCTCAACGTCATCAGTTCGATGCCGCGCCAGACGCATCATAACAAACAACTGCGCGGCGTGGCGAGGCGAATGCAAAACTAAGCGGGCGGCCAACGATTCGTCCGGCGCGACCGCGCCTGCGACGTTAACTCGCCCGTGCGGAAGCGGGGCACGCCGCCGGGTGCGCCGCCGATGAGCGGCTGCACAGCCAATTGATCAAACGACGATGAATCGCGGGCGGCCGGTTTGCGCAGATGCTCGAAGAGCATGTATGCGCCGAGCAGCACGAGCGCGACCGGCAACAGTTGGCGCATCGGCAGCAATAGCCCGAAGAGCGTATGCAACAGAAAGCCGCCGCCCATGACGACGAGCACGACGGCCCACGCGACCGGATTGCCGTAGAGCCGGCGTGCGATGGCGTCCGACTCGGCGTCGGGCGCGAGACCGGCACGGAACAGTTGCGCCGTGCGGTAGGCGTCTACAGCGGCGAAGAGCCAGATGCCGAGCGCGCCGAGCACGAAGAAGGCGTTGGCATCCGTCACCGTTGCCAGTTGGAAGAAGCCCGCGAAGATGGCGAAGTGGACGACCGCTTTGGAAATCTGTCCGTTGTAGGCCGCGCCCAGTCCGGGCAGCAGGAACGACAGCAACAGCGCGACGACGCGCGAGTTCTTGCGCCGCGCCGACAGCGGTTGATCAGTGCGCGCCGCTTGATATTGCAATAACTCGACGCCCGCGACGATACAGTCTTGGCAATAGGGAAAGCCGCGTATGCGATGATCGCACGCCGGACACAAGGGGCGTGTGCAGCGACTGCACTGCACGGCGGCCGTATTAGTCTGATGGTAAGAACAATTCATTAAACTTGCCCGTTGTTTCTCGCAAACTCAATTCAAATTAAAACTGACCGCACAGTTAAGCTTAGTGTTGCGCCCCGTGCGGCGGCGTGGGTTGCGCGTTGCCCTCTCCGTTGTCGTTGTGCGGCGGCGTGTTGCGCTCGCGCTTGCCGAGGATGGCGGCGCTGCGTGCGGCGGCGCTTGCACCGTGCGCGATGCGCAGGGAGGCGCGATACATGCCGGCGATAGAGCCGTCGTCCGAGAGCGTGGTCGTGCCGACCAGCACGGCGGCGAGCAACATCGTGGCGACGGTCGCCAGTTGCGGCGTCACCACGGCATCGAGCCAACCGCGCATCCATTCCACGATGCGTGCGCCGACGGGTGCGCGTATTTCTTCAGCCTGCGTCGTGCCCAGTGTAGCTTGCAAGATGCGCTCGTGTAGGCCGACGGGCACGGGCAGTTCGTCGCTGATGTATGAATAGCAAGCGCCGATGGAGCGGACGACATCGCCGGGCAAATTCGTGCAGTCGTGACAGAGGGCGGCGTGGCGTTCCCAACGATGATAGAGGGCGGCGGGCAGGAAGCCGTCGAGGTAGTCGGTCAGATAATCTTCAAACTCCTCGCAGTTCATCACCGTCTCCGGCGCGGTGTGCAGGAGGATCGCTGCTTCAAGCTCAACCGACGGCGGGGGGGCTGCGGCCATTTGACACGCATGGATAGTGCTCTTAACTTCGCTAAGCAGATCGTGGCAGACCGGGCAACGCAACGCATGCTCGCCCATCGCGCGTTGCGCGGCGGCGGCAAGCGCGCCGTCCAGATAATCAGTCAACCGATCTTCGAATTCAGCACACAACATCATCAACTCTCATTTCACCCTTCTGCTTGTTCTTTGCCCGTTATCTTTTACGCCCAAGCGCCCAAGCCTGCGCGTATGCAGTCGCCGCTTTTAGACATCACTCATGGCGACAACGCGCATCCGCCGCAAAATTTTCGCCAACTCGATGCGCCCGCGATTGATGCGCGACTTGACCGTGCCCTCCGGTATCTTTAACAGGTCGACGATCTCCTGATAGCTCAACTCTTCCAAGTCGCGCAAGATCACGCAGGTGCGCAAGTCCGGCGGCAGTTTGTCAATCGCGGCCTGCACCTGCTCGCCCAACTCGCGCCGCTCCATCTCGCGCTGCGGCGTGTTGCCGGCGGCGCGCAGGTGATACGTGTGCCCCTCAATGTCTTCGGCGTGCGTGTCCTGCGGGGCGCGTTGGCGGCGACGGTAATCATCAATGATCAGATTACGCGCGAGCCGCATCAACCAGTTTTGCAGGTCGCCCTGTTTGGAATCGTATTGTTCGAGCGAGCGGTAGACGCGAATGAAAACTTCCTGCGCCAAATCTTCGGCGGCATCCGCGCGTGAGGTGAAGCGATAGGCGAGATTATAAACCCGGCGCGTGTAGAACGAGACGATCTCCTCCCACGCCGCGCCATCGCCCGCCCGACACCGGCGAATCAGTTCCGTTCCATCATTGCCGATAGTCAACGCTGTTGCAGCTCCCACGACGCGCGCCCTTTCCGTCTCCGGCCGCTCTCTGCCGCGCCGCCGCACGGGCCGAGAACTCTAATGTCGTCGGGCATTACGACGGGCATAACGCGAAAGTTCCCCCCGTTAAAAGCAGACGGCAGAGGGCGGCCAAACCTGTGCACGCGGCAACTCTTCGGCCATGAGCTTAAGCAGTGAACGGCAGGCAGACAGGTTGTCGTTCACTGCTGACTGCCTTATTGCCCGCGCCTACTGCTTTCTTGCGCCTGAATAGCGAATGTTGTAGCCTTGGCAAGCCGCACAATATATTGTGGTCGGTTCGCCGTTAGAGGTCAAGAGAAGACCTGACACGCGGTTGCCGCCGGTCAACGATTTCTTACCCAGAGGCTCTAGTTCTTGCGACGTTATCTGAAATTCGCCGTCCTGTGCCTGTTCGCGGCGCTGGCCCTGTGGTGGTTTGGCCATGACCTGCCGTGGCAGGAGGTGCGCCGCGAAGTGGGGCAGACGGACTGGCGTCTGATCGTGCTGGCTACGCTGGTCATTTGCGGCACGTTCTTCGTGCGCGCACTGCGCTGGCGCGTGCTGCTCGCGCCGCTTGCGCCGGCCCGGTTGCGCGATCTTTTCGCCGCTACCACGGTCGGTTTCGGCGCGATCTTTGCGGTCGGGCGCGCGGGCGAAATCCTCAGACCGGCGTTTCTACCTTTGCGCGACCGGCGCGTGCGCCCTAGCGCGGCCTTCGTCACCATCGGCGTCGAGCGCATCTGCGACACGGCGGCGGTCGTCGTGATCTTCGCGCTGAATCTGCTCTGGTTTCGCGCGCCGGGCGGCGACCCGGCGGCGTACGTGTTGGTGCGGCGGGCAGGTGTGTTGATGCTGTGCGCGCTCGTCGTCGTCGTCATCGGGTTGCTCCTGTTCCGGCGGCACGCGCACACGGTCATCGGTTGGCTCGAGCGGCGGTCGGCGCGTGCGCCGCGCCTGCTCAAACGCGCAGCCGAACTATTAACGGGACTGCTGGCGCAACTCGCGCAGGCGCTCGGCGTGCTAACGAACGCGCGGGCGCTGCTCACGACTATCGGCTGGACGGCGCTCCTGTGGGCGATCATCGCCGCGGCCAACTTCCTCGTCTTGCGCGCGTTTCATCTGCCGTTCGGCTTGAGCGAGACGCTGTTCGTGTTGGGCTGGGCTTTGGTCGGTTCGCTTGTGCCGACGCCGGGCGGCGCGGCCGGCGCGTTCCATCTAGTGACGGCGGCCGGCTTGGTTCTCTTAGGCATCGCGGAGGCGAAGGCCAAATCTGTCTCCATCGTGCTGCATCTGGTACTCTTCGCGCCCGCGTTCTTCTTCGGGTTGTACTACTTCCTGCGTAGCGACGTGAGCTTCGCGCGCTTGCGCGATATTGCTGCGGCTGAAGCGGCCGAGGTACGGGCAGAAGGCCCGCCCGGGGCGCGGCCGGACGATGAAGGTGGCGCGCGTCGGCGTTGAAGCTTGAACGAGCCGGGGGTCAAGAACGAGTTAACAAGTTTTCCTATTCGGTCTCTAGGGTTTTCTGTTGCCTGAAATGGAGTCACTATGAAGTGTCCCTTCTGCGGTTATCTGGAAGATAAAGTGGTTGACTCGCGTGAGTCCCGCGAGGGCGAAGCGATCCGGCGGCGGCGGGAATGCTTGAAGTGTGAACGGCGGTTCACGTCCTACGAACGGATCGACGAAATCCCTTACATGGTCATCAAGAAGGACGGCCGGCGCGAACCGTTCGACCGCAACAAGGTGATGTCCGGCATCTTGCGCGCCTGCGAGAAACGACCTGTGCCGTCCGCAAAGCTCGACGGCATCGTCAACGCGGTCGAGAAGTACGTGCAAGACTCGCCTGAGCGTGAGCGCCCGACGAGCAAGGTCGGCGAGATCATCATGCGGCGCTTGAAAGAACTGGATAAGGTCGCTTACGTGCGCTTCGCGTCCGTCTATCTCGAATTCGAGGACGTGACCGAATTCATGCATGAGTTGAAGCACCTCGTGCGTGCGCGCACGGCGGGCGGCGCGGCGACCAAGCGCACGGCTTAACACCGCTGATTTCCGCAACGGACGACTTGCGGTCGGGTGCATTTACCCCGGCCGTTAGGTCGTCCGTCGTTTTTGGTTTAGAGTTAACCGAGATGATCGTGCGCACATTCGGACTAAAGCGAATCGAGCTTGAGCGGTTGCGCGAGCGTCTGGCGCGCATGCTTGCGGCATTGCAAGAGGCAGCCATTGATGGCGCGCCGCCCGCGCCCGGCGTCTGGGTGCCGGCCTTCGACTTGGCGGAATGCGCCGAAGCCGTGCATGTGCTGGTGGAACTGCCAGGCGTGCGGGCCGAAGAGATTGTGCTGACGCTAACGAGTACGCAGTTGCGGCTCGCAGAACAGAAAAAACGACGCGCACTGCGCGGCAGCGTCACGCATCTATGTTCCGAGCGAAGTTACGGCCGCTTCAGTTGCACGGTCACGCTGCGCTGGCCCGTGCGCGTGCGTAGCGCGTCCGCCGAGTTGAAAGATGGACTGCTGAAAGTTCATCT
>JBBRYU010000166.1:0-9346 GCA_038237345.1 Pyrinomonadales bacterium
GCGACCGGCGGCAATAGCCCGCGCAGCGCGAGCGTCGTGGTCGCGCCGGTGCGCGCATCAACGACGCGGATGGCGTGGTTGTTCGTGTCGGCGACGTAGAGCTTGCCGTTGGCAATGCTCAAGCCGCCGGGTTCGTAGAACGAGGCTTGCGCGCCGTCAGACTGGCCCGGTTTGCCCGCGCCGGCGAATGAATTGACCGTGCGCGCCTGCGGATCAAGCCGTTTGAGTTTGTGATTGTATGTATCGGCGACGTAGAGCGTGCCGTCCGCGTAGAGCAGGCCCAACGGATGCTGCAAGCGCGCTTCATCGCCTTGCCCGTCGCGGTCGCCGAACTCGAACAGATCGCCGCCCACGAGCGTCTGCACCTGTCCGCTGCTACCGAGCGGCACGTCCTCGTTCTGCGCTTCATATTGGCGCGGCACGGAGCGGTCGGCGGGCGTTTCGGTCGGTTTAGGCAACGAGACGGTGGCGGGCGCGTCGAGCGTGATCGCGCGAATGATGTTCGCTTCGCTGTCGGCGACGTAGAGCGTGCGCCCGTCGCTGGCGAGACCCGAAGGCTGCGCGAAGGCGGCCAGCGTGCGCGGGCCGTCAATGCGTGCCTCGCGGCCTGTGCCGGCAAAGACGGCGAGCTGCCGGCTACCAATATCGTACCGCCAGATTTGATGCGTGCCGGCCATGGCGATGTAGAGCGTGTACCCGACGAGTTGCAAGTCCCACGGCGAACTGAGCGCGCTCGTGCGCGCCGGGCCGGACACGAAATCGAGCGTGCGTGCCTGCTCGCCCGTGCCCGCGATTGTCTCCACCGTGCGCGCTGCTAGATCGACACGCCGCAACAGATGGTTCTCGGTGTCCGCGACGTAGAGCGCATCGCCATCGAGCGCCAACCCTTGCGGGCGATGAAATGTCGCCTGAGCAAACGCGCCGTCGATCATGCCGCGCTCGCCCGTGCCGATGGTGTCTATGAGCGTGCCGTCGAGTTTGGTGACGACGATGCGATTGTGATTCGAGTCCGCGATGAAGAGGCGATCAGTTTTCGCGTCGGCCAGCACCTTGCCGGGGAACGCGAGCGGCAGATCGGCCGTCTGCGCACGTTCGAGCGCGAGTTTCAGAGGTTGCTCGTTCAACTCCCCGCGCTGGCGGAAATCTTTGCTCGTGTCGCCGATCAACTTGTCGAGCACATCGTAGCCGCCTTCGCCTTCGAGTTTGCCGATGACGTAACCGGCCGGGTCGATAACATAACGCGAGGGCCACGCGCGCACGGCATAAGCTTGCCAGATGGCGAAGTCCGCGTCGTTGACGACCGGGTGCTCAATCTCGTAGCGCAGCACGATGCGCCGTATGTTGTCGGTCTCTTTCTCGTTCGTGAACTTGGCGGAGTGGACGCCGATGACGACCAACTCGTTCGGATATTTGGCTTCGAGCCGTTTGAGATCAGGGATGATATGAATGCAGTTGATGCAACCGTAAGTCCAGAAGTCGAGCAGCACGACCTTGCCGCGCAGACCCGCCATCGTGAGCGGCTTGGCCGTGTTCAGCCAGCCGCGTCCGCCCGTCAACTCCGGCGCACGCACGCGCCCGCGATATCGTGCCGACATCTCATCCCCCTGTGCATCTTGCGCGTTCGCGCGCCCTGCGCCGATCAGCACAAGTGCGGTCAGCATGCTCACTACAATCAAATTTTTCAATTGCATCAGCCTCAACAAATTCAAAATGCGGCCCACACATTTACGCACCGCGCGTGGCGCAAGATTGCGTCTTATCTTTGACGCCTACAGACTGAAAACTGCTGGCAGGTTAGCACGCAACTGATGACTCAATCGCGCGCCGATTTTCGCGCGCTCATGCGCGAGTGTTAAGATACGCGTCCGGCATACAGTCATTAGTCGCGCGCGGCGCACGTTTCCTTACATAATGAAGCGTGCGCTTAGACTACCGGTTGAATGCTGACAGCCAATAGCTAATAGCCACTTATGAATGAACAAGCATTCGGGGTGTTGGAATACGAGGGCTTGCGTGCGCTCGTGCGGCGCGGCGCGCAGACGCCGATGGGCCGCGCGCGGGCCGACGCGCTCGCGCCGCTCAGTGATCGCGCGCGTCTGCAACGCGCGCTTGATGCAGTGGCGGAGTGCCTTGAGCTGCGGCGACGCGGCGCGGGCTGGTCTTTCTCCGAGTTGGCTGATCCGACGGACGCGCTCACGCGCCTGCGCATCGAGGGTGCGGTGCTTGAGCCGCTGGCGTTGCTGGAACTCGCGCGCCTATGCGATCAGGTAGGCGAGGCGCGGGCGCACATTCATGCTGAGCGGGCCGACGCGCCCGTGTTGTGGAGCGTCGTCGCGGAACTGCCGCGCGAGTTGTACACACTCGCGGCGCGCGTCACGGCGAAGATTCTGCCGGGCGGCGAATTGGACGACCGCGCCAGCCCGGAACTTGCGCGCATACGCCATGACATCAATCGTCTGCGTTCCACGCTCACGCGCACGCTTGAAAGTTTGATGCGCCGCTCCGAGGAAGCGATCCAAGATCAACTCGTGACGGTGCGCAATGAGCGTTTCGTCGTGCCCGTGCGCGCTGATCATCGCGGGCGCGTGGCGGGCGTCGCGCACGGTTTCTCTTCGTCGGGCGCGACGGTCTTCATCGAGCCGCTTGAGACCATCGAAGGCAACAACGAACTGCAAACGCTGCGCGAGACGGAGGCACGCGAGATCATGCGCATCCTCGCCACGCTTACCGATGAGTTGCGCCGCGAGTCGCCCGCGCTCGCACACGCGGCTGCGGCCGTCGCCGAGTTGGATTTCATCAACGCGAAGGCCGCGCTCGCGCGCACGTTCAACTGCGTGTCGCCGTTGCTTGATGAAGGCCAAACGTTCGAGCTTGCCGCAGCGCGGCATCCGTTGCTTGAAGAGAACTTGCGCGCCACGAACGAAGCGGTCGTGCCCGTCTCGTTCAAGCTCGGCGCAGAACAGCCCGTCATGGTCATCTCCGGCGCGAACGCGGGCGGCAAGACAGTCGTGCTGAAGACCGCCGGACTGCTCGCGCTGATGGCGCTCTCAGGCTTGCACGTCCCTGCGCAAGCGGCGCGCGTGCCGCTCTACGCTTCGGTGCTGGCGGACATCGGCGACCGCCAATCGCTCGCCGCGCATCTCTCGACCTTCACCGCGCACATCGCCAACATCAGCCGCATGCTCGAACTCTGCGCCGCGCCCGCGCTCGTCCTTCTGGACGAAGTGGGCACGGGCACAGACCCGGAAGAAGGCTCGGCCTTGGGCGTCGCGGTCGTGGATCACTTTCGCCGCGCGTGCGGCGCGCACGTCGTCGCAACGACGCACTACAGCGGCTTGAAACAGTATGCCGCGAACGAGTCGGGCGTGCTGAACGCGAGCGTCGAGTTTGACGAGAAGACTTTGCAGCCGACCTATCGTCTGCTCGTCGGTCTGGCCGGTTCATCGTCGGGACTTGAGATCGCGCAACGCTTCGGCTTCCCGCGCGAACTGGTGCAAGCGGCCTCTGCGCGCGTCAACGAATCCGCGCGCATGGCCGCCGATTATCTGCGGCGCATCCAGCGCGAAACCGAGCAAGCCGAAGCGTTGCGCCGTGCGCTCGAAGATGAACGCGCGACGGTCGCGCAAAAGTACGAAGCGTTAGACCGCGAAGCGCAGCAGCGCGAGCGCGAACGACAGCAAGCGTTCGAGCGCGACATGCGCGTCGGTCTCGCCGACTTCGAGCGGCGTGCGCAAGAGTTGCTCGCGCAGATCGAAGATCGCGCCGTGCGTTTGAAGACCGAGCGCGAGGCGGAGAAGCATGTGGCCGCGTTGCGGCGCACGGCCCAACGCACCGCCGCGCAAACGCGCCCGCAGCAAACCGTGATCGATAAACCGGGCGGCGTGCGCGTTGTGCGCCCGGAGCGCGAGCCGGGCGCGCGACTAGACGCGGCGGACGCGGGTGCTGTGTCGGCCGCACCGCGCGCCGGCGCTGCTCCGGCTTACCGGCCGGCGAGTGTCGCGCGCGACATCGTTGTGGGCGACACGGTGCGGCTGCGCGCGTTCAACAAGACCGGCGTGATTGACCGCGTGAACGGCGGCGAAGCGGAAGTCCGCGTCGGCGCGCTGCGCCTGCGCGAAAAACTCGTCAACCTCGAACTGATGGAACGCGCGCCGCCGGCCGACACCGCGCGCCAATCGCAACTCGCACGCATGGCCGCCAGTCATGCGCGCACCACACAGGTGCGCCTGAACGAATCGAAGCATGAGCCGAATGTTGAGTTGAACCTGATCGGCCGCACAACCGATGAAGCCGTCGCCGCCGTTGACAAATTTCTCGACGAAGCATATCTGCACAGCTTCAGCCACATACGCATCATCCACGGTCACGGCACGGGCGCGCTCCGCCGCGCCATCGCCGACTTCCTGCGCGGCCATCCGCACGTCGCCAACTTCGCGCCCGCCCCGCCCGATCAAGGCGGCGCAGGCGCGACCGTAGTCGAGTTGAAGCAATAAGTCGCGGTCAACGTGCCAGCCGCAGATATACATCGAAATACCGCTCCGTGCTGCATGCATGGGAGTACATTTTGTGTGAACACTTGAGGAGGCCTCAACACGATGCCACGCCCCCGTAGAATCTTTTTGCCCACCCTGCTGCTCGCCACCTTTATCGGTCTACCCCTGACCGCCGTCGTCTGTATCGGGCAGACGCCGCCGCCAAAGCCGACACCGATACCCGTACAGAGCGAAGCAGCGCGACAGCACATAGCAGAGGAGAAACAACGCGCGGAGGAACAACGGCGCGTCAAAGAGCAGGAGGCGAAGGATGAGGCATTGTTGGCCGAGTTCGACACCATCAGCTTTGAAACATCCTTCAAGGCTGATGCGGTGCAGCAGCTACTTAACGCCGGGGCGCACCCCGACACGCGCAACGCGGCCAACAAGACCGCGCTCATGCTGGCCGCCGCTAACAACTTCCCGCAAAGCGTGCGCGTCCTGCTCGAAGCACAAGCGGCCACCGACTTGACTGACAACGACGGGAAGACCGCGTTGATGCTCGCCGCCGAGAAAGGGCACGTCGAGCCGCTAGGTCTGTTGGAACACGCCGGCGCTAAGCTCGACGTGCGCGACAGTAAAGAGCAGACGGCGCTCATGCTCGCCACCGGCGGCAACTTCAAGGAGGCCGTGCATGTGCTCATCAGGGCCGGGGCGCGCATAGACACACGCGACGCGACGGGCAAGACCGCGCTCATCCTCGCAGCCGAGAAAGGCAGCACGGAGATTGTGGACGAGTTGCTGGCGGCGCACGCTGACATACGGCTCAAGGATGACGCGGGCCGGCATGCGACGCTGGCAGCGATAGAGGCCGGACAAGAAGCAGTCCTGCGCCAACTTATCCGCGCGGGCGCGGATGTGCGCGAGCGTTTCGACCACCGCGAGACGCTCTTGATGCGCGCCGTACGGGCCAATAACGACGACATTGTCGCGCTGCTCGTCAAGAGCGGGGCCGACCCGCGCGAGCACGACGATAAAGGGCAGTCAGCCATGCTGCTGGCCGGGCGCGGGGGCTACGACTCCGCCGTGCGCGGGTTGCTCGCCGCCGGCTTGAGCGTCAGTGACGAAGACAGCAAGGCCGCGCTCTTCGCCGCCACGAGTGAGGGGCACAAAGACACGGTCAAGGTCTTCCTCGACAGGGGGGCCAACGTTAACGAGCGCGACGGGCAGGAGCATACGTTGTTGATGCTTGCGGCCGAGCACGGCCACCGCGACCTGGTCAAGACGCTTATCGCCGGCGGTGCCGATATGAATGCCACCGACAAGGCCGGCCGCACTGCGCTCACGCTCGCGCGCGAGCGCGGCCACAACGACACGGCCAAAGCCCTCGCCTCCGCCGGGGCGCAGTAACGATACGAACCATGCGCTTCCCACAGACATTCATTGACGACCTCAGACGCCAGGCGGACATCGTGCGCGTGGTGCAGGATTACGTCGCGCTGAAGAAGAAGGGCGCGAACTGGATGGCGTGCTGCCCGTTCCATCAGGAGAAGACGCCGTCGTTCTCGGTCAATCCGGCGAAGGATATTTTCTTTTGTTTTGGCTGCCAGAAAGGAGGAAGTGTCTTTAATTTCGTGATGGAGATGGAGCGCGTGACGTTTCCCGAAGCGATCAGGATCGTGGCCGAGAAGGCGAACGTGCCGCTGCCCGTCATGGAAGAAGATAAACGCTTTGAGGCGCGGCGGCGCGATGCGGACGACATCATAGAGTTGAACACGTGGGCGCTCGAATGGTGGGAGCAGCAGTTGGCGCAGGGTGGCGGCGAGACGCAGGCCGGGCGCGAGTATGTTGAAAAGCGCGGGCTAACGGAGGAGACGCGCAAGGCTTTCCGGCTAGGCTTCGCGCCGAACAGTTGGGACGGGCTGACCACGCATCTGAAAAAGAAGGGCGCGAGCGCGGCGCAGATCGAGCGGAGCGGACTGGTCGTCGTGAAAGACGGCGGCGGCTTTTATGATCGCTTTCGCGGGCGCGTGATCTTTCCCGTCATGGATGCGCAGGGGCGACCCGTGGCCTTCGGCGGGCGTGTGCTATCGCCGGAAGAACAGCCGAAGTATCTGAACTCGCCGGAGACGGCCGCGTACACGAAGGGACGACACTTGTACGGGCTACACCTAACGCGCGACGACATCCGCCGGAAAGGATTTGCGATTCTGGTCGAAGGTTATCTCGATCTGATCGTGCCGTATCAAGCGGGCGTGCGCAACATGGTGGCGAGTTTGGGCACGGCGTTGACGCCGGAGCAGGTGAAATTGTTGGGCCGGTTTGCGCGCAAAGTGGTCGTCAACTATGATGGTGATCGCGCGGGCGTGAAGGCGGCGCAACGCGCAATCGAAACATTACTGGCGGCGGATGTTGAGACTAAAGTCCTGGTGCTGCCCGACGGCGCAGACCCGGACGAGTTCATCACGACGCACGGCGTCGAGGCGTATCACGAACGGCGCGGTAAGGCGCAGCCTTTCATGCAGTTCGTGATCGAGCAGGCAACGCGGGAGCGCAACCTTCACAACCCACCGGAAAAGGGCGAGGCGGTCAAGGAGGTGCTCCCGTTCGTCCGCGCCGTCCACGACCGCATTCAACGGCGCGAGTATTTCGATCAGGTGCTTGACGCATTGCGCGTGGAAGATACAGGTTTGCGCCGCGCGCTCTGGCAAGAGGTGAACGCAAGCACGGCGCACGCGCCCGCAACTGATGTGCAGCAGCGCGTTGCTAAAGCTGCGAGCGTGCCGCCGACCATCGCCGAACAGCAATTGCTCGAACTGCTCGCGCACGACGCGGAGTTGCGCCGGCTGTTGCTGCCGCAACTTGATGCCGATGTTTACGCCACATTGCCGACCGCGCCACTCTTCGCCGCGCTCAAGGAGTTGGATGAGACGGGCGCGGAGATAGATTTCGACGCGTTCAGCGCGCGGGCGGGCGACGACGAGGAGTTGCGCAAGCTCGTCGCGCTCGTCTGGTGGAGCGAGCCGACGCGCGCCGCAGGCGAGGCAATAGACGAGACGCTCGCGGCGGCGGAAAGCTGCCTGACGGCGCTCCATCTGCTGCACGTCGAGCGACATTTGAAGGATTTGGCGATTGAGATCGCAACGGCCGAGCGGGCCGGCGACGAAGCACGACGCAATGAGCTAGTCATGGAAAATCTCGACTGGACGCGGCGGCGCAATACGCTGTTGCCCAGACAATAAAATTGCGGAATCCGGATTGCGGATTCTACAATCAGGCAACATCATAGCGCGCATTTATTAATCCGCATTCCGCAATCCGAGTTCCGCAATCGTGAAGATGGGCATGGAAGAGAAAGATCAGGACGACGTGATGCAGCGCCTATTGGAGTTGGGCGCTGACAAGAAGTTTCTGAGCTTCGACGACCTGAATCGCGAGTTGCCCGACAACGTCGTCTCGGCTGACGACATCGAGGACGTGCTCTCGAAGCTCGAAGGCTCGAACATCACGGTCGCGGATTCCGACGAGCGGCTGCTGGAACAGGTGGCGGCGACGGCCGGCACGCCCGACGAGGAGGACGCGCTCGACGAAGACATCGAACTTGATCTCTCCGCCGGCGCGCTGGAGAAGACGAACGATCCCGTCCGCCTCTACCTGCGCGAGATGGGCGTCGTGCCGCTCTTGACGCGCGAGGGCGAAGTCTCCATCGCCAAGCGCATCGAACGCGGGCAGCGCAAGACGCAGAAAGCCATCTCGCGCTCGCCCATCGCCGTCTATGAGGTATTGAAGGTCGGCGAAGAGCTCGAAGCGGGCGCGCTCAACATCCGCGACGTGGTCAACTTCTCGGATCAAGCCGAGTTGACGGGCCAAGAGGACAAGGCCGACGAGTATTTGCAGTGGACGCTCGAAGGCATCGGCAACATCCGCAAGCATTTCAAGGCGGGCTTGAAAGAGTGGGACAAGCTGCGCGCCGAGCAGAAGTTGTTGCGTGGCAAGAAGTCGAAAAAGCTCGTGCGCCTCAAGCTCAAAGTCGCGCGTCTGCGACTGGAGATCGCGCACGAAATCGGCCAGCTCAACACGACCGAGCGCGCGCGCAAGCGTTTCATCGACGCTGTCGGCGACGCCTACAAAGAGGTGCGCGCCGCCGAGCGCGACATAGAGAAGTACAGCGAGCGACTGGGCAAAAAGCGCATCAAGCCGGAAGAGGAACGCGACTATAAGCGCGTCATCTCGAACGCGAAGCGCAAGCTGCAACTGGTCGAGAGCGAGACCTACGTCACCCCCATCGAGATCAAACGCTCGCTGCAAGCGATCACCATCGGCGAGCAGGAGGCCGGGCAAGCGAAGCGCGAGTTGATCGAAGCGAACTTGCGGCTGGTTGTCTCTATCGCGAAGAAGTACACGAATCGCGGTCTTCAGTTTCTTGATCTCATTCAAGAGGGCAATATCGGCTTGATGCGCGGCGTGGATAAGTTCGAGTGGCGACGCGGTTATAAGTTTTCCACTTACGCGACGTGGTGGATTCGGCAGGCGATCACACGTGCGATTGCGGATCAGGCGCGCACAATCCGCATCCCCGTCCACATGATCGAGACCATTAACAAGTTGATTCGCACATCGCGCGCGCTTGTGCAGGAATTGGGCCGCGAGCCGACGAGCGAAGAGATCGCGCGCAAGATGGACATTCCGGTCTCGAAGGTGCGCAAAGTTTTGAAGATCGCGCAGGAGCCGATCTCTTTGGAGACGCCCATCGGCGAGGAAGAAGATTCGCATCTCGGCGACTTCATCGAGGACAAATCAATTCTGAATCCGGCCGACGCGGTCGTCGCCTCAAATTTGCGCACGATCACGGACGAAGTGTTGGCGACATTAAC
>JBBRYU010000167.1:0-9328 GCA_038237345.1 Pyrinomonadales bacterium
CGATACGACCTCGAAGCCTTTCTCGCCGCGCGGCTGCTTCAGCGTCCGAGAGAAGACATAGCTCTTGATTCCCGGATACGGATTTCTTGCGCCCTTGCTGAGCTTGAGTCCGGCTTCATGTGTCTTACGGCCCATCACGATCGTATCAATCGTTTTCCAGTAGTCTTTCATCAGCGCCATCGCTTCATTGCTCCACAAGAGCCAGTCGACAGAATCATCTTTGCGCGCGAAATAGTTATCGAGACTGTTTGCTCCGCCGAAAGTTACTTTGCGCATAAATGAATTCTCCTCTCTAGAAACTAACGCGCAGTCTATGAGAATCCAACGCTCCCGTCTTGGCGGTTTTTGATATTCGTCGGAAAGGTGTTGTTAATGCCGCTGCGGTAGCAACTCAACGTCTCCGCCGCGTTGTAGTCCAACCCATGTCGCGCTGCATCTTAAATGCCGGCCACAGCAGCCGCAACTTTACCAAACGCCCGTGCGACATACGGCCCGGCGGCTGTTTGTTTGACTGACGCAAGTAATTCACAGATATTCAACGCGCAAGCCTGCCCCGATAACTGATGTTCAAGCATACGCCGTGAGCTTCCGACGAGGGGGCGCTCAGATATATGACTGATGCCTCGCTGCCTGCGCGCAAGCGCCTTGCCGTTCCGCTGTTGTTGCTGCTGGCGCTCGCGCCTGTCTGCTACACCGCCATCGTCATCCGCGCATACGGCATCGATCTGCCGACCTGGGATGAATGGAACTCTGCCCTACTGTTCGAGAAGCTCGCCCGCGGCACGCTCACGCTCGGCGACCTGTTCGCGCAGCAGAACGAGTACCGGCAGTTCGTTCCGAATCTAATCTTCCTCGCCGCCGCCCGGCTGACGAAGTGGGATGTCAGGTACGAGATGTTCTTCAGCCTCCTGCTGGTCTGTCTCGTGGCGTACAACGTCTATCGCCTCGGCGAGTTGACACTGCGCTGCGGGCATACGGATCGCCTTTCCCTGTTCGCGGCCGCGTGCTTGCTCCTGTTCTCGCCCGTGCAATTCGATAACTGGCTACAGGGCCAACAGCTCATCTACTTCATGCCTGCGGTCTGCCTGACGACCGGTCTACAGATCATTTATGCAAACAAGCTCCGCCCTTGGGCAAAGCTGCTGCTCTGCGCCGCGCTCTCGACAGTCGCGACCTTCTCCGCCGCGAACGGCGTGTTATTGTGGGCGCTTCTGCCATGCGCGTTCGTCTGCACCATGCCCGGCTCACGTTCGTCATACAGGCGCGCGTGGTTGGTCGTCTGGCTCGGTGGCTTCGTTCTGTGCGCGGTTCTATATTTTCACGGTTACCAGAAACCGGCCGCGCACCCCACGCTCGCGTTCGCGCTCCTACACCCGCTCGCTGCCATCGTCTATCACCTGTCCCTACTCGGCGGGGCGTTCAGCTTCGGTCATCTGAGCCTGGCCATTCTCGCCGGAGCGCTCATGCTCACGCTCTACGCGCGCGCGCTGCTACGCGGCATTCGTAGCGCGCACGCTGACCGAGAAGAGACCCGGCGCATGCTCTGTTGGCTCACGCTCGGCGCTTACGCGCTGCTGACCGCGTGCCTGATCACAGTGGGCAGGGCTGGCTTCGGCGTTGTGCAGTCGCTCTCTTCACGCTACACGACATACACACTCTTCCTCCCGCTAGCGCTTCTTTACCTGGCACAGTTCGCGCTCAATAAAAAGCGCGTGCGCTACGCGCGGCCAGCCGCGGTGCTCTGCGTGCTGTTCCTGCTGCACGCGCCAATTTATCTGCTCGGAATACGGCGCATGAGTGTCATGCATGTGGCGCAGGTGCACGCCAAAGCCTGTGTGCTGTTGGTCAACGTCATGTCGGACGAATGCCAGCCGCACGTCTATCCCGACGCGGCACGGTTGCGGCAGTTCGCCAACACGCTCGACCGACTTGGCTACCTGCGCCCGCCCTTGCTGACAAGTAATCGCCTGCGCGACATCGCCGCGCCGGCCGCACTTCCGCCCACGGACTATGGTACTTTTACGAGTCTTAGGCGCAACGGCACAGACGAATATACGGCAACGGGGTACGCCATGCTGCCAGCGACCGGCGCTCCGGCCGACGCCGTACTGTTAGCCAGAGAGGGCGCGGAGCGCGAACCCATAGTATTCGCTGTCGCTGAAATGGAAACCAACCGTGATTTCGTTTCCGCACTGTTGCGGCGCGGTATTTATGGCGATGTGCGGTGGCGCAGGGCGTTCTCCGCGCGAGACTTGCCAATCAGTACAGCGGCGATCACCGCTTGGGCGTTCGATGCCAGCACAGGCAAAGCCTACAGGCTCGCAGGCGAGTTCCATTTTGAACACTAAACGCGCCAGTCTGAGCGTCTTCTTCCCCGCGTTCAACGATGCGCAGGCCATCGGCGCGCTCGTCGGCGATGCGCTCGCCGTCCTGCCAACGCTGGTCGATGACTATGAGATCATCGTCATTAACGACGGCAGCACTGACGAGACGGCGGCAGTGCTCGACCACCTGGCGCGCGGCCACGAGTGCGTGCGCGTTGTTCACCACGCTTGCAACATGGGCTACGGCGCTACGCTGCGGAGCGGCTTCGCCCACGCGCGCAAGGATTTGATCTTCTACACCGACGGCGACGGCCAATACGACGTGCGCGAGTTGGCGCAGCTCTTGCCCTTGCTCGCCGCCGGGGTTGACGTGGTTAATGGATTTAAGATAAAACGCGCCGACAGTGGCCGACGCAAACTAATCGGCGGGCTTTACAATCGGTTGGCCCGCCTCCTGTTCCGGCTTCCCGTTCGCGACGTTGACTGTGATTTCCGGCTGCTGCGCCGCAACGCAGTGGCGGCTATCACACTCACCTCCTTAAGCGGTGCGATCTGCGTCGAATTCGTGCGTAAGCTGCACGCCGCGGGCTGCCGTTTCGTTGAAGTACCCGTACATCACTATCCACGCGTGCACGGTCGCTCGCAGTTTTTCACGCTCGGCCGCGTGGCCCGCACGGCACGCGATTTCGGCGCGCTGTGGCTGCGGCTCGTCATACTGCGGCGGACACGCTGAACGTTTCCGCTGACTCTACTTATGATCGACATCGACAACCTGTATCGAGGCCGCAGCGTGCTCATCACGGGGGGCTTGGGTTTTATCGGTAGCAACCTCGCGCGCCGGCTCGCCGCGGTCGGCGACGTAGAGATCATTATCCTCGACGCACTCATCCCCGAACAGGGCGGCAATCCATACAACCTCAGAGGCATAGAGGAACGCGTCAAAGTCCACCGCGCCAACATGGGTGACGACTACGTCGTCAACCATCTGGTCGCAGGCGTGGATTATGTATTCAATCTCGCGGGCCAGGGCAGCCACCTTGACTCTCTGCTCTACCCGCAGCGCGATCTTGAGTTGAACTGTGCCGCGCAGCTTACGCTGCTCGAAGCCTGTCGCAACTATAACCCGTACGTGAAGATAGTCTTCACCTCCACGCGTCAGGTTTACGGCAGGTCCGTTTACTTACCCGTGGATGAGCAACACCGCGTCGCCCCGCTCGACGTCAACGGCATACATAAGCTCGCCGCTGAGCATTATCATCTGCTCTACCATCGCATCTATGGCACGCGCGCCGTGTGCCTGCGGCTAACCAACACCTACGGCCCGCGTCAACCCCTCCGCCACAACCGGCAGGGCTTCATCGCATGGTTCGTGCGCCAGGCGCTTGCCGGCGAGGTGATCGAGTTGTACGGCGAGGGCCGGCAACGGCGCGATCTCAATTACGTCGACGATGTGGTCGAAGCGCTATTGCTGGCAGGTGCGAGCGAACGAGCGGTGGGCGAAGTCTTCAACCTCGGTGGGGGCGTGCCCGTCAGTCTGGCCGAAGTGGCGGCGGAGTTGATCGCGCTCACCGGGCGCGGCACTGTGCGGACGGTGCCCTTCCCGCCCGAACAGCAGTTGATCGACATCGGCAACTGCTATCTAAGCTGCCGCAAGATCGAGACGACGCTCGGCTGGCGACCACACACGTCTCTACGCGCCGGCCTCTCCCGCACCGTGGAATTCTACCGTGCACACCGCGCGCACTACTTGGAGCCGAATGCCGATCCCCTTCCTCGATCTGCATGAGCTCGCGCCATTTCAGCTATCAGGTTTTTGGGCAATGCAGATGGCGGATAGACCGGCGGGCAGGTTCAGTTGTGTGGCGCTCAGCAAGCTTGCCTCACTGTTGAGCATCGTCTGGAGCGCGCTGTTCAACCAGTGCAGCCCCGGCGAAAGCGGCTTCACGTCCGAGCCATTGTCGGCCAGCCCGATCCGTTTGAGCACCAGACGCCGGAGCGCGGCGGCAGGGAGCAGCACGCTGTTGGCGTATGTCGCTCGCAGGACATGGAAGCCCGCGGCTTCCAACAAGCCCTTCAAGACGCCGAGGCTGTAGCGACGTTGGGTGCGCAACGCGTCGTCGTGGCCGCTGTGCATCCACTCGTAGGCGGCGCCGCGCACGAAGGCTATGCCGCTGGGTCGCAGTACGCGATACATCTCACGCGCTGCCTGTGCGTCCGCGCCCGTGCCCGGCAGTTGCACCATCACGTCGAAGCTCGTGACGAGATCAAAGCGCGCGTCAGCAAACGGCAGCGCTGCGACCGAAGCGCGCGCAAGATAAGCCTGCTGCTGCTCCCGCGCGCGGCAGAAGCGGAGCGCGTCACAGCTCACGTCAATGCCGCAGACGCGCCCACCGCTTGCATAGCGGCGCAGCCACTCGAGGTTGATACCTGTGCCGCAGCCTGCGTCGAGGATCAGCCGGTCCCGGCCTTGCGGACAGAACGGATCGAGCAGCGCGGCCGTGATCTCGCGCATTCCTGGGAACCACCAGAAACTTTCTTCGAGCGCATACAGATACTCGTAATCTTCGGTCTGCATCCTGAGTTGTCAGGCCAGTAATGGCTATGGCGAGCAGAACTGCCGTGCGAGCCAGAGTTACAACAACAGCGTATCGACACGGTGTGCGTGCACCATTTCTTCACATGGCGACCACGCGAAGATCGTGAAGCGACCATCTTGTGATGCGACAAGCGCAAGGGCATCGCGCTGATCAAAAACAAACTGCGCGGCGGAGAGGTGCCGCGTCCCTCCGTGATGTGCAGGATGTACAACTGAGGCTGCGTCGCCGACGATCGGCTCAGTAATTACCATCTGTTCGACCGGCGTATTCCCATCCTTGCGTCTGATCTTCGCGCCAAAAGCGAGCAGTTCATATTTATCGTTGATCACGGTAGCACCGTCCACAGCTGTCAGACCGGCAACGGTGTCTACGGCACGCCGTAACTTGCCTTCCCACGTGGTCTGCTCCTGCTCGCTTACTTCCAGGCGCATCAGATTCGTCAGGCCAGTGTAGGGCGGGACGATTGAATAGAGGATCGGATGAACGATCGATTGGCGCCAGGCTTCTGAAACATCAGGGGTAACCAGAATAGTTCCGCCGTGGCTGTGAGCACGCATCGATGCAGCAAGCATCACCAGTATATTGACTGACTCGTGCCGCGAGTCGTGCCAGGAAGAAGGAGAGGTAAAACTCAGCAGGGCCTTCAGGAGTGCGGGACAGTCGGGCAAGCTCGTACCGTTCTCGTCAATCACCTTCACCTGATCGCCCTTGAGCACTGCGACGTTCGCGAACTTACCGAACCCCGCGTCACGCCGGTGCTTAATCACAAGCAGCCCCGGCTCAACGACTTCAAGCACAAAACCAAAACTGGGCACTGCACGCGTGGCCCCCCAGACAAACAGTTCACCCTGCTCGCACCAGACACCGAGGTGAATTCCCGGGCGTTCAACTGCTGGGGCAAGCTTCGTCAGAATGGCGGGTGTTAGAGGCAGGCGATGTTCGAAGATCAGATGTTGCCCGGCTTGTTGCGGTGAAAGAAAGACGAGTGAAGTTTTTGGATCGTTGCCTTCTTCGCGTCGCAGACTGGCCCAGAACGTGGCATCGATGATCGCCTCGATTGTCGGCGCATCGGGTTCCGGCGCAAGGTCCTGCTCACCCCGCCCACGCGCATCCGAAATGTGACGGGCGAAGTGGCGTTCGATGGCCGGTGCAACTTCGCGTGCGCCTTGATAGGTAGCAGGGCGAGCGTTCTTGCTCAATCTATTTGTGCTCTGAGTCTCCAATGCCATGATTTTATTGTCGTCCAAACCTTGTCATCATAGGGATGGTAAAGAAGGAAAGGGTCAGATCTTTCGACCCATTGCTTCCGCTAAGGATCTGACAAGAGATTCGGGGTCGAGCGGTTTGGGAAGATGCCTCTGAAATCCTGCATCGAGTGCGCGAGTGCGGTCTTCACTGGTAGCGTAGGCTGTAACGGCCAGAACGGGAACAGTGCGAGCGCGTTTCGATCTCTGACTGCGAAGCTTCTGGATCAGCATGTAGCCGTCTTCGTTTGGCATCCCAATATCGCTTACGACCAGATCGGGGTTGCAATCCTTGAACACAGAAAGCGCGTCAGCGACCGATTCGCTGCAGGTAACTTCACCACCACAACGCGTCAGTATCGCTTTTATTAGATCACGAGAGTCAGCTTCGTCGTCGACGACCAGAATGTGGAGACCTTCGAGTACCTTTGCGAAAGAGGAGGGCAGACCGTTGCTGCGCGCGTCGGTGCCTTTTGATTCAGTCGCCTTCGCCGAACGGGCTGAAGTGACCGGCAGGGAGACGGTAAAAGTCGCGCCCTGATCTTTGCCGCCACTTTTGACTTCCACCGTTCCCTGATGCAACTGGACGAGGTGTTTCACAATTGACAGTCCCAGTCCCAGTCCGCCGTGAGCTCTGGTCGATGAACCGTCCGCCTGCCGAAAGCGATCAAAGATGAAAGGCAGAAATTCCTTAGTGATGCCAATGCCGGAGTCGCTCACTGCAACTTGCACACGCGAGTCTGAGCGCTTGACCTCAACTCGTACATTGCCGGCCGGGGGTGTGAACTTCACCGCGTTGCTAAACAGGTTCCAGAAGATCTGTTGCAGGCGGTTGCCGTCGCCCCGTACCAGGCACGCAGTCTCTGCCAAGACTGTTTCCAGTGTGATCTCTTTAGTCTCGAGTGTGGGACGGATCGCGTCGATAGCGGCTTCGACCACAGCGGAAAGATCAACGGGGACCGCTTCGATCTGCAGCTTACCCGTGATGATCCGAGAGACGTCCAGCAAATCGTCGATCAACCGAGACTGTGAACGGGCGTTGCGCTCGATCGTTTCAAACGCACGCGCCATTTGTGGCTCGTCAAGCTTCCCCGTACGCACGAGATGGCTCCAGCCGAGAATGGCCGAGAGGGGCGTCCGCAGCTCGTGAGAAAGCGTTGCGAGAAATTCGTCCTTAGTGCGATTGGCCTGTTCCGCTTCGGCACGCGCTGCTTGTTCGCGAATCAGGATCTGCGCACGTTCCGCTTCAGCCTGTTTGCGCTCCGTTATCTCCATGCTCAACTCGGTGGCATGTCTTTGGGCGTCGCTATAGAGTCGCGCGTTTTCGTAAGCACTGGAGACCTGATTGGCGAGCGTAGCTGCGAGTCGCTCATCTGCTTCGGAAAAGTCTTCGCTGTTCAACTTGTTGAGCATGTATACCCAACCGCAAACGTCGGAAGACGCGAGCATCGGAGCGCCGAGAAACGAATGGATGGATTGTGTAGTCTCGGCCTCGACGCTGAGTAATTCATCCGACTCAGTTAGACGCAGCGCGCGTTTCTCGTTTACCAAACGCCTTACGGCCCGCTTCGCAGCTGAAGGGATCGAGCCAGGGTCCGCGGTGTCTTCAGCTCCGGAACTAAAGAAGTACTCCAGCGTTTTGCCGTCACAGTTGAGGAGACCGACAGCCGCTTCTTGCGATCCGACAATCTGGCGGGCGGAGCGACAGAAGTTTTCAAGCACTCGACTCGGGTTATGTTCCGCCGCCAGCTCCTGACCGAGATCAATAAGCATCTTGAGACGCGCGAGATTGGCGTTCTCGAGTTCCAGGTTCTTCTGCTGGAGCAGGTCCGTCTGGCGTCTTATTTCAAGCGTCTTCTTAAACAACTCGACGAACACAGCCACCTTCGAGCGAAGAATGTCCGGTTCGATCGGCTTCACGATGTAGTCAACCGCCCCCAGGGCATAACCCCGACTCACGTGCCGGCCACCGGTGCTGTCCGCGGTTAGGAAGATGATCGGTATATCACGTGATTTCTCGCGCGCGCGAATCAATTCTGCAGTATCCAATCCGTCGATGCCGGGCATAAAGACGTCGAGGAGAATGACGGCTACATCGTTGTTCAAAAGATAGCGGAGTGCATCGTCTCCGGAGGACGCGCGTACGAGATTACGATCGGGGGCCTGAAGTATCGACTCGAGCGCGAGAAGGTTTGTCGCGCTGTCGTCAACGATCAGGATATTGATTAGGTCTTCAGCTTTCATATGCCAGACCGTCTTCTAGTGCACCCGCCTGGGCTGTGCGCGCAAGCGAATGATCGTTACTGAGTTTTTCCAGATAAGGCGCGATTTGATGAAGTGGCAGGATCCAATCCGGCGTGCATTGGGCGAGTGCCGCCTGCGGCATTTCCGAAGCTGCTGCCGACTCCGGGTCTTCAACCAGCGCCACACCGCCGTGGGCTTTTATTTTTGCCAGACCAAGCGCGCCGTCATGGTTGGCTCCGGTCATGATGACCCCGATGGTGCCCTCTCGATATGTCTCAGCCGCAGACTCGAACAGCACGTCGATCGAAGGCCGCGCGAAAGCAACAGGCGGTTCAATCGAAAGAGCAAAGCTACCGTCGTTTATCAACAAGTGGTAATCGCGCGGCGCCAAATAAACGTGACCAGGCAGCACAAACTCTTTGTCGTCGGGTTCTCTCACACGCATGCTCGTGCTGCGGCTCAGAAATTCGCATAACCCGATCTCAGAATCCTTGCCGCGGTGCTGGACCAGCACGACCGGTAAGGGAAAGCTCGCCGGTAAACCAGACAGCACGGTCTGCAGCGCTCCCAAGCCGCCCGCGGAAGTTCCAATTACGACAATCTCAAATGCCATGACTTTAATTAGTTTCGAGTTTCGAGTCTCAGGTTTCGAGTTTTCGTTACGAGCCTAGAGCTATTTGCAGCGCGTTCCGCGTCGGCGCTTCTTGAGATTCCCAACTCGAAACTCGAAACTTCGAACTCGAAACCTTCTTACCCGACTTTCCGGTACAACTTGTCCTTATCATTTAAGTGCTCGTAAAAATGTGCCCGCGGCGTAAACCGCAACGACTCTTTGTTTCCCAACCCGAAGACGCCAAACATGCTCAAACTGTCATAGAGCAGATTGTGCACGCGTGCCTGTAGTTCCTTGTTGAAATAG
>JBBRYU010000168.1:0-9324 GCA_038237345.1 Pyrinomonadales bacterium
AGTGTCAACGCGATCTTTGAACTGAACTTCGCAGGCGTTTACAATTTCGGTGGCTTGGGTGCGTGTGCGCTCGTCTCGGCCCTCTGCACGACGCCGGGCTTGCCGCCGCCGCCCGACTTCACGCCCGTGCAGCAGTACGGCATCGGCATCCCCGGCAACTACGTCCAAGGGTTCGGCAATCCCGTCAGCCAGTTGACCAACCGTCCGTTCGCTGTGTTCGCGCAGGACTCGTGGAAACTGCGGCCCAACTTCACGTTGAACTACGGCGTGCGCTACGACTACGAGCAGACCAAGCAGCTTGCGACGAGCGCCTTTACCGATCCGCTCTCCGGCATCGCGCTGACCGCGCAGGACAACCTGAACGTGCAGGAGTTCTTCAACGTCCAGCAGGGCTTCCCGCGCGACAAGAACAACATCGCGCCGCGCATCGGCATGGCGTGGGACTTGAAGAACGACGGCAACACGGTCTTGCGCGCCGCTTACGGTCTGTTCTACGACCACCCGCTCTTAGCCATCGCCTTCAACTCCGACATCGCCGACAACGTGCAGCAGCAGCAGTTCGTCGCCACGCCGGGCAGCCCCGACCCGCGTGCGATTCTCAACGCGGCGCAAATCTTTCAGGGGACGGTCTGCGTGCCGGGCCAAGTTTGCCCGTTCGGGCCGTTCGTCACGCCGGGCGTGGCCGTCGGCACGGACTATCAACGCGGCCGCCAGCGCTTCAACGACCAGACGTTCCCCGGCTTCGGCCCCGTCCTGCCGTTCCCGCTGCCCGTCGCCAAGAATTTCGAGTACGCTTACGCCAATCAAGCGAACGTCACGGTCGAGCACAAGCTGACGAAGGACATGTCGCTGACGGCGAGTTGGCTCTTCGTCGGCGCGCATCATCTGCCGCGCCCGACCAATCTCAACGCGCCGAATAACAATTTGCTGGTGCAGAACTTCGTGCGTTGCAACAACCGCCAGCCCACCTCCACGACTGACGTGCTGACGGTGTCGCCCTCGGCCTGCGCCAACATCGTGGCCCAGCCCATTCCGGGATTGCTTGCGGTCACGACACGCGGCGCGGTTGTGCAACCGTTCGCGGCGAACCTGTTCCGCCGCAGCGGCCCCAACTACTTCTTCGTGCAATCTGTGACGAGCGGCGCGGTCACGCCGGCCGTGTTCAATGGTGCATTGACGGCGACGGGCGCGCTGCGCACGCCGGGCATCGTTTCGACCTACGGCGATGTCAACGCGCAGGTCTCCGACGGCACGTCCATCTATCACGCGGCGAACTTCGAGTTGAAGCGGCGGTTCACGAACAACTTCCAGTTCCTCGCCTCCTACACTTGGTCGCACTCGATTGACGACTCGTCAGACTTGCAGACGCTCCTGCTCCCGCAGGACGCCAACAATCTGCGCAACGACCGCGCCGACTCGCTCTTCGACCAACGGCATCGCTTCGTCTTCAGCGGCGTGCTCGCCTCGCCCGCCGCATGGCGTGGGGACGCGAGCGGCTTCCGGCGCTTTCTCTCGAACTTCATCGTCGCGCCGATCTTTGAAATCTCTTCGGGGCGGCCGTTCAACATCCTGACGGGCGTGGATTCCAACAACGATCAGACGGGCCAGACCGACCGCCCGAACGTCGCCGCCGACGGGACGCTCTTCATCCCGCCCGCGTTTACTTCCGGCACGCTCGGCCGCAATCGCGGCATCACACGCTCTTACACCTCGTTCGACATGCGCGTCGCGCGCACCATTCCGGTCGGCGAGCGGCTGCGGCTGGAGGTCATCGCCGAGGGCTTCAACCTCTTCAACCGCTTCAATCAGGCCTCCGCCTCGCCGCGCTTCGACGACGTGAACGCCTTCAACAAACGCGACGGTTCGGGCCGCTACTTCAGCCGCCCCACCGCCGCCTTCGACCCGCGCCAGTTCCAGTTCGGGTTAAAGCTCAACTTCTAGCCACCCGCGCAGCAAACAGACGCAGCGGTCGGAAATTACCTTTCCGGCCGCTGCGTCTTTATCTAGTGCCCGGCCGGGGCGAAATTACCTGCAACCTTGCTGCGTGCTGTCCGCATCGCACCCGCGGCAAACTTGAAAGTCTGCGTCGCCGTCCGCATACTCTCCTTCACGGCACATCAGCCCGCAGGTAAAATGGGAACGGTTATGAAACGCACACACATTCGCGTCGCCTTCGTCGTCGGTCTGCTCAGTTTCATCTTTACCGTCGCCGCGGCCGCGCAGTCCGGCGCGACGCGCCCGCGCCGTGTCAGCCCCGCGCCGATCAGCGAGCCGCCACCCTCGCCCGCGCCACCGCGGCGCGCGACGAGCAACACGCAGAGCAATAGCAACACCACGCCTGCGCCCGCCGCCGCCAGCGGCGACACGACGCACGCCTACACGCTGCTGCAACAGAACCAGAACGAAGCGGCGGCGCGCGAGGCAAAACAGATCGCCGCTGCCAATCCGGCCAACGCGGAGGCATGGAAAATCGCAGGCTTCGCGGAGTTCAACTTGAAGCAGTACGCCGCTGCCGCCGGCGATCTGCAACACGCGTTCGACTTGCAGCGCAAGGCCGGCGCGGAGGATGCGAACACGGTGGACGCGCTCGCGCAATCGTTGGCGCGCACGGAACAGTTCGACCGCGCGCTGCCTTTGCTCGTCGCTGCCACCACGCGCACGGGCGCGCCGCCCGACGCCACCATGCTCTACTATCGCGGCCTCGTCGAATTTCGCACCGGCAAACCGGCCGACGCCGAACGTTCGTTCAACGCCGCCATCAAGGCCGATCCGAAAAACTCCGCCGCCCTCTTCTACCTGGGCCGCATCAGCTACGAGCGCAGCGACACGGACATGGCCGTCATGCTCTTGAACCGCGCGACCACCGCCGACCCGCGCTTCGCAGAGGCGTGGACGCTGCTGACCTATGCTTATCTGCGCCGCGCCGGTGCGGCGGGCGCGGGGCCGAAAGCCGCCGCCGATTATCTCGGCGCGATCCGCGCGAGCGATGCGCTGCTGCGTTTGCGCAACGACGAAGCGGCGGCGCGCTTGAGCGGGCAGGCGCTCATCAGCGCGCAGCAGTTCCCGCGCGCGGTGACGGCGCTCGAACGCTTCGCCCTCGATCCGAAAGTGCAAGGGCAGACGCTCTACCTGCTCGGGCTGGCCTATGCACGCACGAAGAATTTCCCTAAGGCCGTCGCCACCCTTGAGCGCGCCGCGCAGAAGACCACCGACGACGCGAACATCTATCGCGAACTAGGCTACGCCTACGAAGTCTCCAAGCAGTACGCCAAAGCGCTCGCTGCTTATCAAAAGGGCAGTGCGCTCGCGCCCGACGACACTGACTTTCAGGAATCAATCGCGCGCGTCAAACCGTTTGCTAAATAAATGCAAGGTTCAAAATTTAAGGTTCAAGGTTGCAGGTCTAATGGCAATATCAATGACTTTGAACCTTGAACTTTGAACTTTACCCCTATCTGAAGTAGCATCCCCGCCATGAAGGATGCGAACGCCTGCCGCTTGCGCGCACGCCGCGCGCACATCATTTTAGGTTCAGTTCTCTTTGCCCTCTGCGCGTTGCCCGCGCCGGCCGCGACGTGGCACGGGCTTGAGCCGTTGAAGTCGCGCCGCACTGACGTGGAGCGCGAGTTGGGCCGGCCCGTCGCGCCCGCCAGTGTACCGGAGTTGCTCCGCTTCAAGGTCGCGGGTGGGCTGGTGACGGTCACGTTCGTGACGGCGAAGTTCGTCGCGACGAAGAAACTCGCGCCCGCTTACGAGGGCACGATGCTGGAAGTCGTGCTGCAACACGACAACGCGGCGGACACGCCCGACTCGCTCGGCCTACTGAAGAATGGCGACTTCCAGCGCGAGGAGCGCAGCGGTGTCGCCGTCTTTCGCAACCGCAAGGACGGCATCTCCTACACCTTCGTCAACAATCGCCTGCGCACGACCCGCTACGCCCCCGCCGCCGAAGCCTTGGTGCGTGCGCAGAGAGGAACGACGGGGAAGGATGAATGATGAAGGATGAACGATGAATGAAAGAAAGATCGTTTTCTGTTCATCGTTCACCGTTTATCCTTAACGTCTATGCTTTACCGCCAACATCTGATCTCCGAGTTACACGCGCGGCGTGAATCGTTCGTCAGTTTCGAGCGGACGTGGGGCGCGGAGGTGCGCGCGTATGCGCGGCGTCTGCGGGCGCTCGGCGGGCGCAGCGCGGTGGAGATCGCGCACGCTACGCAACCGCAGGGCAGACGGGGCAAGCCGAATGCCCTGCCCGCAGATGAACTTGATCGCGCGGGCGCGGGCGTCGTGCCGTTCGGCGTGCGTTGGCGTTCGCACGAGGAGGCGCGGCGCTGGGCATTAACGACGCTGGCGGGGCGCACGACGTGCGCGGCGGACGGCAGCCAACTTTTGCCGGGACGCGAGATCAGTCTGCCGGTCGCGGCCGTGCAGGTCGCTGCGTTCGAGAATCCGCACACGGCGGACGGGCGCGGCTATCGCAAAGAGGCGCACTTCGAACTGGTCACGCCGGATGAGTTGTTAGCGACCGAAGGCGGTAAGATCACGGCCGCGGACATCGTCGGTCTCCGCCGTTTCGCGTTGGAGTTGCGTGTGCTGAGCGAATTCTTGGAGCGCAAACGCGGCTGGCGCGCGCGCGGCGAGCGCGTGCCCGTCGCGCTATTCGATGGGACGCTCCTCATCTCCGCGGCGCAGATTCGCACCGAGAGTAATTTCCCGACGAAGTATATTGAGGCCGCCGCCCGCGCCGTCCGGCTCTCGCGCGCGACTGAAGTGCCGCTCGTCGGTTTCGTGGATCAGTCTTACGCGCGCGATCTCGTCAGCCTGCTTGACGCGCTCGCCGGCGACGCACACCGCTCCGCCACCGTCTACGACGCGCAGATTTTGCACGTCCCGGCTGCGCCGCCGCATGAAGCGGATAGTCCGCTGCTCGCGGCGTGGGGCGACCGCACAGTTTTCTGTTATTGTCAGCGTGACGGATTGACGCAGGAATTTTACGACGCCGGCAAGCCGCTCGTCGGCTTCTTATACTTGCAGACGACCGGCGAGGGCACGCCCGCACGGCTCGACATCCCCGCGTGGGTTTACGCGGCGGGCCTGCTTGATGAAGTCGTAGACGCGGTGCGCGCTGAATGCGTCGTCGGCAACGGCTATCCTTACGCGCTGGAGACGGCGGACGAAGCGGCTTACATCTCGGGCCGTGACCGCGCGCAGTTCATGCGCACCTTGCAAGAGTTTGCCGAGCGCGAGCAGATGGCCTTCCGCATCGCGCGCAAAGCGATCAGCAAAGCGCATCGCCGCTGAGGCCGCAAAACTTTTATGAGCAGCAGGCACACAGTTGCGCCGGATGACACGCGCCACAGCGACGCACGCGCGCGCTTGATTTGTCCGGCCTGCGGTGCGTGCGCACGCCGCACGGGGGCGCGCTTCTGTGCGACGTGCGGGCGCGGTTTAAGCGAACGCGCCTATCTCCCGGCCGACACCTTGCGCGCTTCCTATCATCAACAGCACCGCCACCCGGCGCTCGTGCCGCCGCACGTGCCCCATCGTTCGTGCATTTTGCGGCAACGGCTGCCGACGGCCTTGGGCTGGTATCCCAAGCCGCATACCGCGACGCAACGCGCGTTCGCCTTTCTCAACTACGCGCTCGTGCCTTATCTCGGCATACTGTTTTGTCCGGGCGTGATCATCTTCGGCGGCATCGGCCTCTGGCGGGCGCAGCACGCGCCGCCCCGGCGCAGCAGCATACGCGCCGCCGGTCGCAGCATCATGTTCGGGCTCGTCATCTTCGGCGCGCAGATTTTTCTCTGGTGGATTCTCTACAACATACCGATATGGGCCAGACGGTGAAATGGTTTTGAGTTGCGGGTTTTCAGCTTGGGCTGTTAACTGAAAACTGATAACTGATCATGAAGATCGCTAAGATCGTTAAATCTAACTCGCATGTTGATTACGTCGGCCGCGTGATCGACACGCTGGACGCGGACGAGCCGCCGCGCGCGGAGGATTACGGCTTCGCGCAGTTCGTGGCGTTGCCGTTAGGCAACGAACAGGATGTCGTCGGCGTCATCTTCGACACGGAGTTGCTCAATCCAGACTACGGGCAGTTGGGGCCGCGCCTGTCGCCGCCCGCCGACTTGTCCGTGCTGAGTCCCGACATGCTGCACGAGCAGGGCGTACTCGTGCGCGTGCTACTCGTCGGTTGGCGCGAGCAAGGCGGCGCGCAACAGGGCGTGCCGCGCCGCGTGATCCCGGTCGGGCACGAGATACACACGCTGCCGGACGAGGGCGTGCGCGCTTTTCATCGCGACGGGGCGGGGCGTTTGCAGTTGCACTACTACTCACAGGCGGTCGCGCACGCGGGCGCGTTCGCCGTGCCGCTCATCGAAGCGATCATCGCGCAACTCGAAATCGCGTGTGCGCCCGAAGAGCGGCAGCGGCTTTGTGTGCTAAAGAAATCGCTTGTCTGGCAACGCACGCTCGGCGGCGCGCGTCTGTAATGAGGCAGCCTGAAGTTTTTAGAAGGGAAGCCAATCCAAATGAAACGATTTAACCTGTTACTGACGACCGCGACATGTGGCCTGCTGTTACTGGCGACGGGCGCGTGGGCGCAACGTGCGCGCACCGTCGGCGAGCCGCAAAAGACAGATACTAAGCCGCAGTCCATGCCGACGCCCCCGCCCGCGCCGCCGACCGTCAAAGCGAAATACGAGGGCGGCGTCTTCGGCTACAACAAGCGGCAGACCGGCACGCTCACGTTCGACGACGCGAACAACCGGCTCGTCTTCCGCGACAAACAGGGCCACGAATATATCTCGATCCCTTACCCCTCAATCGCCGCCGTCTATGGCGACACACAGTCGCGCCGCCCGACCGCGGCCGGCGTGCTCGGCAGCGCCAGCATCTACACGCTGCCCGCGCTGCTCATTAGAAAGAAGTATCGCTACCTGACCATGCAGTTCAACGATCCGGACACGCGCGTCTCCGGCACAACGAGCTTCAAGGTGGACAGCAAAGAACTGCTCGACTCGCTGGTCGCCACCGTCGGTCAGAAGTCCGACCTTGAGCCGCGCGGCGAAGCCTACGTGCGCAAGCCGAAGGCCGCGAGCGCCACGCCTTAAACCGCAAGCGCATAACCACGCAGACACAAAGGACACGAAGAACGAATAATCTTCTTCGTGTCCTTTGTGTCTGCGTGGTTAAACTTTTATTTGGCTGCTTCCTCGCCCTGCGCCAAGACGTTCTTGCTGTGACAGACACCCTCGAAGGTCGTGGCCAGTTTCTGCGGATTGCGCTCCCACGCGCTCGTCTGCCAGTTGTCCACCGCGTCGCGCGCGTGAATCCACGGCGGCAGCGGCATCGCCAGATAATCCGACAGCACGTTGATGTAAGGCTCGTACATGCGCCGCAGTTGCGCGAGTCGTTCGTCGGCGTCCGCGCCGGCGCGCAGCGGCACGCCATCAGCCGCGAGGCTCGCGCGCAGACGCACCATGTCCGCCGCACTGAGCCGCGCGGCGTAATCCGTCCGCGGCGCGACGCTGAAAATTTGCGAGAGATCGACGGTCGCGTGCCGCGCCATCGCAAACGTGAGTTGCGCTTGCCACGTGGGCGCGCCGTCTACGCCGACCATGACGAGCGCGCACGTGTCGAGGATCGTCGCCAGCGCCGCGAGCCACGATTGATTGTCGTGCTGCGAACGGAAGTAGCACAAGACCGGATACGACAGATGGCTCTCCATCAATTCCGCGCCCCAACGCTCCCACTCTTTTAATAGCTCGTTGAGCGCGGGCATGTCGTGGTTGCGCCCATGCCGACGCAGCAACTCGGCGGCCGTGGGCGGTGTGCCCGCGCGTGCGTCCAAGAGCGAGATGTTGACCTCACGCGCGGAGAAGCCCTGATAGATGACCGGCAGATAACCGATGATGAGCGCGAGGAAGCCGAAGCCGACGCCCGCCTGCGTGACGATCAACGTCCGGCCCAACGGCAACACCGGCGTGACATCGCCGAAGCCGAGCGTGAAGAAAGTAACGCCGCTCAGGTACAGATAGACGGCGAGACTGTGGCTCTCGTTCGGCACGTTCAACCGCGTACCGAGCGCCCACTGCAACAGTGCAAACCCGAAAATGAGCGCTATCGCCCACAACGCCAGGAGCGCCAGCAGCGAGAGCGGCCCGTACACGCTCAACAACGCCTCGCGCCGCTTGCGCGTTTCGATGCCCAGACAGAACGCGCGCCACGGCCGCCACGTCAAGCGATAATACAGCGAGGTCAGGCGCACCCGCCGCGTCACCCGGCGCGGCAGCACGATGGTCTCAAACGCATCCCACAGCACGATGACGATCAGCGCGAGACTCAAGACGATGAACAAAGCAGACATCATTTAATTCCCAAGACTTCGGCTACGCACAGCCGCTCCGGCGCAACGCAGTCTCGCTTGCTTGGCATCCTTGCACGCTAAAACTAAACCCGCGCTTTGTTTCATCAATCCGCGCCGCCAGTTTGCAAATGCACTTCGACGTTGTGGCGGGCGAGGTCGTCGAGGCAGCGGGCGATGAGCGCCGTCCAGCCGGTCTGGTGCGATGCGCCGAGGCCGCGGCCCGTCTCGCCATGAAAGTATTCGTGAAAGAGGACAAGCTCGCGCCAGTGCGGATCGCTGGCGAAGCGCTCGTCGCCGCCCTGCCACGGGGCGTGGCCTTTGTCGTCGGGAATGAAGATATGCGCGAGCCGGCGATTCAACTCTTGCGCCACTGCGGCGAGCGTAAGCATCTTCCCTGAACCGGTCGGACACTCGACTTTGAAATCGTCGCCGTAGAAGTGATGGTAGCGTTGCAAGGCTTCGATGAGCAGATAGTTGACCGGAAACCAGATGGGCCCGCGCCAGTTCGAGTTGCCACCGAAGTCCACCGTCGAAGAGTCGCCGGGATCAAAGCGCACCTCATAACTTGCGCCATCAACGTGCAAGACGTAAGGATGCTCCAAATATGCGCGCGAGAGCGAGCGCACGCCGTAGGGCGACAAGAATTCATTCTCGTCGAGCAGGTAACGCAGCACACGCGACAGGCGCTCGCGCGACGGAATGGCGAGCAGTCGTTGGCGCGTCTGTGTGCCGTCGTGGCACGTCTCCATGTAAGAGATGTGGCGCGCGAGGTCTTGCCGGTTGTCGAGAAACCAGTGCATGCGCTTGGCGAAACCGGGCAGCCGCTCAAGCAGATCGGCGTCCAAATTCTCCACCGCGAAGAGCGGGATGAGACCGACCATTGAGCGCACGCGCACTGGAATCTCGCGCCCCTCAACTTTGATCTCGTCGTAATAAAATCCGTCCTC
>JBBRYU010000169.1:0-9322 GCA_038237345.1 Pyrinomonadales bacterium
CGCCGCTCTTCCGATCTTACTCGATAATTGATTTGCGTTTGTGATTATAAGCCTGGGCGGGCGCGGCCGTCAGTTACCGGCCGCGCCCGCGCTGTTTTGACTCCACATTGCTAAAGTGCCATACGCTCTCACCACACTCGAACCCGCGCCTCTGGCGTCAGGTAAAGCTTGCGCCCCGGCTGGATATTAAAGGCTTGATACCAGGCGTCAATGTTGCGTACCGTATCAGCCCGATATTCTCCGGGCGCATGGCCGTTGGTCATCAACGAGCCACGTAACGCTTCCGGCCTTTGCTTAGTCCGCCAGATTTGCGCGAAGGCGAGGAAGAAGCGCTGGTCGCCAGTGAAACCTTGGGCGTCAGGTGCGGACTTACCACCATAGGCGCTTCGGTAGCCATCATAAGACGCCGAGATCCCGGCCACGTCAGCAATGTTCTCACTCAACGTCAGCTTGCCATTCACGTGCATACCCGGCAGTGGCTCGTAGGCGTCGAACTCCGCCGCCAGTTGATCGGCCGCCGCGCGGAAGTGGGCGAAGTCTTCCGGTGTCCACCAGTTGAGCAACCGCCCTTGGGCGTCAAACTGGCTACCCTGATCGTCAAAGCTGTGGCTGATCTCGTGCCCGATGACCGTCCCGATGCCACCGTAGTTCTGGACGGGGTCAGCGGCCATGTCGAAGAACGGCGGACTCAGGATCGCGGCCGGAAAGTTCAACGCGTTCTGCAAGGGGAGGTTCAATGCGTTCACGGTCTGGGGCGTGATGGCCCACGCGGAACGATCCACCGGCTGCCCGAGTTTAGCCAGACTCGCGCGATAGTCGAACAACTCGGATCGCTGGGCGTTGCCGAACGCATCGCCGCGTTCAACCTTCAGCCCGGCATAGTCGCGCCAGTGTTCGGGGTAGCCGAGGCCGACATACAGGGTGTCCACCTTGGCCTTGGCCTTAGCGCGCGTAGCAGGCGACATCCAAGCTAGATTATCAATGCGTTGTCCGAATGCGGCGATGATGTTCTTGACCATGGCTTGCGCCGCGGCCTTGGCCTCGGGCGGAAAATAACGCTGCACGTAGAGCTTGCCGACCGCGTCGCCGAGTGCTGCGTTGGTGGCGTCTACCGCGCGCTTCCAACGGTCGCGCTGTTGCGGTGCGCCGGCGAGCGCCGTGCCATAGAAATTGAACCGCTCATCTCCGTAGGCCTTGGGCAGGAGCGGCGTGGCGCGGTCGATAGCGTGGAAGGTCAGGTATTCCTTCCAGACGTTGAGAGGTTGACTGCCAACCAGAGCGGCGATGCCGGTGGCCCCGGCAGGTTGCCAGACCATGATCATCGGTTGGCTGGAGAGGCCCGCGGCCTCGAAGTAGCTGCCCCAGTCTAGCCCCGGTGCCTTGGTAGAAAAATCCTGGAGCCGCCAGGGATTGTTAGCCTTGAGCACATCCTCCGAGTCGGTGCGGCTAACGTGCGCATCGGCGATCTTGCGTTCGAGATCGTAAATGCGCATCGCCTGTGCATCCGCGTCGGGCACGTTGGCGAGCTTTAAGACCGCCGCGATGTGTGCCCGGTATTTGGCCTGTAGTTCCATGTCCTTGGCATCGGCGCTCCTGTAGTTCTCGCGGTCAGGCATGCCGAGTCCGCCTTGCAGCAAATAGGGGACATTGCGGCCCGGCTCGTTGAAGTCCGGCGAAACCCACAGACCGAACAGCCGACTGGTGTGTAATTCGGTGTTGTTGAGCGGATCGACATCGGCGCGCAACTCGCTTCCGAGTACGCGGGCGAGCGCAGCCTTATCATTGACCCCGCTGAGCTGGTCAAGTTCAGTTTTGAGGGGACTCAAACCCATTTTCTCAATGGCCTGCTCGTCCATGTAGGCGTCATAGTAGTCGCCGACCTTGCGGACTTCGGCGTCCCCGGCCGCGTTCGACTTGCCCGCCTCCTGAATCATGTCGGCGGTTCGCTTGTTGGCCGCTTCGGCGAGGATGGCAAACACGCCGTAGCTTGAGCGGTCGGCGGGGATCGGAGTGTTATTCAACCAGTTGCCATTGGCGTAGCCGAAGAAGTTGTCTCCGGGGTTAACGGTCTTGTCCATGCCTGCGAGGTCAAGACCGTGCGCCGTCGTAGCGACCACGCCCGGAGCGCCCGCTTGCTTGGTACAGCCAGACAACAGGAGCGTCACCGAGAGTATGAACTTCAAAGAAGTTATGCGCATAAGTTTCCTCGCCCTTCTCTAGGCTATCGGCTATACGATATGGCTGAACAGAGACTCGCTGAGCATCGTGCCCTCCGCCACGTCTAACGCAACCATAGTTCTAGTCCTACGACTACAGCAGCAACGACTCCACACGATGGGCGTGGACTTTTTCTTCGCAAGGCGACCACGCGAAGATCGTGAAGCGCCCGTCCTGCGAAGCCACAAGGGCAAGCGAGTCGCGCTGATCCTGTACGAATTGGGCCGCCGACAGGTGGCGTGTCCCGCCGAGTTGGACGGGATGGACGACCGTCGCGACACCGCCCACAATCGGTTCCGTCACAATCACCTGCTCAACCTGTCCGCCACCTTTGCGGTGCCCGATTTTCGCGCCGAACGCGAGCAACTCATACTGATCTGTAATCAAAGCTACCCCGTCAACCGCCGTCAAGCCCGCCATCGCCTCGACCGCATCCAGCAGTGCTTCCTGCCAAGTCGGACTGTTCCGCACGCCCGCGTCTTGCCGCATCAGCTCGGCCAATTCAGAGAACGCAGGCAGCACTGAATACGAAACGGGCTGCACAATCGACTCCCGCCACGTCCCGGTGTTTTGGGGCACGACGAGCAGCGCCCCGCCCCGCCCGTGCGTGCGCATGGAGGCGGCCAGTTGCACGAGCACGTTCACCGCGTCCACATCAGAGGCGGGCGAGCCGAAGCCAAGTAGCCGCGTAAGCAGAGCCGGACAATCGGGCAGGCTAGTGCCCGCTTCATCAACCATCTTGATGTGGTCGCCCTTGAGCACCACAACGTTCACAAACTTGCTTGGCTCTTGGCCGCGCCGATATTTGATCACCAGCAGCCCGGGCTCGATGACATCCAGCACGAAGCAAAATCTTGGAATCGCACGGGTGGTTCCCCAGACATAGAGTTCGTCGGTGTCGCGCCAAACGCCGAGGTGTATGCCCGGCCGCTCGGCCGCGGGCGCGAGCCGCGAGAGCGCGCCGGGATTGAACGGGAGCCGCCGCTCGAACGTCAACGGTTGACGCGCCTGTGCAGGCGGGAGGAAGGCCAGCGAGATTTTCGAGAAGTAGCCTTCCTCGCGGCGCAGACTAGCCCAGAAGGCAACGTCAATGATCGCTTCGATTGCCTGGGCGTCGGGTACGGACGCTAACTCTAGCTGCCCCTGCTGGCGCGCAGCCGCGATATAGCGGGCAAAGTGCGCCTGCACGGTAGCGGCCACCGCCCGCGCGGCCGGGTATGCCGGTTCTGTCATAGCTCGACGACCTCGCTTATGGAAATTTGGCAGCGCCCTAGCATGGACTGCTAATGCTTAAACGCTGGTCGGTCGCCGGGCGATGGTGGCAATCATAGTGACTAACTCTTCCGGGTCTATCGGCTTGGCGATGTGCATCTGAAAGCCGGCTGAGAGGACGCGCGTCTGATCTTCAGTGCCCGCATAAGCCGTCAGCGCCACGGCCGGGATTTGTCTATATACTTGATCCAATTGGCGCACTTTTCTAATCAACGAGTAACCATCTTCGGCCGGCATGCCAATGTCGCTGACTATCAAATCGGGCAGCCAGACTTGCAGCGCGGCCAGCGCGGCAGCCGCAGAACCGACCCCTCGCACCTCAGCGCCACACCGCGCCAACACTGCTGAGAGCATCTCACGTGTATCAACTTCATCATCAACGACAAGAATGCGCAGGCCATTGAGAATCTGCGAGCGCGGGCATGAAGGCTCGCCCTCTTTGCTCTGAGCAAGTAGGAATTCCGCGCCGGCGTCAAACTTGCGATTGTCGCTCCGCAGCGGGAGGAGAACAGTAAAAGTCGCGCCCTGCTCCGGCCCTGCGCTGTGAACCTTAATAGTGCCGCCGTGCAATTCGACCAGATGGCGCACAATGGCGAGGCCGAGACCCAAGCCGCCATACTTTCTGGTCGTACTACCATCAGCTTGCCGGAAGCGGTCAAAAATAAAAGGCAGAAACTGCGGCTCAATCCCTTGGCCCGTATCGCTGAGGGTGATCCGTGCCTGCCCATCGCTACGCTCAAGGCATACGTTCACACGCCCGCCCTGCGGCGTGAATTTGACGGCGTTGGAGAAGAGATTCCAGACGATCTGTTGCAGGCGGTTCGCATCGCCCAAGACATAGCCGGCTGTTTTATCAAACGTGACTGCAAACTGAATCGCTTTGGCCTGTGCCGTCGGGCCGATTGAATCAACCGCCGCCTCAATAATCTGGACCAGTTCAACCGGGCGCATCTCCAGCCGCAATTTACCCGTAATGATGCGCGACACGTCTAACAAATCATCAATCAGTTGTGACTGGGAACGGGCATTACGCTCAATCGTTTCGAGCGCGCGGCTAGTATTTTCCTGATCGAGCGTGCTGGTCAGTAACAAGTGGCTCCAGCCGAGGATGGCCGTCAGTGGCGTGCGCAGTTCGTGTGAGAGGATAGCCAAAAATTCATCCTTAGTGCGATTGGCCTGCTCGGCTTCGGCGCGGGCCGCTTGTTCGCGAATCAACATCCGCGCCCGCTCTTCTTCAGCCTGTTTGCGTTCCGCGACTTCCTGCTGAAGTTCGATGGTGTGGCGCTGCGCTTCGGTGTACAGTCGCGCATTCTCGTAGGCCACAGTCACTTGCGTTGCGAGCGTAACAGCGAGTCGCTCATCAGCTTCGCTGAATTCATCCGCGCCGATTTTCTCCGTCAGATACAGCCACCCGGAGACCTGCGCGGAGGAGAGGATGGACGTGCCGAGAAATGAGCGCGCCGTGCTATGCGCTGCGGCAAGTGGTGTAGAAGAGAGCGAGGTATCCAATTCAGGCAAACGTAAGGGACGGCGTTCTTGCAGTAGCTTATTCAGCACACTGTCGTCCACCTGTGGAGCGCTTGCCAACGGCATGTCAGCACCACCCGGATCACTCCGAAAGAAATAACGTAAAGCTGACGACTGCTCGCCGAGGACGCCGACGCCGGCATGGGCTGCGCCGATGATGGTGCGGGCAGCATGACAAAATTTCTCCAGCACGCGCGCGGGATCATGTTCGGCGGCTAATTGCTGGCCGAGCTCAATCAGCATGCCCAGCCGTTCGAGATTGGCGTTCTCCAGTTCAAGATTTTTCTCGTGGAGCAGTGCGGCCTGCCGTTTAATCTCCTCAGTCTTCTTGAACAGTTCGACGAAGACGGCGACCTTGGAACGTAAGATGTCTGGCTCCACCGGCTTCAGGATATAATCCACTGCCCCCAGCGAATAACCCTGCGCAATGTGCCGGTTACCCATGCTGTCGGCGGTGATGAAGATGATCGGGATGTCGCGTGATTTCTCGCGCCCGCGAATGAGCGCGGCGGTTTCGAGGCCGTCGATCCCCGGCATATAAACGTCGAGCAGGATGACGGCGACATCCATGTTTAGCAGATAGCGCAAGGCCTCATCACCGGAAGCGGCTTGCACCAGCGTCCTGTCCGGCCCCTGCAAGATCGTCTCCAACGCCAGCAAGTTCGTCGGATTGTCATCCACCATCAGGATATTGATTTTGTCCGTCTCAGCTTGCATGCTCAAAAGACCTCGGCAGTGGCTGACAAAGCTCGTTCAAAAAAGGGGCAATCTCCGGCAGCGGTAAAATGCGATCAACGGCCGTCGCTGCGATGGCGGCCTCCGGCATGGCACGCGACTCGGCGCTCTGCGGGTCTTGCACGATAGCCAGGCCGCCGCGGGCTTTGATTCCGGCCAACCCGCGTGCGCCGTCACGATTAGCGCCGGTCAAGATCACGCCGATGAGCCGCGTGCGGTAAACAGCTGCCGCCGACTCGAACAAGACATCAATGGATGGCCGGGCATGGCCGACGGGCGACTCAGTCGAGAGCGTGAAGATGTCTCGCTCAAGCAACAAATGATAGTCGGCCGGCGCGAGATAGACCCGCCCCGGCTCAACCGCTTCCTTGTCATTCGGCTCGCCGAGCGGCAACCGGCTGCGTTTGCGCAGGAACTCGCAGAGACCATCGTGCGCATCTTTCCGCCGATGCTGCACGACCACCACCGGCAGAGGAAAGGCCGGGGATAACTCCAGCAGGATAGTTTGCAGGGCCGACAGCCCGCCGTAAGATGCCCCAATGACTAACATCTCGAACAACACCTATCTCACCTTTCGGTAAAGCTTATCCCGGTCATCCAGCTTTTCGTAGAACGCCCCGCGCGGCGTGAATTTCAAAGACTCTTTGTTGCCTAAGCCGAAGATGCCGAACATGCTCAAACTCTCGTAGATCAGATTATGCACGCGCTCTTGTAACGTCTTGTTGAAATAGATCATGACGTTGCGACACAGGATGACATGAAACTCGTTGAAAGACCCGTCAGTCGCCAGATTATGCTCCGCGAAGACCACGTTGGCTTTCAGGGCGGGATGAAAGATGACGTTGTCATAGTGCGCCGTATAATAATCGGAGAACTCCTGCTTGCCACCTGCCTTCAGATAGTTGCCGGTGTGCTCTTGCATGGTGGCGAGCGGGAAGATGCCCTCCTTCGCAATGCGTAAGACCTCGTGGCTGATGTCTGTCGCGTAGATGAGAGATTTGCGATAAAGGCCCTCCTCCTGCAACAGAATGGCCATCGAGTAGACCTCTTCCCCCGTCGAGCAGCCGGCATGCCAGATACGCACTGTCGGATACGTCTTGAGGATCGGCACTATCTTCTGACGAAAGGTCAGGTAAAAACCGGGATCACGAAACATCGAGGTCACATGCACGGAGAGACCAAGGAGCAGCCGCTCCATGCATGCGGCATCGTGTAAGACCTGCTCTTGAAAGCGCGAAACGGTGTCGACTTTCTCGGCCCGCATCCGCTCAAGGATGCGCCGCTTGAGCGAGGCGGGCGAGTATTCGCGGAAATCGAATCCGTAATAGCGATACAGCCCCTCTAAGAGTAGCGCGATCTCGACATCTACGAGTTCGTTCTGTTCGGCTTGTGGTAGCGCACTCATCCTTCCGTCTCATTATGCCGGTAGAGCCAGACGCGCAGCAGCGACAGCAGTTGCTCGATGTCGAGCGGTTTCGAGATATAGTCGGACGCGCCGGCCTCGATACAGCGGTCGCGGTCGGCCTTCATCGCCTTCGCCGTCAGCGCGACAATCGGCAGTTGTTGGAACTGCTCCAGCCGGCGAATCTCTCTGATCGCTTCGTAGCCATCCATGCCCGGCATCATAATGTCCATCAAGACAACCTCGATGCCGGGCGTCGCTTGCAACATGTCAATGCCTTCCTGCCCGTTCTCGGCATGCAAGACCTCCATGTTGTGGCTTTCGAGCGCACTGGTTAAAGCGAAGATGTTGCGCACATCATCGTCCACGATCAACACCTTGCGACCGGCGAGCACGGGGTCGCGGCGATGCAGTTGTTCCAGTATCCGCCGTTTGGGTTCGGGCAGGTTCGCCTCGACGCGGTGCAGAAACAGCGCCGTCTCGGCCAGCAGCCGTTCTGGCGAGCTCGCTTCCTTGACGATGATGGCATCGGCGACCTTGCGCAGTTGCGTCTCTTCTTTGGCCGTCAATTCCTTGCCCGTGTAAATAATGATCGGCAAGTCCGCGCGCCCCAACTCCTGCTCCAACTTCTCGATAAGTTCAAAGCCGGTCATATCCGGCAGTTTCAGATCGAGCACCATGCAATCGAACGGCTCTGCTTTCAGCGCCGCCAATGCTTCTGCGCCAGTCGCGACGGCGGTTGTCACCACATCGCCATTGCCGATCAACTCGACGATGCTCATCCGCTGCGTATCGTCATCTTCGACGACGAGCAGTTTTCTGACGCGCTGCTCGGCGAACGAGGTGATGTTGTCAAAGGCGGACGCAAGGTCTTCGCGGCTGACGGGCTTTTGCAAATGTGTGATTGCGCCCAAGTGCAGCGCACGCTGGCGCTGTTCCTCACCCGAAATGATGTGTACCGGGATATGACTGGTGCCCGGATCGTGTTTTAAGCGATCAAGCACTGTCCAGCCGTCACGATCCGGCAGTTTGATGTCGAGCGTGATGGCGTCCGGCTGGTACTTGCGCGCCAGCGCCAGCGCCGTTGCGCCGCGCGTGGCCACCAGTCCCTTGAAGCCTTTCTCCCGCGCCAAACCCAACAGGATGCCGGCAAAGTTAATATCATCCTCGACGATCAGCACCACGCGCTCGCCGTCGAAGATCGCGTGCCGGTCATCGCTCACTTCGCTCACTTCATCCACCGTAAACAGATCAGCGTTAGCGTTCGTACTGGCGGCCCGCGCTGCGGCGGCATTTCTCGCACCGGCAGTGTTCGCCAGGAGTTGTTGCGCAGTCAGACTCTGTGGCCCGCCGTTGCTGGGCGTCGGCGTGTATGTTCTAGGCAAGTAGAGCGTGAATGTACTGCCTTCGCCGGGCGTGCTCGTGACGCGAATCTCACCGCCGAGCAGGCGCGCTATTTCGCGGCTGATCGACAGGCCCAGCCCTGTCCCACCGTATTTGCGGCTGGTCGTCCCGTCCGCTTGCTGGAACGCCTCGAAGATGATGCGTTGCTTGTCCGCCGCAATCCCGATGCCGGTATCGGTGACGGAGAAAGCAACCACACTCTCAGCGCGATTCAAAGTTTCATGCTGGAAGCGTAGGCGCTCCGTCACCGGCTCGATGCGTAACGTCACCTTGCCCTGTGCGGTGAACTTGAACGCATTGGAGAGCAGGTTCTTGAGAATCTGCTGCAAACGCTTCTCATCTGTGCGCAGGGATGAACCGAGATCGGTATCCCGCTCGATGATGAAATCAAGTTGTTTATCCTGCGCGACCTGATGGAAGCTCCGTTCCAACTGCCCGACCACATCGGTAAACGAGACATCGCCGATGTCGATGGTCAACATGCCCGACTCGATCTTGGACAGGTCGAGAATGTCATTGATGAGCGCCAGGAGGTCTGCGCCGGACGAGTGGATCGTGTCGGCGAACTGCACCTGCTTAGGGGTGAGATTGTCGTCCATGTTCTCGGCCAATTGGCGCGAGAGGATCAACATGCTGTTGAGCGGCGTGCGCAACTCGTGCGACATGTTGGCGACGAACTCTGATTTATACTTGGAGGTGAGGGCCAGTTGTTCGGCCTTCTCCTCCATCGCCCAACGGGCTTCTTCCACTTCCCTGTTCTTGGCC
>JBBRYU010000170.1:0-9285 GCA_038237345.1 Pyrinomonadales bacterium
CGTCGCCTCAAATTTGCGCACGATCACGGACGAAGTGTTGGCGACATTAACGCCACGCGAAGAGAAGGTCATCAAGATGCGCTTCGGTTTGGGCACGACCGGCTCGGAGCATACGCTCGAAGAGGTCGGGCAGCACTTCGCCGTCACGCGCGAGCGCATCCGCCAGATCGAAGCCAAGGCGCTCCGTAAGTTGCGCCACCCATCGCGCTCGCGTAAGCTGAAAGCATTCATCGAAAGCGCGAAGCAGTAAGCAAGCGTAATCGGCGGATAGTTGTCCGTTATGCCTGATTTGTTGAGGAATTCGCCTTAAATCAGACCGAACCGGCTAACAACTGACAGCGGCGGACGGACATCAAACAGTTTCTGCATGAAGCGAATTATTGAAAGTTATCGGCGCAAGCTCGCCACTGAAGAAGGTTATGTGGTGCAGCGCGGGGCGCAGTTGCGCATCGCGCTTTGCTATCCAAACGTGTACGCGGTCGGCATGGCGAATCTAGGTTTGCACGCCGTCTACGAACTTTTCAACAACATCCCCGAAGTAGCCTGCGAGCGCGTCTTCCTGCCGGACGAACAGGAGTTGCGCGAGTATGAAAAGACCAACACGCCGCTCCTCTCAATGGAGACGCAGACGCCCGTGCGCGACTTCGATGTCGTCGCCTTCTCCATCTCGTTCGAGACCGACTATCTGAACATGGCCCGCATGCTGCGCCTGAGCGGTATCCCCATGTGGGCGCGCGAGCGCGGCACACGCGCTCCGTTGATCGTGATGGGCGGCGCGGCGTCGTTTTTGAATCCTGAACCGATTGCCGAATTCACCGACGTGATCGGCGTCGTCGAAGGCGAGATACTCGTGCCGCAACTCGTTGACGCGATCTTCAATAACGAGGGCACGAAGGATGATCTCTTGCTTGCGCTCGCACGGCGCGGACGCGGCTTCTACGTGCCGTCGCTGTATGAAGTGACGTACAACGACGACGGCACAATCGCGGCGTACACGCCGACGGAGACGGGCGTGCCGGCGCGTGTCGGGCGCGCGGTCACGGCCGAGAATCCGAAAGAAGGCAGTCTCAAGCGTGCGCTGCGGCGCGGTGATGTGGCAGTAGCGGCGCAGTTGCGCGAGCAGAACATATTCGCGCCTTCGACCGTCATCTGGGCCCCAGAGGCCGAGATGGGCGAGCGGTTTCTGATCGAGATTTCGCGTGGCTGTTCGCAAGGCTGTCGCTTCTGCTGGGCGGGTTATAACTACTGGCCGCCGCGCGTCGTGCCCGCGCGCGACGTGTTGGCGAAGGCGGCCGCGTGGCGCGGGAAGACGGATAAGATCGGCCTCGTTTCGACTGCGGTTTGCGACCACCCGGAGATCAGCGAAATCCTGCAAGGCTTGCGCGCGATGAATTACCGCATCTCTGTCTCCAGTTTGCGGCTCGATCAAATCGAGGACGAGTTGTTGGACGCGCTCGTCGAATCGCGCGATCAGCAGATCGCGGTTGCGCCGGAGACCGGCTCGGATCGCCTGCGCAAGGTCATCAACAAGAATCTGACGAACGACGAGATCGTGGACATCTGCGGCGCGGTCTTTGATCGCGGTATGCTGACGATCAAGCTCTACCTCATGGTCGGGCTGCCGACCGAGACGGATGAAGACCTCGCGGAGATGGTCACGCTCGTCGAGCGCATCAAGGATCGCATGCTCGTGGCGGGCAAGCGGTTCGGGCGCGTCGGCAAGATCATCCCGGCGTTGAATGGGTTCGTGCCCAAGCCGAACACGCCGTTTCAGTGGGAGCCGATCTGCGCGGAGAAGGAACTGAAGCGGCGGCTGAAGTTGGTCTGCAAACAGCTTGCGCGCATTCCGAACGTCGAGGTGCGCGCGATGTCGGCGCGTATCGCGCATGAGCAGGCGCTCTTTTCGTCCGGCGACCGCACCACCGCGCGCGTCATCATGGCTATGGCGCACAACGGCGGCGATTTGCACGCGGCGTTACGTGAGACCGACACGGACGTGGCCCAGCATACGAGCCGCGTGCGCGCTTATGATGAAGTGCTGCCGTGGGAGATTGTTGATTCAGGCTTGGGGCGTGTCTTCCTGCAACAGGAGCACGAGCGTGCGCAGATCGCGCGCTCGACCGCGCCCTGCCCGTCCGTCAGCCAATGCACGCGTTGCGGCGTCTGCCCGACGACGTGGCTCGCCGCCGCGCCCGCGCCGCTCGTGCAATTGCAAAGCTCACTTGGCGCGAAGTTCGCGGCCCACGTTTAAGCGTAACGAGAAAAGCGCAGGGCGGCAGTTAGGCGTGGCCTAACTGCCGCCCTGCTGCTTTGCGCTTGCTCGTCAACCGCCGCTCGCGAGCGTTGTGCTCTTGACCGTATGATCGAATTTGTACTGGTGGTTCAGCACAAAGAGCGGGATGGCGTGGAAGAACTTCACGTGTATTTGCACGCGCCCTTCTTGCGTCGTCGTCTCAATCACCGTGTCCGCCGGTAGCCCGTAGTAATCGGCGTTAGCGCGCAGTTGCTGCTCGACCCAAGCGGGCGGTTTGTTAAACGCGCCCGCAGTATTGGCCGTGTCTTGCATGAACGATTCGAGCAGCGTGCCGCGATAGTAGACCGGCACGAGTTGATAGCCGACATAGCTGAGGGCGATCAGCGTCGCCAGCACGACCAGAAAATTAAGGCGCGCCCCGCCGTGCGCGTGTCGTTGCGCCCGCGCACGTGTCCCGCACGATTGACCCATGTTCATTCCCCTTCACGGTCAGACGGTTGACTACTCGCGCAACGCGGCGCGGAGTGCGGCGCGCAAGACGTGAGGCGGAATCTCCCGGCCGCTGACGATGCGCGCCCGCCCGATCCGTTCCAGCAACACCCACTGCACATCGCCGCCGACTGATTTCTTGTCCAGCGTCAACGCCTGCAACAGTGCGCGCTCACTGAGATCGTCTGCGCGCGGTAAGCGGCCCGCTAATCGGACGGTCGCGCGCAACAATTCTAACTCCGAAGTCGGCAGCAAGCCTAGTTTATTTGAAATCTCACCGGCTGCGATCAGGCCGCGCCCGACCGCTTCGCCGTGCCGGAAACGCCGATAGCCGGTGACGCTTTCGAGCGCATGCCCGACCGTGTGCCCGAAGTTCAGGATGCGCCGCGAACGACTGTCGGTGCGCGCGACTGCCTCGCGCTCGTCGCCCGCCACGATGCGCGCCTTGAACGCGCATTGCGCCGCGATCAAATCAATCACCCCCGCCGCCGCTTGCCCGTCCGAGAGATAGCGGCGCGTCTGCGTGAACAAACGGCGACTGCTGACCGCGCCCTGCTTGATGGCCTCGCACCAACCGGCGGTCAACTCACGCGGCGGCAGTGTGCCATGCGTGCGCGTATCAATGACGACCGCGCGCGGCTGATGGAACGCACCGATCAGATTTTTACCGGCGCGCGTGTTCACGGCCGTCTTACCGCCGACGGAGGCGTCGATCTGCGCGAGCAGCGTCGTCGGCGCTTGCACAAACGCAATGCCGCGCAAGTAGACGGCCGCCACGAAGCCCGCGAGATCGCCGACCACGCCGCCGCCCAGCGCGACGACCGCATCACTCCGCTCAAGTTTCGCCGCCGAGAGAAATTCCAGTGCCTGCCCGGCCGCGCGCAACGATTTATGCCGCTCGCCGTCGCCTATTAGCCAAGGCGCAACCGTGAACCCGGCCGCGCGCAGACTAGCCACGACCGGCGCGCCGTAGAGCGCGAACACGCGCTGATTGGAGATGAGCGCGATGCGCCGGGCGTGCGGCGCGAGTGTGCGGCGCGCCGTCGCACCCACATTTGCGAGTACGCCCGCGCCGATCTCGATCTCATAACTACGGCCCGCGTTCAAGCGCACCGGCACACGTCTCAGCATCCGCCCGTCGTCTCCTTAACTGCCACTCACGGCCGCGAGTAATGCAGCAGCCAGTAGCTCAACGTCCAATGCGCCCGCGCCGCTCAAAGCGCATAGCTCCTCAACCGTATAACGCGCACCCGTATTCCACAAATCGATCAGTTCGTCGCCCGCCGCCCGCGTCGCCCACCAGCGGCGGCCGTGGCGTGTACGCAAGTGCTCGCCGAGCGCGGCGGCGCATAGGCGTGCGCGCAAATCGGCCGCCGCCCGGTTTGAATGCCTGCCGTCGTCATAAAGATACTGCGCTGGATCGTAACTAAAACCGGTCGCCTCTGTATATCGCGCCGCGTATGCCGCCGCGAGATTTTCCGCGCGCACATCGGGCGCGGACGCGAGCGCGCGGCGATGATGCAGTTGCGCGCAGCACCGCCGCGCATCATGTAACTCGACGAGCGCGCAGTCGCGTGCGACCGTCTGCGCGTCTGACATTTTCATTCCGCGTAACTCAACGAGCCACGCCGGATCGTGCAGCAGATAACGGAAGAGGAAGCCGTATGCGGCGCGCGTCGTCTCGTCCGGGCCGTGAATGAACTCCGGATAGCGTGCGGCCGTGTCGCGCGAGATCCATGCGAGTTGCTGTGCGCAACCGGCAGCCTGCATGAGACTGCGTAACGCCTGCGCGCCGCCGCGCGGGCCGGCGACGAGGCGCACATCAGCCGGCGCGTTGAAGGCGAACGCGGACGTGTCTTCTATCTGCGTCTCCCATTCGACATGCAAGTTCATTTGTTGTTCGACGCGGATACCGAGACCGGCCATCGTCGCGGCGTAGGTCGGGGGCAGGGCTGTCGCGGGAAAGAACTGATCGATTTGCGTGAGGCGCGTGAAGAAGAGACTATCGGCGTAGGCGGGCAGGCGGGCATGCTGCGGCGGCAGATGTTGCGTTGCCCATGCGCGCAGATGCGTGTTGTATGTCTCGCCGGTGCGCGCGAGGAGCGTGTCTGCGGCGGCCGTTAGTTTTGTTTCGTCGGCCTGTGCTGCTTCGTAGAGCAACGCGGAATAGGAAGCGAAGCCGAGCGCGCTGGAGGCGGTGCGTAACGCTGCGAGCCGTGCCGCGCGCAGATCGTCGCAGGCGGCGGCAGCATCGCGTTGGCGTGCGGCAAGCTCGCGGCGGCGCGCGGCGTCCGCCTCGCGCGCGAGCAAGGCAGGTACATCTGCCGCGGCCACGTGTGTCCCGTTCCACTCAATGTGCGCCGCCGTTTCGCAACGTAGTAGTTCAGCAGCGATGTCGCGGGCCTGCCATGCAACGTGGCCGCGCCGCGCGCTGTTGCCGAGGCGGCGCAAGGCCGCGCGCTCGGTCTCGAACTGTGCATGCGTGTCAGCAAGTGCGTGCTCAATGTCATTGATATTGGCGCGCGTCCACAGATCGGCGTAGCGGTCACGTAGCGGGGCAAGGTGTAACTCCGCTGTGCGCCCCGTATGAAAGTCGTAGTGCGCGTGCGCCAGTGCGCCGCAGTAGAGCGCGTACTCGCTGCGATAGTCGCCCGGTCTCATCGAATTAACATAACCACAAAGGCGCGCAGACACAAAGGGCAGGCGCGGAGATGAATGATAAGTGATCCGCGATTGGCTATTTGTATCCGGCTGCCGGGCGGGCGGCGCGCAGAAAGAAGAACAGGCGCAGCAATTGCTGCGCCTGCCCTAATTCGTGGTTACTGTCCTCACCCCAGCAACCACTTGAGACGGAGGATCCACCAACCGTCTCTCTTGCCCCACCGTCTACGGTGCAACGTTCGTGCCAGGCACTCAGTTTAACCGAAGACGAACTCGACGCGTCTTTTTACTAAGCTTTTCATAACTTTCGCTTGGCTGATCGTCTACTGAACACGACTGCTGCGCTGACGGCGTGTAAAAGTTGCGCGAGCGACCGCGTAAAGTTTTCCCGGCGCGCCCAAATCTACCCTGCGCCGAGCGCGGCGCGGATGACCTTGGCGAGCGCGTGCGCGAGTTGTTCGATCTCGTCCTGCCGCTGCCCTTCAATCATGACGCGCGCCAACGGCTCTGTGCCTGAGTAGCGGAGCAGCAGCCGGCCTTGCCCGTTAAGTTGTGCTTCAGTCTCGCGCGCTTGCCGTGCGATCTCCGGCACGTCCGCGAAAGGACGCTTGTCAGCGACGCGCACATTGACAAGCGTTTGCGGGTAGCGCACAAAGCCTGTGGTCAACTCGTGCAAGGGCCGGCCCGCAGCAAGCATCGCGCGCAAGAGAGAGAGCGTGGTCACTATGCCGTCGCCAACGAGACTCAAGCGCGGGAAGATAATGTGCCCGGACTGTTCGCCGCCGAGGGCCGCGCCCGCGCGCAGCAACTCTTCGAGCACATACTTGTCGCCTACGTCGGCGCGGCGCAACTCGATGCCGCGCTCTTTGAGCGCAAGCTCAAGCCCGATGTTGCTCATCACCGTGGCCACCACGAGGTTACGCGCCAGCTCACTGCGCGCCGCCATATGCTGGGCCATAACCCAGAGCGTCGCGTCACCATCAACGACTGCGCCGCGCGCGTCAACGAAGAGCGCGCGGTCGGCGTCGCCATCGAACGCGACGCCTAGTTGCGCGCCCGCGCTGACGACCAACTCGCCTAACCTGTCTACGAAGAGCGAGCCGCAATCGCGGTTAATGTTACGCCCGTCCGGCGTGTTATGTGCGGCCGCGACCTGCGCACCGAGCCGCGCGAAAAGCGCCGGCGCGAGTTCCGCGGCCGCGCCATTGGCGCAATCAACAACCAGTTTCACCTCGTCGAGCCGCAACCCCGCGCCAACCTCGTCCGCGAGATAATCGAGATAGCGCATGCACAACGCGGCGGCATGCGCTTCAACGCCAGCCTCGTCGGACTGGGTTGCGTCATTGAGATGCGGTGCAGGTGCATTGGTGCGCGCGGCGTAGATGTCGGCTTCGATGAGCCGCTCGGTCGCATCGTCGAGCTTGCGCCCTGACGGCGCGAAGATTTTGACGCCGTTATCGTGAAAGGGATTGTGCGAGGCGCTGATGACGACGCCGGCGTCCGCTGGTAGCGTGCGCGCTAAGTATGCGACGCCTGGCGTTGTGATGATGCCCGCTGATTCGCAATGCGCGCCCGCCGCACGCGCGCCCGCGCTGAGCGCGGCTTCGAGCCACGCGCCCGACTCGCGCGTGTCGCGCCCCGTGATGATGCGCGGTGCGCGGCCCGTCTGCACGGCGAGATGGCGCGCCAGCGAGCGGCCCAATATCTGTACCGCGTCTGCCTCTAACGGGAAGACGCCCGCCGCACCGCGCATCCCATCCGTGCCGAAAAGTCGTTTCATAAAACGTTACTGGTCAGTGGTCAGTTGTCCGTTGCGCTTCTAACGCGCGGCTCAGGTTACGGCGTCAGTTCAACAACTGACAACTGACGACTGACCACGGACAACGGGCTACTTTCATTTTTTAATCGAAAAATCTGCCGGGATGGTGGCGCGCAGTTCGATGCGACCTTCGAGGCCGGGCGGCAGTTGCAGGCGCGGCTTGGGCGGGCCTGTGGGCATTTCGTCGAGCAGAAGCTTCACATTGTCAGTGCGCAAGTTCGCGAGGGCAGAGCGCGGGCCGCGCAAGGTTACGGTCGCGCGGGCGGGTTGCGCCGTGCCTTCGCTCGCCTGCACCGCGATGCCGGTCAAAGTTTTCTCCACGCGCGTCTCGTCGATCTGTACTTGCACATCAACGGCTGTTTCGAGGGGAGTGAGTTTCGGATCGGGGATGTTCACCACTACGTGCGGCGCGGCGAAACTGTTTGTCCGCCCGTCGAGCGTGACCGCTTCGGTCTGCACACGCTGCAAGGTGTTGACGTGGCTTTCCGGGCCGCGCACAAGCACGCGATTCGGCACAGACACTATGCCGAGCAATTCATAACCATCGGGAAGTTGCCCGGTCGTCGGCACGTTCACGATAAACTCGCGCTCGACGCGCCGCTCAAGCTGCAACTCCACGCTGCCCGGTTCGATGCGCTCGATCTGGACGTTTTCGGGATTGACCTCGTCCGGCAGATCGAGCCGGACGCTCTGCGGCGTGAGGCGAATGCTGTGCGCACCCGGTTGCAGTTTGCTCGCGTCGAAGTTGACCACCACATCGCCGGTCTTGAGCGCGGACAGAGCGCGCTGGCTGCCGCGCAGCGTCACGTCCACCTCTTCGCGCAAATCGTTACTGGTCTCCACGTCGCGCGGCAGGACGAGAAAGAGTTGCACGCGACGCAGGCGCACGGTCGCAGGCGCACGTTGACCCGTGACGGCCCACCACAGGCCGAACGTGATGACGAGCGCGAGCAGCTTGAGGCCCCAGTCCTCGAACAGCAACTCGTGCAGCCAGCGCCGCCCCACCAACGCGGCATCTCTTTCCAATTCGCGAAGTGTCATACGCTAGATGATAGAAGCCTATGAACCTTCCACCTCATGATCAGCATTCGCATCTTCGGCGTCTTTCGGCCACACATGAAAGATAAGGGTGTAACCATACTTGATGGCTTCTGCATAATACTGCTTGTCCCTTTTCGTTTTGAGTTTCTGCTTCTGAATTTTCCATGCGTCTGTTCTCTTACCCGGAATCCAGCCGCGCTCACGGATAAGTATCTTGGCTAACTTATCAGCAGCTTCAAAATCCTTGAAGGAGCTGTAGCAATTGATGTAAGCGCCGCCGACATCTTTGTGTTCGGCAGCGGCTTTAGATTTGGGATTAACTTTAGAGGGAATAGTAAACAGGTACATGCTCGTTTGATCTACATCGAGACCACTTCGTTTCTTTCGGCATCGGCCTCGACCGGCGCGGGCAGTTTCTTCTCGGCCTTAATGCCACCGGCGGCTTCGAGCGCGCCGAGGATCGCAGCGCGGAGTTGTGTGGCATCGAGCGCGCGGCGGATTTCGCCGCCCTGCATGAAGGAGATGAGACCGGTCTCTTCGGAAACGACGACCGCGACCGCGTCCGAGTCTTCGGTGATGCCGATGGCGGCGCGATGGCGCGTGCCGAGGTCTTTCGACAGGCGCGGGTTCAGCGTGAGCGGCAGGAAACAGGCGGCCGCGGCGATGCGATGACGACGCACGACGACCGCGCCATCGTGGAGCGGCGTCGCCGGATTGAAGATCGTCACGAGCAAGTCGTAGCTCAACTCGGCGTCGAGGCGTACGCCGCCGTCCACCACGTTTTTCAACCCGACGCCACGCTCGATCACGACAAGCGCGCCGGTCTTCGTCGAAGCAAGCGTCGTCGCCGCCAGCACGATCTCGTCATAGACACCTTCGCCGAACTGGCCGCGCTGGCGCGTCAAGAGCGGCAAGCGGATGCGGTTGCCGAGCGTGATGAACGCCTGTCTGATCTCTGATTGGAACAGCACGATGATCAGGATCGGCAGATAGAGCAGCACGCCGCGCAGGACGTATTCGA
>JBBRYU010000171.1:0-9271 GCA_038237345.1 Pyrinomonadales bacterium
CGAAGCCACTTCGATTCGCAGCTTCTCTTAACACTCCGAAAGGAAGAGGCACAGATATGTCAATGAAACTTTACGTCGGAAATCTTGCGTTCCAAACCACGAGCGAAGATTTGCAGCAACTGTTCGCGCAGGCGGGCACAGTCGAGTCGGCTTCGGTCGTCGAAGACCGCGAGACGGGTCGCTCACGCGGCTTCGGCTTCGTCGAAATGTCCAGCAAGGAAGAGGGCAACGCGGCCATCCAGCAGTTCAACGGCCATGAAGTGGGCGGGCGCGCGTTGAACGTCAACGAAGCCAAACCGCGTGAAGACCGCGGCGGCGGCGGCAATCGTGGCGGCGGCGGTGGCCGTGGCGGCTACGGCGGCGGTGGTGGCGGCAATCGCGGCGGTGGCGGCGGTCGCTGGTAAGTGCGATTTAGCGCAACCGACCGAACCTAACTAAAATGCCCCGGCGAATGCTCTTCGCCGGGGCATTTTAAATTTGCCGCGTGTGCGCGATAATACGTCTTGCCGCGCCGCCCCAGTAATACACAGCCCGCACATAACAGACCGAGCTAATCCTTGCCATCAAGTAGAGGGCAGCTTACGCTAATCGCGAAGGTGAGTGAGCAAACCGAAAACGCGCCGACCCATCTCAGCCTGCCGGCCGCGCAGAGCGACGAGTTCCGCATCTTTGCGGAGACGGCCGCGGAGCAGGGCGCAACGTTCACAGTCAGCTTGCCGATTCTGCAAACCTAAATATCGCGCGGAAGCCGTAGGCTAGATTGCGGGCTGGATATCAATGGTGAAAGGAAGGGGAATATCCTTTTCGCTTACGCCATGAGCAGTGTTCCGCAGCTTGAACCAATTAAGCACGAAATCGCTCGCGCTAAAGCCGAGCGCTGCGTTGAGAGGGAAAAGTTGGTGGCTTAGTTCGCGGTGGAGCGCCCGCGCGAAAGCGCGTTCGATCTCTGCCTCTGCGCCGCTCAAGCCTTCAATTATCGTGGTATCTAAATCCTGTCCATCACGTGCGCGCCGCCAGGTGAATTCATAGAGGCGCAGACGCCCTTCATCTTCCACGTTGCCGGTGATGAGGACGACAAGGTGCGTGGCCTCCGTCTCCGCGATGGTCTCGGCGATGCGTCGGCTGAACGCCGGGGTCAAGTCGCCATCCTTCGTGACGAACAGAAAAGAGTTGCCGCAGACCTCGGCCGCCAGATAAGACTCGCCGTGGGCGGAGACCGGGCCGGTCGCGACCTCGCTAGCGGGCACGCCGAGCGCGCGGATGATTTGGTACACGCGATTGTTCAACCAGTAGCCGTCGGCCAAGAGCGTGACGGCGAGCCGGGTCGGGTTGATCGTCTCCTCTATGACCTCATCCGCCACGGGCGCGGCACACAGGCTGCACTTGGCCTTGCTGATCGTGATCGCCGCCAGCGCATCGGACGTGGGCAGATCGAATAAGGCATGACCCGACTGCCGGCAACTCACGCGCACCTCACGCTCCAACAGCCCGGCGTCCAACATGCGCCTGATAGAGACGCCGCCCAATCTATCAGCCTCCGCGAACAGACGGCGGGGCGTGTAGCCCTCGCGGCGCATCTCTTGCACGCGCCGCAGAAACAGACGCACGCCCGTCTCTTCCAACAACTCCGCGGCGCGCATCAACTCGCGCGCGCTGCTGCGACACTTGGCGGCGACGGCGAAGTCGGTCGGCTGTATGGCCATGAAGCGGGCCAGCCCTCGCGTTGACGAATGAGCGCGGGCTTGCCAGCCCGGGAGAGCCGCTTGCGCCGCTTGTGCCGCGCGCCCATCGTCCGGGCCGATCTCAAGCAAAGCCGCGCGCACGTCAGCGCAGAAGCGTTCGAGTTTTAGCAGCGGCTCGCGCGTATCGATGTTGTAGACAACGCCTGCGCTTATCCCTACCTCCGCGTGCGCGCCGAACACGAGGAAGAGTACGCAGTCGTCCGTGCAGAAGAGTTCGCCCGGTGTGTGCGCGCTGCCAGCGCTCGCTGCATTACCCGCGTCCGACTGGCGTTCAAACTCCGCCACGGCCGCCGCGACGAACGCAGCATCGCCCAACTCCGCCGCGAGCAACGCGAAACTGCGCCGCCGCGCCGAACCAATGAGCGGGGTGTGCGCCTGCGCCTTGAGCGCGTCTAACAGACGGAGGCGCGCATCTGCGTTTAGCTCGGTTGCCAGATTGTTACTTTGGATGAACAGCATCTCGCTTCGCCGCGCTGTCGTTCCGCATCAACGCTCAACTACGATCCGCAACGTGTCGCCGCCTGTGAAATCATCCGGGTAGCGACGCTGCATTGCGCTCTTTAGCGCGCTGGCCTCGTAAGCGCTCGCGCCGGGTCGTGCGTTCAGCACACGCGCGCCCAGCACCTGCCCGTGCCGCACACGCATGCGGATACGCACGACATAACCGCCGCGCGCAGACAATTCACTCGTCGGTTGGGCCTCTCTGCTCGCGTTCGGCGCGGAGTCCGCGCGCTTCGTCGCGTCCGGCGGCTGCAAGCTGGCCGTACGCGCCGGAGGCTCGTTGGGTGCAATGCCGGCCGGCGTTTTATTCACCGGCGCTGTGTCGCCCGCCGTGGCGGCGGCCGGCCCGCGCCGGAGCAACGGGCCGTAGCGCAGTTGGAAGGCTGTCATCAGCATGAGGCCGACGAGAAAACTGATAATAAGGGTGTAGATCAGCCGCTCGCGCGAGAAGCGGCGCGAGGTGGATACGATGGCGGCCTCCACCGCCGCCAGCCGCGCTACGACCGGAGCTAACAGCTCGGCGGGGACGGGCGCTAGTTGGAGCGGTGCGTTTTGCGTGGGGAGTGTGGGCGCGTGCGGGGCGGCGAGTTGTTCGCCCGCCAGTCTGATCTCAGACAGCGCTTCCCGGCGCGGGACTTCGACCAGATCATGGATGAACTTCTGGCCCTGCTTATCTATGCTCCGCTCCGGCGGGCGCACGAGCGGGTTGAAGTTGAAAGCCGCGCCGCGCATGTCGAGGGCGGCATACAATGCTTCCACATCGCGCAACGCGCCGAGTTGCGCAGCGACCATCTGCCCGTCCTCGAAGAAAAAAGAGCCGGGCGCGTCAGGATACTCAACCTGTAGGCGCCCGGACTTGCGCTGTACGCGCAACGTTCTAATTATGTTGGGAAGAGACTGTTCGTCTAAGTGCCCGGTTAACACCACGAACTGCGTGCGCTCTAAATTTTCCAAAGCCCGCTTTCCTAACTGTAAAGATGATGAGCGCGAAGGCTAAAGGATGCGGGCGGAATCTATCATTTTATGCCCGGGCGCACAAGAAACTTCGCCGGGCGCGTTGACACTTGCTGCGCGCTCTTAGCCGAACGGCTCATCAATTGATTTGCTCTGCGGCGTGAAGAACTTCGGCCCCTGTGGGGTGATGTAAAGGCAGTCCTCCAGCCGTATGCCAAACTCGCCGTAGATGACCACCGTCGGCTCGTCGCTAAAGCACATGCCCGGTTGAAGCGGCGTCTTGTTGCCGCGCACAAAGTTAGTCCATTCGTGCCCGTCGAGACCTATGCCGTGCCCTGTGCGATGCGGCAGACCCGGCGTTTTGTAGTTCGGGCCGAAGCCCGCGTCTGTGATCACTTTCCGCGCGGCGGCGTCAACCGCCTCGCAAGGTGCGCCGATCCGTGCCGCCGCAAAGCCCGCGTCCTGTGCCCTGCGTTCCAACCCCCAGATGTCGCGCTGGCGCTCGGTCGGCTGGCCAAAGACGAACGTGCGCGTGATGTCCGATTGATAACCTTCGACGCTACAGCCGCCGTCCATCAGCACCACATCGCCTTCCTTTAACTGCTGCGGCGTGCTGCTGCCATGCGGGAAGGCCGTGTATTTGCCGAAGCTGACAAAGACGCCGCCGCTCACGCCGAGCGCGCGAAAAGCCGCCGCGCAGTTGCCGGAGAATTCATCCTGCGTCATCCCCGCACGCATGCTGTCGTGCGTGGCCTTGTAAGCCACCAGCGTGATGTCGTTGGCGCGTTGCATCAGCGCCAGCTCTGCGGGCGATTTGAACATACGGCAACCCGCGGTGATTGGCGTCGCGCTGACGAACTGTACGCCGGGCGCTTCCTGCCGCAGCCCATCGAAGAGAAAGAAGCGCACGCGCTCTTCGATGCCCACACGATTAGTGTGCAAGCCGCGCTCGCGTAAGACTTCGACCACACGCCGGTAGGGACTCTCATCCTCTTCCCACGTGCGCACGTCGCTGCCAAACTTAATCAACTCGCGCGCCCGATCCTCTTCAAACTTCGGGCAGACCCACGCGATCTCGCCGCGCGCCGGAATGATCAGGGCGAACATGCGCTCACTCGTGCCCCAGCGCATGCCCGTGAAATAGAACATGCTCGTCCCCGGCTCAAGATAAATCGCATCCAGCTTATGCTCCGCCATCAACCGCCGCGCTCGCTCAATGCGCGCCCTGCGTTCGTCGTCCGAGATCGGCACGATGCCGTCCGTCATCTTTTTCAACTGGCGGAGCGCCGTGGGCGCATCAGCGCGTTGGGCCAGGAGTTCAGGGGCGGCGGCAAAAGCCAAGCCCGCGATGCCGGCGGAACGGCGCAAAAAGTCTCTTCTATCAGTACACATAATGCGCGCCATGCTATACGACGGAGTTGCGTAGAGACAAGACCCGACGTTGAGTCAGACCAGCTTTGACTTGTGGCTAACCCATCCCCGCGCAAACATATGCGCCGCCTCGACAACTAAACCAATCTTCAGCGCATCATAATTGCCGGTTACTCCTTCTCTCGCGCATCAGCGGTGATGCGCCCCACGCTTAAAAATAGCGCCGGCGTTTTGGATAGTTCGAGAGCAGGCTGATTTTCACTGTAGAAGCCGCTCTTTTGAGCACCAGAACCCGAAGCCTTCGCTGCATTCCGTTTCCATCGAAGCACACTTTGATTCGAAGCTTCTCTTAACGCTCCCAGAGGGGAGAGGTACATCTACATGTCTACGAAACTTTATGTCGGCAATCTCGCTTTCCAAACAACGAGCGAAGATTTGCAGCAGTTGTTCGCGCAGGCGGGCACGGTCGAGTCAGCTTCGGTCATTGAAGACCGCGAGACGGGTCGCTCACGCGGCTTCGGCTTCGTCGAAATGTCTTCCAAAGAAGAAGGCAATGCGGCGATTCAGCAGTTCAACGGCCATGAGGTCGGCGGGCGCGCGTTGAACGTCAACGAAGCCAAACCGCGTGAAGATCGCGGCGGCAATCGTGGCGGCTTCGGCGGCGGGCACAATGGCGGCGGCAACTCTCGTTACTAAGTCATCGCTGGCTTACTTCCGGCGACTCTTTTACACAAAGCCTCCGGCATGAGTATTCGGCCGGAGGCTTTTCTTTTGGTCAACAACTGAGCGATAATCGCGAACTAACCGAAGGAGAACATCTATTGTCAAAAGAAGACTTGGTTCCGGCTGAGGGACTGGTAGTTGATAAACAGCCCAACGCCTTCTTCAAAGTCCGGATCGACAACAGCGAGCACATCGTGCTGGCGCAAATCTCCGGCAAGATGCGCAAGCACCGCATCCGCATTCTGATGGGCGACCGCGTGAGCGTCGAGATGTCGCCTTACGATCTGTCGAGGGGTCGCATTACCTACAGGTATAAATGAAAGTGAAGCAGGAGAAGGATATGGAAAAGCCAACCTACACGGTCGGTGCGCGCGCGGATAAGTTATGCGCGATATGCAACGAGGAACGTGGTCATGTCGTGACATCTGTCACCAAACGCGGCCAGATTTCGCGCGTGAGTTGTCCGAAGTGCGGCACACTCAGCACCTTCAAGCTTAGTTCGCGCACAGCACCGCGCCCGTCGGCGCAAACCCTCTCGCCTTATGACCAGACGCGCACTTACCGGGCCGGGCAAACAATGTTGCATACGACTTACGGTATGGGTGAAGTAACCGCGCTGATCGAGCCTCAGAAGATTGACGTGCTTTTCCCGGATCGGGTGCGCCGTCTCATTCACGCTCGCGCTCAGTAGTAAACCAGAGCTTGCACGCAGTTATGCTGTTTACGCAATCTATCTGACCCCCTCTTCACTTACCGATAGCTTCAAGTGTTGGATGACGGGATTAAAATAGGCGCGAAGCTCCCAAAAGCTGCCGCGCCTATTAGCTTTTTTGTGACGAGAATCAGGCGTCCGGTGTGTCTTCTCGGTCTGCGCCGGAGTCTTTCGTTTAACGGACTCAATGCTCTTTTGTAGCACCCTGCTTGTCTTGGTACGATACGCTGCTCAGCCTTATTTCACCGTTTCCGACCTTCAGCTTGAAGTGCTGCTGACCATTGCTCCCTTGCTTGATTTCAAACTTAACCACGGATGCATGCCGGCGGCATAGCGATTAATCTTAGCCCCGCCCATAATGAATATCTCCCCATTGGCGATAGCATAGTGGAGCGTCGATTCGGGTATAGTTATTCTTAACAGATATGACTTCAGCAGAAGCAATAGCATTGATTATCGCTGAGGCTGGTGCGAGCGGCGAAAGCTTGCTTGGTACTGTCCGAAAGGGTGAGGATCCGGGAAGTGAAAGAATGGGCCATCTGTGCTTGGCGCTAAGCGTAGTTTTTCACTCGCTTGAAGGTCAGCACGGATTGGATCGAACCTTAGCTGCCGCGCTCTTTTCGTTGGGCTCGGATGTGCCTTTAACGATCAGTTCGTTGGCGAGCCGGGGGCATGGCTGGCGGAGTGGATTTATGGAAGATGAAGTTTATGAAATGCTCTTGCGAGTGCAAAGCATCTTTGAGGATAGACGGCTTGAGTCCAAGCAGCCGGAAACTATCCACTGAAAATGTGTGCTTGTAGTACCGACAGTTTGTGGCGTTCGTTGACGCATGCTTGATAATGGGCAAATGTCCGGTGTCTGGCCAGATTCGAGTTAGCACCAGGCCGCTCAACTCTCAGTAACTCTTCAGTGCTTGGTCATGACCGGGTTTTGCCCTTGACCATTTTTCATGATATTGGCTCCTTGCCTCGACAGTGGAGTCGGGGCTTGGAAGGCGGATGTTTACATATCGCGGCGAGCTAGGTATAAATGTTGATGTCGGTAAGTTTTCCGACGCATTTGAACTTATCCCCCTTTCATCTCCCTAGTAGCTCGGCAGCGCCAGAGTTTGTCGACTTGGCGTTACGATACTTCCCCCAGCTGATATATGCTCTTCGGAGACCAAGCTCTCTAGCAAATTTAGCCCAGCCCTTCACCACCCTTTGAAGGGAGAATTGTCGAAAGGAAGCGATGCGAAATCAACAGGTGAACGCGGATTCTCTCGATACAAAGCTGCTACTGAAAACCCTGATGGCCTTCAAGAAAGGCGACTTCTCCGCCCGGTTGCCGACCGAGTGGACAGGCGAGGCCGGGAAAATAGCAGATATCCTCAATGACATCATCGAATTGAATGAACAGACGGCTAAAGAGTTGGAACGTGTGAGCCGGGTAGTCGGGCGCGAAGGGAAGATTACGCAACGCGCGACCGTGCCCTCTGCCGGCGGTTCATGGGTGAGTCTGGTTGATTCGATCAATGATCTCATTGACGATATGGCCAGACCTACGAGTGAGATGGCGCGCGTCATCGGCGCGGTAGCTAACGGCGATCTATCTCAAAGAATGGCGCTTGACGTTGAGGGGCGGCCGTTGAAAGGCGAATTCTTACGCTCGGTGAAGATCGTCAACTCGATGGTGGATCAACTCGGCTCCTTCGCGTCGGAAGTGACGCGCGTAGCCCGCGAAGTAGGGACGGAAGGCAAACTCGGCGGCGAAGCCAAAGTTAAAGGCGTCGCGGGCACGTGGAAGGATTTGACCGATAGCGTGAATTCGATGGCGGGTAATCTTACCGCACAGGTACGCAACATCGCGGAAGTAACGACGGCGGTCGCCAACGGCGACTTATCGAAGAAGATCACGGTGGATGTGAAGGGTGAGATTCTCGAACTGAAGAACACGATCAATACGATGGTCGATCAGTTGAACTCGTTCGCCTCGGAAGTGACGCGCGTGGCCCGTGAGGTGGGCACGGAAGGGAAACTTGGCGGGCAGGCGGATGTGCGCGGCGTGGCGGGCACGTGGAAAGATTTGACCGATAACGTCAACTCGATGGCGGGCAATCTCACCAGTCAGGTACGCGGCATCGCGAAGGTTGTAACGGCCGTCGCCAATGGTGATCTGGAACGCAAGCTGACGGTTGAGGCGAAAGGCGAGATTGCAGAGTTGGCCGATACCATCAACAGCATGACTGATACGCTGGCGACCTTCGCCGATCAGGTCACGACGGTGGCGCGTGAGGTGGGTGTTGAAGGCAAGCTTGGCGGGCAGGCTAATGTGCCCGGCGCGGCCGGCACGTGGCGTGATCTGACGGACAACGTCAACGGGCTGGCGGCTAATTTGACCACGCAGGTGCGCGCCATCGCCGAAGTCTCTACGGCCGTAACGAAGGGTGACCTGACACGTTCAATCGCCGTCGAAGCGCAGGGCGAGGTCGCGAAGCTGAAAGATAACATCAACGAGATGATTATCAATCTGAAGGAGACGACGCAGAAGAACACAGAGCAAGATTGGCTCAAGACGAACCTCGCACGCTTCACGCGCATGCTGCAAGGCCAGCGCGACATGACGACTGTCTCCCAGATGGTGCTCTCCGAACTCGCCCCATTAGTAGAGGCGCAACAAGGTGTCTTCTACGTCAACGGAGGCAACAACGGCACACCGCTCATGAAGTTGCTGGGCAGTTATGCTTTCACGGAGCGCAAAAACCTGGCCAATGAGTTCACTCCGGGGCAGGGTCTCGTTGGGCAGTGCGTGTTGGAGCGCGAACGGATTCTGCTGACAAATGTGCCAGATAATTACATCCATATCGGTTCGGGGCTTGGTCAGGCTACGCCGCTCAATATCATCGTCCTGCCTGTGCTGTTCGAGAACGAGGTCAAAGCGGTGATCGAGCTGGCCTCTTTCAATCGCTTTAACGACACGCATCTCACCTTCCTCGATCAACTGACGGAAAGCATCGGCATCGTCTTAAATACGATTGAGGCCAACACGCGCACGGAAGAGTTGCTGCAACAGTCGCAAGCGCTGGCCACGGAACTACAGAGTCAGCAAGATGAACTCAAGAAGACCAACGAGCAACTGGAGAAGCAAGCCGAATCATTGCGTGAGTCCGAAGAACTGCTGAAGAGCCAGCAGGAAGAGTTGCAGCAGACAAACGAGGAACTGCAAGAGAAAGCCACGCTGCTCGCGAAACAGAAGGCCGAGGTCGAGGCCAAGAACAGGGAAGTGGAA
>JBBRYU010000172.1:0-9262 GCA_038237345.1 Pyrinomonadales bacterium
ATGATGACTTCCGTCGTGGCGGCGGGCAACGGGCTACTCTCGCAAGGCTTCTATCGCGGCATCGCGCCCAACGCACACGTCGTGCTAGTCAAGCTAGCGAAGAGTGGGCGCATCTCCGAGCAGAAGATCAGACGCGGGTTGGAATGGGTGTTGAAGCACCGCGCCGAATACAACATACGCATCGTGAATATCTCGGCGGGCGGCGACGAGCAGTCGTCTTATCTGGAGAACGCGCTCTGCAAGACGGTTGAGCGCGCGGTGCGTGAAGGCTTGATCGTCGTCTGCGCGGTTGGGAACGCCGGGCTTGAGCCGGGTCATCCTGTGCTGCCGCCCGCCAGTTCCCCCTCATCCATTGCGGTCGGCGGCTTGGACGATCAGAACTCGCTCGACCGCGCACGGCGCGGCATGTACCGCTCGTCTTACGGCCCGACCTTCGACGGTTTGCAAAAGCCCGAACTGATCGCGCCCGGCATCTGGGTGCCCGCGCCGATCCTGCCGCACACGCCCACCGCCGACGCGGCCGAACTCTACGCCCGGCTCGATCATGCGCCCGACAACGAACTGCGCGAACTGATCGCGCAGCACGCGCAGGTGGATCGCGATCTCTCGGACGCGCGCGATATGCCGATCCCGCTCCTGCGTCATCTCATCACCGTCAAGCTGCGCGAGGGCGACGTGATCACGGAGCACTACAAGTATGTGGACGGCACATCGTTCGCCGCGCCCATCGTCTCATCGATCATCGCGTGCATGCTTGAAGCCAACCCGCACCTGTCGCCGCAACAGGTCAAACGCATTCTGATGGACACGGCCGAGCGGCTGCCCGGCATCGAGATTGATCGGCAAGGCTGGGGCGTCGTCGCGCCACGCCGCGCCGTCGAGATCGCCCTCGCGCTGCGCCCGATGGAGCTATAAGCCACGCAGCTTGCAGCGAACCGATAAAGAGTTGTGCATGTGGCGTGCGCGCCGGCGCACGCCACTGCACGCGCAAGCCGTTGTCTGCGCCGGCCTCATTCCCACCATCATTCATCTCAAGTTAGAATGCCTCCCGCACGTGCGCCGCAGCATTTCGCCCGACTGTTTGCGCGGCGCGAGAGACACACTTGCGCGATCAAGTTTTACACGACGGTTCGACGGTCGTCATCATCGGCGGCGGCCCCGGCGGCGCGGCCTGCGCCATCCGCCTGCTGCGCGGCGCGGACGCGCGCGGGCTGCGGCTGCGCGTCCTCATCTTTGAAGGCAAGGATTTCAACGTCCACGCCAATCAATGCGTCGGCGTCCTCTCGCCGCCGATTGAAGATGTGCTTGCGCGCGAGTTGGATGTGCATTTGCCGCCCACGCTCATCAAACGTCAAATCTTCGGTTATCGCCTGCACGGCACACGCGAAAACCTGCTGCTCACCGGCCACGGCGCAACTGCCGCCACGCCCGGCCAAGGTCAAGCCACTTATGCCGTCGAACGCGCACACTTTGATCGCTTCTTGCTCGACCACGCGCGCGAACTAGGCGCGCAGGTGATCGATTCGCGCGTGACCGGCGTCGAGTTTGTGCGCGGCGATAACTTGGACGAGGTGCGCGTCTACAGCGAGTCGGAATACGTGCGCGCGGATGTGGTCGTTGGCGCGTTTGGCTTGGACGAGGCCTTGCTGTCGGTCTTTGAAGAAGTAACGAATCGCGATCACAGGCGCGGCTTTCGCCGGCCCGCGAAGTGGTTGCAGAGTTATCTGACGAAGATTGACGCGCCCGCGCGCTTTCAGATCGAGAAGCTCGGCCACATCGTCCATGCCTTCTTGCTGCCGCGCACCTGCCCGCGCATAGAGTTCGGCGCGATCACGCCCAAAGGCGATCACATCCTCGTCAACATCGCGGGCGCGCGCGTCACCTCATGCGACCTCGACGATTTTCTGCAACTGCCTGCCGTGCAAAAACTCTTGCCCGCGTTCGATGCCAGTGCGATCAACTATTACGAAGGCCGCTTCCCTTCGGCGCCCGCGCGCCACCCCTTCGGTCATCGCTACGCGCTCGTCGGCGACGCGACCGGCTGGCTGCGCCCCTTCAAAGGCAAGGGCATCAACACCGCGCTCGTCACAGGTCTGCGCGCGGCCGATGCGATGCTCGCGCACGGCGTCTCGCGCCGCGCCTTCACGCACTATCGCAAGACGTGCGCCGACCTGCTCGGCGATCATTTCTACGGCGTCGTCGTACGCCGCCTGATGCTCGCGGGCGCACGCTTCTTCCTCGATCCGATGATCGACATCGGCAAGACCGATCCCTTGATGTACGACGCGCTCTTCGATGCCGTCTCCGGGCACGCCTCTTATCGCAACATCATCAGTCGTTCACTCAAACCGCAACTCGTGCGTAAAGTCGGCATGCGGCTGCTGCGCGGCCGGCGGGCGCACAGGGCACACAGGATCAGACGTATGCAAGAGATCGTAGTGCGCAAGATGACCGTGCGCGACATAGACCAGGTGTTGCGCCTCGACGAAAAGATCACGGGCCGGCCCCACGCCGCCTATTACGAATCCAAGTGCGACGCTTACATTAAACGCGCCCCCGACACCTGCCTCGTGGCCGAGCATCGCAACCACGTGGTCGGCTTCGTGCTCGGTGACGTGCGCGGCTGGGAATTCGCCACCGAACTGGCCGGCTGGCTGGAAGTGCTCGGCGTCGATCCGGATTATCAAGGGCGTGGCGTCAGCCGGATGTTGCTCCGCGCGCTCTTCGCCAGTTTCCGCCGCGCCGGTGTCGCCGTGGTCAATACCATGGTCAACTGGAACGATGGCGATCTCATCGATTACTTCCAGGCCAACGGCTTCGAGCGCGGCGAATACGTCAACCTTGTGCGCCAGCTCGACGAAGCCGACACGACTTAAATCAACTGGCCGCTAAGCGGCGTGTACGCCGTCGCCATAGCTAAGCTCCCTGTGCGTCTGCGCGTTGACGGGGTAAGATGCCTATGTTAGCTTGTGCCACAATTTCAACGACCCTGTCTGCGCGGAATCCACGTCGCTTCGCATGGCGCGGAGTCTGCGCCAAGTTTCCGCCAGCCGGCGTTTGACAGGCTAACGTACGACACGCCCAAACAGAGGATTAACTTATGAGTACCGCAGGAAATCAATCCGCTCAGTACCCGGAAGGGGCGGGCGGCGAGGGCAACAATGAAGTCCAACTCGCCGACGACGGTGGCGCGCACCCGGTTGAAGGCGGCAACATCGACAAGATCAGAGACATCCTGTTCGGTGGCCAGATGCGCGACTACGAGCGCAGGTTCACCCGACTTGAGGAGCGGCTGGGCAAGGAGGCCGCCGATCTGCGCGATGACACCCGCAGACGTTTTGACACGCTGGAGACGTTCATCAAGCAGGAGCTTGAGGCGTTGGGCGAGCGCCTGCAAACCGAACAGCGCACGCGCGACGAGTCGGTGCAGGATTTATCACGCGCGCTGAAGGACACGGGGCAGGGGTTGGAGCGGAAGCTCGCCAAGTTCGACGAACAGACCACCCGCAATCACCGCGACCTGCGCCAGCAGATACTCGATCAGTCCAAGAGCCTGAGCGAAGAGATGCGCCAGAAGCGCGATGAGCTGACCGCGCTCATCGAACGCGAAGTGGCTGCGTTAGGCAACGACAAGACCGACCGGGCCGCGCTGGCGTCGCTCTTCAGTGAAGTGGCGTTGCGCCTGACCAACGAGTTCAAAATTCCCGGCGACAACTGAACAGCGCGCCGTTGCTAGCTCGTGGATACGGAACACATAACTGAAGACCGGGCACAGGAGGTGCGCGACGAAGCCCTGCGCACAGACGACGTGGCGGCGGACGACGCGAGCATGGCCGAGTTGCGCAGTCTGCTGCTCGGCCCCGCCGAGGCGCAGATCGCCGAAACGCATGAGCGCCTGACCGATCCGCAGCGGCAGCTCAAGGAGGTCAGCCGCGTGCTGCCCGCCGCCATCGCGGCCCGCACCCGGCAGGATCAAGAACTGAGCGAAGCGTTAGCGCCCACTGTCGCCGCCGCCATCAACCATACCGTCCGCCGCAACCCGCAGCCGTTGGTGGACGCGATCTTCCCCGTCATCGGGCCGGCGATTCGCCGGGCCATCGCGGCCGCTTTGAGCGGCATGACGCAGTCGCTCAACCAGACGCTGACCCACAGCGTCTCGGCGCAAGGGTTGAAGTGGCGCGTCGAAGCGTGGCGCACGGGCAAGTCGTTTGGCGAAGTGGTGCTGCTGCACACGCTGCTCTACCGCGTCGAGCAGGTCTTTCTCATCCACCGGGAGACCGGGCTACTGCTGCAACACGTCGTCGCCGCCAACGTGGCGGTGCAGGACGCAGACATGGTGTCGAGCATGCTGACCGCTATGCAGGATTTCATGCACGACTCGTTCAAGACGCCGGAGGGCGCGCAACTCGAAGGGGTTGAGCTAGGCGACCGGACGCTCTGGGTCGAGCAGGGGCCATTGGCGAGTTTGGCTGCCATCATTCAAGGCAAAGCGCCGCAAGACTTGCGCGTCCACTTGCAAGATATACTGGAGCGCATTCACTTCCAGTTCAACGAGGCGCTGCGGGATTTTGCCGGCGACGCCGCGCCCTTCGTCGCCGCCCAACCGCTACTCGAAGACTGTCTGCAAGTACAGTTCGACGAGCAGAAGCAGGTCGCGGCCGGCGGGCGCAAGCCCTCGCCGCTCGTCAGCATCACGGGCGTCTTCTTAGTGGCGCTGCTGCTCTTGAGCTTCTTCGTGTTGCGCCGGGCGTGGCGCTGGGACGCTTACGTGGAAAGTTTGCAGCGTGAGCCGGGCATCGTCGTCACCGAAGCGCGTAAGCATTACATTTTCGGCAAGTATGTTATCAGCGGGTTGCGCGATCCGTTGGCCCGCGATCCGCTGGCGCTACTGCCGGAGGCCAAGGTTGATCCGGCGCAGGTCGTCAGCCGCTGGCAGCCTTATCAAGCGCTGTCGCCAGAGTTCGTGCTGGCGCGGGCGCAGAGTTTGCTGGCCCCGCCGCCGACCGTAAAACTGACGTTTGCCAACGGCGTGCTGGCGGCGACCGGCTTCGCGCCGCACCAGTGGATCGAGGAGACCCATCGCACCGCTCGCTTCATTCCCGGTCTCGCTCAGTTCCGGGATGATCAGTTGCTCGACCTCGAACGGATCGAAAGACCGTTGCTCATGTTCGAGTTGAGCGCGGCGCAACTCGTGCCCGGCCAAGAAGAACAACTGCGGCAACTAACCGCCGATATCGAGCACATGCTCACCGTGGCGCACGCAATGCGCAAGCGCGTGCGCTTGGAGATCACGGGGCACACCGACCGCAGCGGTCCGGAGGAACGCAACCTCACGCTCAGTCAAGAGCGAGCCAACACTATCGCCGCCGAACTGACGGCGCGCCTGACCAACTCGCCCGATCTCATGATCGTGCCGGTCGGCACGGCAGAGAAGGTGCGGGAGGAGTTAACCGAAGCTGACCGCGCCGTGAACCGCAGTGTAACCTTCAAGGTCGTGCTGCTTGACGCACAATAAATGAGAGTCGTCCTTTTATGATCCAGAAGAAAATTTGTATGCTCGGCACTTTCGCGGTCGGCAAGACGAGTCTGGTGCGCCGTTTCGTCGCGAGCATCTACGACGGCAAGTACCACACCACGGTGGGCGTCAAAACAGATAAGAAGGTGGTGCAGGCCGGCGGGCAGGAAGTTATGCTGCTGCTGTGGGACTTGCAAGGCGAGGAATCGGCGCAAGACCTGCGCCGCTCTTATCTGCGCGGCACGGCCGGCTACCTATTGGTCGCCGATGGCACGCGCAACGATACGCTCTACGCGGCGCTGGCGCTGCAAGCGAAGGCGCAGGAGACCGTCGGGATGGTGCCGTTCACGCTCCTGCTCAACAAGGCGGACTTGACCGAGCAATGGAGCATCACTGAGCGCGAGACGGCGGCGCTTGAGCAAAAGGGCTGGCGCGTTATCCAGACGAGCGCCAAGACGGGTGCGGGCGTTGAGGAGGCTTTCCTGACGCTGGCCCAGAAGATGGTGGAGGGCTGAATGAGCGAACTGCCTGCGCCGATCCGCGATTGCATGCTGGCGTTGACCGTCGAGAACCGCGCGCCCGCTTACCTGTTGGTCAACAACGACAACGGTCTTGTCGAATGGGGTGGCGAGTTGGGCGATTATGGCATCCCCCCACCGGAGGCGGGCATGGACGTGAGCGAGCATTTGCCCTTTCTCGCCGGGCTGTTGCCGCTCGATGCGCGCAATCTGTTTTTGCCCTACGTCCAGATGGCGACCGGGCTGGCCGCCGATGTTTACCTGTTCCGCGGCGAGCAAGGCACGTGGGTTTTGCTGCTGGACGCCACCTCCGAAGTCGCCCAGCGCCAGCACATGCAACAACGCACCCACGACCTCAGCCTGCAAGTGGGTGACTTGCAGCGCGAGGGCAGCCAGCTTTACGAGGCCAACAGCGAATTGGAGCAGAATGTGCGCGAGCGCACGGCCGAACTCGCGCGCACCAATCAACAGTTGCGCGAAGAACTGGAGCGGCGCAAGCAAGTCGAGGCGGAGTTGCGTGAGAGCGAGGCGCGCTTCCGCCGTATCGCGGACTCGAACATGATCGGGATCATGTTCTGGACAATGGATGGGGCAATCAGCGAAGTCAACAACGCCTTCCTTGACATGTTGGGTTACACACAGGCTGATTTACAGGCCGGTATCTTGCGTTGGGAGCGCGTCAACCGCCCCGAGAACCGCACGGCGGATGAAAGGGCCTTCGCCCAAATGGCCGATTACGGGGCCTGCGCGCCCTACGAGCGCCAGTTCGTTCGTAAAGACGGACAGCCGGTGGCGCTGTTGTTCGGCGCTGCGCTCCTGTCCGGTTCGCAGAACAAGCTCGTCTGCTTCGCCCTCGATCTAGCCAGATACAAGTGAGGGGTCAGTGGCCACGGGACGGCGGGGCGGCTTGGGTCAGGCGGACAGGGCCATAAATTTTCTGTCCGGTGGACACGCGCTCCGGGGCTGTGCCACAATTCGTTTCATTCACACGCAAAACTTAACACACTAGAGAGGGACGTTATGGCAGAGAACGAGAACGCGCTGGCCGCGAGTGCGGATACGGGCGGTGAAGCGACGGGCATGGCTGCGGGTACAGCCACGGGCGACGCGGTGACAGAGCCAGCCGCTGCGCCGGCGCAAGCGCCCGCCGAAGATATTAGCTACCACGCCGTCGAGAAGGACGGACAGGTCACGGCCATCTGGGAGATGCAGGGCCGCAAGCACCTGCGCACCATCGATCCGCGCTCCCGCCAAGGGCAAGACATCCTGCGCCTCTACACAGCCGAACACGAACATCAGTGACGAGTGACAAGCTGAAAACTTCTTACTCGTCATTTGTCACTCGGCACTGTTCTTTGCCCTGGACGAACGCCTCGATGTTGACGATGAGTTGATCGGCGAGCGTTTGCATCGCTTGGCGACTGGCCCACGCGACGTGCGGCGTGACGATCAGGTTCGGCAGTTCCACTTCGAGCAGAGGATTGCCCGTGCGCGGCGGCTCGCTGCTCAGCACATCCACACCCGCGCCCGCGATCTCGCCCGCGCGCAACGCCGCGACTAAAGCCGCTTCATCCACCAACCCGCCGCGCCCGCAGTTGATGAGCAACGCGGACGACTTCATCGCCTTTAGCTCCGCCACACCGATCAGATGACGCGTCTCTTCGTTGAGCGGAGCATGCAACGTCAAGCTGTCTGCCGCGCGCAAAACTTCGGCGAACGGCGTGCGGTCCGCGCGCACCTGCGGCGCGGACTTACGTTCAGCCACCAGCACGCGCATGCCGACGCCTTGCGCGAGCCGCGCGACCGCTTGGCCGAGCGCGCCATAGCCGACGATGCCGAGCGTGCTCTCGGACAGATCATTGATCGGGTGCGTGTGCAAACAAAATTGCGCGGCTTTAGCCCATGCGCCCGCCTGCACGTCCGCGCGATAGCCGATCAGGTTGCGCCGCAGCGCGAGCAGCAGCAACAACACATGCTCCGGCAGCGTGTGTACCGCATAACCACGCACGTTCGTCACCGCGACGCCGCGTTGTTGACAACTGGCCAGATCAATTTTGTCCACGCCCGTCGCCGCGACCGCGATCAATTTCAACGCCGGCAACCCCGCCAACTCCGCCGCGCCCAACGCCAGCTTGTTCGTGATCGCAATCGTCGCGCCGCGCAGCCGCTCCACCACCTGCACCTGCTCCGTCGCCTCATACTCGCGCCACTCGTGCGCGAAGCGAGGCCGCCGGATGTCAGCCATCAGCGTCCCGCGTTCCAGAAAAACGATGCGCTCCACCTCTGCCATTAGATCAGCGCAGGCTTTTCGCCTCCTCCCCACCCTATGGCCAGAGACGTTTAATTACTGCCCGCCAGCAACTTATATGTACCTGTTGGTCAGTGCGCGCAAGTCGTGGTCTGCGCGTTCAAGCGCGGCTACCTGCTCAGCGTACCAAGCTTGATCGGCGCGCTCATGCTCGCGCTCAATCCCCAGCGCACGGCGCGTCTCGGCGGGGGCTGGCCCACCGAGGATCGTCCGCACGCGCACGAACTGCTCCGGATCGAGCGCACCTTGCACGTCTGCGGGCGTGAGTGCGAGCGGTTTGCCCAACACCTCCCGGGCCGCCGCCTGTAACAGTTCATAGCTCAGTTCCCCTTGCCCTACAAGGCTCAAGCGGACGCCTTCAGCCACGATACGATGCGCGGCGCGGAATGATAACTTTTCGCGGCGGACAATGGTGTCGGCCAGTTCGGTGACGGTAATAAAGTCGCGGCTGGCGCGCGTGCGCAAGCCGGCGACATTGAAGGTGGCGGTCGAGAGCGCGGCGGCGAACAAGGAGACGGAACGGCCGGCGTCGCGGAAGCAGTTGGCGACGAGTGGTTGGAGGTCGTCCTCAACGTCGTTGATGTCGCCGAAGGGCGTGTTGTGGACGCTGAGGAAGACCCCTTGCGCCTGCCCCAAGGCTTTACTGGCCAAGGCGCGCACATGTTCCAGCGCCACCGGATTGCGCTTCTGCGGCATGATGCTGGACGTTTGCACGTAGCCGTCGGAGAGTTTGATGCCGTCAAATTCCTGCATCGCCAGCAACAAAAAATCCTGAACGAATCTTCCGATGTTGATGAGCATCACGGAGGTGGAGGCCAGCATCTCTGTGAAGTAGTCAATCGCTCCGATGCTGGCGTAAGAATTTGTCGTCGGAGAGTCGAAGCCGAGCAGCGCAGCAGTCCGCGCGCGATCAATGGGGAA
>JBBRYU010000173.1:0-9248 GCA_038237345.1 Pyrinomonadales bacterium
AGCGCGCGGACGGGCGCGGGACTGGATGAACTGCGTGCGCAACTGCGCGTGATCGGCTTAACTGCCCCCCCGCGTGCGCGCGAGACGGTGGCGCGTTTGCCGATTGATCGCGCCTTCACGATGCGCGGCTTCGGCGCGGTCGTGACGGGCACGCTCGTCGCGGGTGAGATCGCAGCGGGCGAAGAGTTGGAACTGTTGCCGGCCCGCGCGCGCGTGCGCGTGCGCGGGCTACAGGTACACGGGCACGCGGTCGAGCGCGCAGTCGCCGGGCAAAGAACCGCGATCAATCTCGGCGGTGTCGAGGCCGCAGCCGTCGAGCGCGGGATGATGCTCGCGCAGGCAGGCCGTCTGCGGCCCACGCAGATCGTGGACGCGCACGTCGAAGTGCTGAGCGATACGCCGCGCCCGCTGCGTTCGCGCATGCGCGTGCGCGTGCATCTGGGCGCGGCCGAAGTGCTGGCGCGTGTGCAGGTGCTGGAGGATGCCGGCGAGATCGCGCCGGGCGCGAGCGGCTGCGCGCAGTTGCGTCTGGAAACGCCGGTCGTCGCGCTGCCCGACGAGCGTTTCATCCTGCGTTCTTATTCGCCCTCGCACACCATCGCGGGCGGGCGCATCCTCGACGCGCAGGCGACGAAGCATCGCGGGCGCGAGCGTACCGAGGCGCGTGCGCACCTGCTGGCATTGGCCGGGGCTGATCACGCCACGCGCCTCGCGCTCTTCGTGGCTGCCACAGGTGAACGCGGGTTGACCCGTGCAGACCTTGCCGCGCGCACGGGCTGGCGCGATGAGATGTTGGCCGCGGCGACGAGTGCGGCGACGATGCGAGGCGAGGTTGTCGCGGCCGATGGCATCTACGTCGGGCGCACAGCCTTCGCGCATCTTGTGCAGGCGGCGACAAACGAAGTCGCGGCGCATCACCTGCGCGAACCTTTGCAGCGCGGGTTGGCGCGCGAGACGTTGCGCGAGCGCGTCTTTGCGCACACGCCGCCGGAGGTTTTTCGTGCGGCGCTCGGCGCGGCCCAAGCGTCCGGTGCGCTCGTCGCGGAGCGCGATGTGGTGCGCGCGGCCGCGCATAGTCTCACGCTCGCGCCGGCGGACGCGGCGTTGCGCGACCGGCTCGAAGCGGTCTACCGTGAGGCGCGGCTCGCCGCGCCCACCTTCGACGAGGCACTCGCGCTCGCGGCCAGTGGACAAACCACGCGCGAGCATGGACGCAAACTCCTCCAGTTGCTGCTTGATGCCGGCACGCTCCGCCGGGTCACGAACGAGCTGTTCTTTCACGGCGCTGCGCTCGACCAACTCGTCATAGACTTGCGCGCCTATGCCACGCAGCACGATCCCGACCGGCTGATTGACGTGGCCGCCTTCAAAGATATCGCCGGCGTCTCGCGCAAGTACGCCATCCCATTGTTGGAATACCTCGACCGCGAGCGCGTCACACGACGCGCTGGCGACCGCCGGTTGATCTTGTAGCTGCATAAAACTTCCTTGCGTCTCGCGGGCGGCGGCGGTAACATAGCGCCGTTCAAACTTGATCCGCGACCGGCACAGACAAACCCCGACGGGGCTGGTCAAAACTCTAGTAGCATTGTTGCAGTCGGCTATTCTCGTTCCGTTCTGTTTTTGTTCGCGAGACACATACAAGCCGGAGGTTCAACATGAATCGCATGCTAGATGTGGTGTACTGGGTGGTAGGCATCCTGAGCAGTCTGGGGGCGCTCTACTTCTTCGTGCAGTTCCTCCAGTCGAAAGGGCCGGAGGGTAACAAATCATTTTTGTGGTACGCCATCGGGCTGGCGGTCGTGGCTTGCATCTGCGCGTTGCTCTACTTCGTGCGCCACGTCAACAAGGAAGAGGAAATTCACATCACGCAGTAAGGCGCGAGGGGTCGTGCTTGCGCGCTCATGTTTGGTGGCGGGCGCACGCCCGTGACCAATCGCGGGGCGCGTCACCGCGCGCTTGTGTGCGACAGTCGGCGCAGCTCTTGCGGGCCGCTCCGGCGCACACGTAACTCGGACGCCGTTCGCGCCGGCAGGCACAGGCCCGTGGTGCGGACGGCGTTTAATTTGTCTCGCCGCCGCCATCCTGTGTAAGTTGAAGGGAAGAGAACTTCATGTCGCTCGCCATGCTCCTGCTGGCGCAAGCCGTGCCGCGCTTCGCTAGTTCATATGCCGTGTTGTTCGTCGTCTTGTTCGTCGCGGGCACGCTCGGCTGGTTGATCGCCGCCGTGCTCGGCTTCGCCCGCGCTCGCGCGTTCGGCGCATCCACGCGCTGGTTCGCTTTTGCGGCCGTGTGCATGCTGATCACTTATCTCTATCTCATCGCCTTTGCGTGGCTCGGCATGACGGAGACTGACCTCGACAAGTTGCTCAGCGTCGGCTCGTTCATCATCTTGTTCCCCGCGCTTGGGGCGCTGTGCGCCATCATCGGTTTCGTGCGACTCACCGACCCGCGCCGGTAAATAATTCGTCAAGCCATTGCCATTCTCCACCGCCGCTAAACAGTCTCTCTTGTATGCCGCGCTCGCCGTTATCGTCGGCGCGGCCATTTTCTTGACCGTGCGCCAGCCTGCCGCGCGGCGGGGCACGCGGCCGCCCGGCTTCGTCTACGCGCGCGGCACGCGCTTCGTCGCGGACGGGCGTGCGTTTCGCTTCGTCGGCGCGAACGTCGCTATCATGTACAAGGATGAGGATCGCGCGCGGATGCCGGAGACGCTCAGGCAAGCGGCGTTGCACGGGTTGAAGGTCGTGCGCGTGTGGGCATCGGGCGAAGGGACGGAAGAGAGCGGTGTGCTGTCGGTCGGCAGTGACCGCGCGGACTGGCCGCGCACGCACCCGTTCCGGCGCACGCCCGATGATTGGAACGAAGAGGCGTTCGTACATCTCGATCACGTGCTGGCGGAAGCGCGCCAACAGAACTTGCGCGTGCAGCTCTGTCTCGTTAACTGGTGGCGCGACACGGGCGGCGTGACCCAGTATCTGCGCTGGGCCGGTGTCAATGATGCGGCGGACGAACGCTACAAGTTCGGCGTCAACCCTGAGCGCGCCATGCTCTTCTATACAAATGGAGAGACGCGCCGGCTCTTCCGCGCGCACATCGCGCGCATCGTGCTGCGGCGCAATACCGTGACCGGCCAACTTTATCGCGCCGATCCGACGATCTTGGGTTACGAGTTGATGAACGAGGCACAGGCGACGACGGGGCACGAAACGGAACGACGCGCGTGGGTCGCGGAGATGAGCGCATACATTAAATCGCTCGACGCGAATCATCTCGTCACGCCCGGCATCTGGGGCTATCGCAACGCCTACGAGCGGCGTGACTGGCTCGCCGTCCATAGTCTGCCGGACGTTGACTACTGCGACGTGCATAACTATCCGCGCGACGACCGCGACAGCTTCGTTGACTCGCCCGCCGCCCTGCGCGACTTTATCGTTAATCGCGCGGCGGCGGCTGATTCAATCAACAAGCCGCTCGTCTTCGGCGAGTTCGGCATGAGTCCCGAAGGCTACAACGGCGTCGCCGCGAGCGAATGGTTTCGCGCGTACTTCGCGAGCGCGGCGCAGGCAGGTGTCGGCGGCGCGCTGTTCTGGATATTGACGCCCGACCCGCAACGCGGCTACGGCGTCACCTACGCCGCCGAGCGCGACCAAGCGGTGCGCGCAGAGCTTGTCCATGCCGCCGAACTCTTCGACGCGCGCCGCACCGCCGCGCCGCCGCGCACGATTCTCGCGGCGGGCCAACACCTCATCCCGCGCCAGTTCGCCTTCACGCGTCCAGTCAGCGACACGTCGGCGCAGCCGCACCTGCTTATCGCGCCGGGCAATGCGTTGCTCTATCGCTTCACGCCGGAGCAGGCGACGCGCGGCCGCTTCGAGAAGATGGACGGCGGCGCAGGCTACGTCTGGGGCGCAGGCAGCGGCTTCTTCGAGTACACCATCCCGGCCCGCACGGACACGCGCCGGGTCAGCGAGATCGTCGTCCGCGCACACCTGCAACCAGTGCCGCCGCACGATGCAAATGGCCGCGCCGATTCAACGCGCGTCACGCTCTTCATCAACGACACGAACTGCGGCCCACGTTTGGTCGAGACGGAGCGCGAGCCGAACGCGCTCATCCAAGAGTGGCGCGTTAAGCAACTCCTGCCGCGCTATCACGCCTGGCGCGGGCACGCGCTCACCATCCGCTTCGCCGTCGAATTGCAAGCCGACCGGCCCTTCGGCCTCAACGTTTCAAATTTCCCGGAATGGTTTCATGCGGGCGAGACGAAGCCGATTGAGGTGGAAGTGAGAAGGTAAGAGTGCGGATTGAAAGACAATAAGCATTTCAATCCGCAATCCGCACTCGTCAATGGAGAAGTCTTGCTGCCTCGCGCGCATAGTAGGTGAGGATCATGTCCGCGCCGGCGCGGCGGATGCAGGTGAGCGTTTCCAGCATCACGCGCTGCTCGTCGATCCACCCGCGCGCCGCCGCGGCCTTGATCATCGCGTACTCGCCGGAGACGTGATAGGCGGCGAGCGGCAGATCGAAGCGGTCGCGTATCGCACGCAGGATGTCGAGGTAAGCGGTCGCAGGTTTGACCATCAACATGTCCGCGCCTTCGGCGTAGTCCAACTCCGCCTCGCGCATGGCCTCGCGCGCGTTGGCCGCGTCCATCTGATAAGCGCGGCGGTCGCCGAACGACGGCGCGCTGTCCGCCGCCTCGCGGAACGGGCCGTAGAAGGCCGACGCATACTTCACCGCATAAGCCAAGATCGCGACGTGCTCCAACCGCGCCTCGTCCAGCCCCGCGCGGATCGCGCCGACCTGCCCGTCCATCATCGCCGACGGCGCGACGATGTCCGCGCCCGCCTCGGCCTGACTCACAGCCGTGCGCGCGATCAACTCCAACGACTCGTCGTTCAAGACCTCGCCTTCGCGCACGACACCGCAATGCCCGTGCGACGTGTATTCGCACAGGCACGTGTCGGCGATGACGATCATTTCCGGCACGGCCTTGCGCACGGCGCGGATCGCTTGCTGCACGATGCCGTCGCGTGCGTATGCGCCCGTCGCCGTCTCGTCCTTGCCGGCCGGCAGCCCGAACAGGATGACGGCCGGGACGCCGAGATCGAACGCTGCGTTCGCATCGCACGCGATCTCGTCCACCGACAAGTTATGCACGCCGGGCATCGAAGGCACTTCGCGGCGCACGCCCGTGCCCGGACACGCGAACAACGGCAGCACCAAGTCCTCGCGCGTCAGCCGCGCTTCGCGCACCAGAGCGCGCATACGCTCGCGTCGCCGCAAACGGCGGGGACGATGTATCAACTCAGCCATCAATCACACCTGCACACAAAAATAATCGAGCCGCGCGCATGATACGCGCCCGCAATCCGCGTGCGCAAATCAGCCGCCGCGCCTGCGTACTTAGCTCGCTTGACCTTTCAGCAACGACCACTTAAATTAAATTCCTTCCATGTGGCGGGGTAGCTCAGCCGGTTAGAGCGCGGGATTCATAACCCCGAGGTCGCGTGTTCGAGCCACGCCCCCGCTATCAAACATGATCAAGCAAGCGGCAGCTATTCTTATGAAACGCTGCCGCTTGCTTGTCTTATGTTAGTAGGCTATTTGCGCCTGCTTCAATCGCTGCTGCCAATGTTCTTTGCGATGACAATTCGCGCATAGCACGCGACATTTGGCAATTTCTTCTTGCAGTGATCTCAAGGTGATGCGCCTTTCCTGTCTGCCGATAGTGAATCTCTTTTCCTGCGGATTGATGTGATGAAACTCCAAACAAGCCGGATGACATTCGGCACACAACTCACAGCTTAAAGATAGTTTGTATTGCTTGAGCCAGCCTTCGATCTTTCGATCTCTATTTCTGACATAAGCGATATGTTTCGCTTTATTTTCTTGATACCAACGCCGCATGTAATTGCGTTGATACTCACGCCTTTTCTCAGGGTCTTTGAATGGCATAGCTGCACCAAATAGCAACTCATGCACTGACTGCCTTGAGCCTACTCTTTTTTGTCCAGGTCGAGCACGACCGAGTTAATGCAGTAGCGCAGGTTGGTTGGGCGCGGGCCATCGTCGAAGACGTGACCGAGGTGTGCGTCGCAACTGGCGCATAAGACTTCGGTGCGCGCCATCCCGTGGCTGGTATCAGTTTCAGTGCGGACATTATCCGCCGCCGTCGGGGCCGTGAAACTCGGCCAGCCGCAGCCCGAATCGAACTTCGCGGCGGAACTGAACAACTCGTTGCCGCACGCCGCGCATTTATAAGTGCCCGTTTCTTTTGAGTCGTGATACTGACCCGTGAAGGGGCGCTCCGTCCCCTTTTGGCGGGCGACCGCGTACTGCTCCGGCGTAAGTTCGCGCCGCCATTCTTCGTCAGTCTTGCTAACTTTCTGCTTCATCGCTCGTCCCTCTCTTGCTCGCTTAGTCTTAGTGATAGAGCCACTGCTGAGCTTGATACTACGTGCGCCTCGCCTTGGTCAAACAGACCGCGCAGCGAGTAAGTTCGCGCACATAGTCTACAGCGCTCGTTACGCATAATCCCGGTAGGTTATCATAACGGTCGAAATCCCCCGCGCCGCCGTGAAGTAGTTATGATCTTATTGCCTGAGTCCGACGAAGACTTGCTGCACGAATGTGAGGTTGATACCTTCCGTGCGAGCGGCCCCGGCGGCCAGCACGTCAACAAGACGGAGACGGCGGTCCGGCTCAAACATCTGCCTTCGGGCCTCGTCGTCACTTCACGGCAAGAGCGGAGCCAGTATCGGAACAAGGCTTTGTGTCTGCGCAAACTCCGCGCGCAGGTGGCGCAATTGAACCACCGCCCGGCCAAGCGCGTGCCCACGCGCGTCCCGCGCAGCGCGAAGCGGCACACGTTAGAAGCGAAGGCGCGGCGCGGGCAGATCAAGCGTCTGCGCACCAAGCCGGGGGCGGATGATTAAGCGCGCCGCCGCAGCTATTGCCGGCCGCATGGTAGTATCATGAATCAAAGGGAGACATTGAAATGATAACTGTTGCCAATCGCATTTATGTGAAGCCGGAGTACGCCGACGCCTTCGAGGCGCGATTTCGTGAGCGGGCTGGCCTCGTGGACAAGATGCCCGGCTTCATCTCAAACCACGTCCTGCGCCCCGTCAACGAGGGCGACCCATATGTGGTCTTCACCATCTGGCAGAGCCGGCAGGACTTTCTCAACTGGGTGCGCTCGGATGAGTTTGTGAAAGGCCATGCACAGTCCGGCACGTTGCCGAAGGAGGCCTTTTCGCAGGCGAACGTGTTGGAGATGCACGAGGTCGTACAGGATTCGACCCGCCCGGATTTAGCGCCGGAGCCGCCCGGCGGCCCGTTTCGCATGCACTGAGGGGGCAGCGGGCAGCGGCCGTGACAAGTTTGGCCACAAGAGCACGGACAAAAGTTATTGACATGTCCGGAGTGCGGCCTTAGACTGCGCCCATCTGGATCAGCTTTATTGGCGGCGAAGTCGGATTAGCCTTCTCGACGAAGGATTTATCTAAGTACGGAGCGACCCGAACCACTCCACAAGACAGAACTACCTTGGCCTTTTCGCTGACTATTACTCCTCGTTGCTAGCTTTGCTCATTCCCCTAATCGTTACGTAACTTCCCCCGGTTACGAAAAGAATTCTTAATCGTCCCAGCCCCGACATAATGGAAGCTTGTCTTGGGCCGCGCATATACGACAAGCAGCTTACTCGCCCGATGACCTGTTCGAGCCATGGGTAGTGGTCAGTAGCAGAGCAGGCAGCGCTTGCTCCATTTGGCAACCAAGCGGTTGAGGCGAGCGTCATGATTTGCATTGAGTAAATCACCACGCACCAACAGCAACCAGCGACAAAATCACGGTTAGCTTAAGGAGGACTACGATGGCGGCGGAAATTGCTCCATACGGTAGGAAGACGCAACGGCCTCCGGCCGTCAAAGAGGTGCACATCGTCTGGATCACGGCCGGACTAAGTTGTGACGGCGATTCGGTCTCGATCACCGCCGCGACGCAACCGAGCATTGAAGATGTGGTGCTGGGCGCGATCCCGGGTCTGCCAAAAGTACACTTGCACAACCCGGTGCTGGCTTATGAAGTCGGCGATGATTTCATGAAGTATTTTTATCAAGCCGAACAAGGCTTGATCGATCCCTTCGTACTGGTCGTCGAAGGCTCGATTCCTAACGAGAAGATCAAGGCGGAAGGCTACTGGGCCGCGATGGGCACCGACCCGATGACGGGGCAGCCCATCACCACCTGCGAGTGGATTGACCGCCTTGCGCCGAAAGCCTTGGCTGTCATGGCTTGCGGCACGTGCGCCACTTATGGCGGCATCCATGCGATGGCCGGCAACCCGACTGGCGCGATGGGTCTCGCCGACTATCTCGGCTGGGATTTCAAAACGCCAGCGGGTCTGCCGATCATCAATGTGCCGGGCTGTCCCGTGCAGCCGGATAATTTCATGGAGACGGTGCTTTACCTGCTCTATCAAGCGGCGGGTCTCGCGCCTATGATCCCGCTCGACGATCAACTGCGCCCGACGTGGCTCTTCGGTAAGACCGTGCATGAAGGCTGCGACCGCGCGGGCTACTACGAGCAGGCCGATTTCGCCACCGAGTACGGCTCGCCCAAGTGCATCGTCAAACTCGGTTGCTGGGGGCCTGTGGTCAACTGCAACGTGACCAAGCGCGGCTGGATGGCCGGCATCGGCGGCTGTCCGAACGTCGGCGGCATTTGCATCGGCTGCACGATGCCGGGTTTCCCCGATAAGTTTATGCCGTTCATGGACGAGCCGCCGGGCGCGAAGCTCTCCGCAGGCGCAATCGGCATCTACGGCCGCATGATCCGTAAACTGCGCGCTGTGACCAACACCACCGTTAACAAAGAACCTAAGTGGCGGCACAAGGGCACCGAGTTGACGACCGGCTATCGGCCCAGAGCCTTCTAATAAGGAGCTACCAAGATGAGCACCACAACTACGACGAGAACTGAAGCTCCAACCAAACCGCGCACTTTGGTGGAGATGAACTGGGACCCGATCACGCGCATCGTCGGCAGCCTCGGCATCTTCACTAAGATCGACTTCGCCAACCGAGAGGTCGCCGAATGCTACTCGACCTCTTCGGTCTTTCGCGGCTACTCGATCTTCATGAAGGGCAAAGACCCGCGCGACGCGCACTTCATCACCAGCCGCATCTGCGGCATCTGCGGCGATAATCACGCGACCTGCGCCTGCTACGCGCAAAACA
>JBBRYU010000174.1:0-9093 GCA_038237345.1 Pyrinomonadales bacterium
CGCGTCGCACGCGACCTTGACCTTGAGACCAATCGCGCGTGGATCGTCGGCGTCGAAGAGGTCTACGCGGACGTGCCGCTCGTGGGCGAGCCACACTTTCATTGCTTCCTCGATCCCGCGCTCGCACCCGGTTATCTCGCGTGGGTCGTACATGACGGCGCAGAGTTGCACGTCGGCGTCGGCGGTTACGCCGCGCGCTTCGAGCCGTTGCGTGCGCTCGCGGAGTTTCGCCGCAGCGTGACCGACATGTTCGCGCTCGACGCCGGTCACTTGATTGAACGACGCGGTGGGCGCATCCCGGTGGGCGGTGTGCTGCGGCGGATCAAGTGCGCGCACGGGTTGCTCGTTGGCGACGCGGCCGGCGCGGTCTCGCCGTTGACGGCGGGTGGGCTTGATCCGTGCATGCGTCTGTCGAGTCTGGCGGCGCACGTCATCACGGATTACTTAATGAGCGGCGATGAGACAGCGCTCGACAGTTACGCGGGCGAACGCTTCCACGCGCGGTTCGTCTCGCGCCTCTGGCTGCGCCGCGTGCATGCCAAGCTCAACGATCCGCGTTTGTTGGAACTCGCATGCGCCGCGTTGCGTCTGCCCATCCTGCGCGGCTTCGCAGCGCACGTCTTCTTCGGGCGCGGCTCGTTCCCCGATGTCGAAGCGCGGGGGGCAGTCGGGATTGCCGCCCGCAACGCGTCGGTTTTTTAGCTTGTGCCCACGCGCGCTCATCTCAACACAGAGGGCACACATAGACCACAGAGTTTTTCTCTGTGGTCTCTGTGTGCCCTCTGTACCACCTCTGTGCCCTCTGTGTTGAGATTGGCCGCCCAGTTAAATCCAAGCACAAACTGATCATGCGCGCACGTATTCAGTGACATGAGCGCGCGTGATCGTCTAAGATTTACGCCAACTAACATCACGGCAGAGAGACGTGGGAGGCGTGTGGATGAACAAGCGGTGGGTCGTTACTTACTTACTGACGGGTGCGCTGCTGGCGCAACTCGCGTGCGGCGGTGGTTTGCAAAGTAGCTCACAACCGACGACGAATGGGCGGCCTGCGCCGCACTTCAAACCCGGCTTCAATCTGTTCTCGCCGGAACAGGACATTGAAGTCGGTCGCCAGTCCGCGCAGCAGGTCGCGCAGCAAGTGCCGATCTTAAACGATGGCGCGGTCGTCAACTACATACGCGGCTTAGGCGCGAAACTCGCGGCCAAAGCGTCAGGCTACAAATTCCCTTACCAGTTCAACGTCGTCGCCACACGCGACATCAATGCGTTCGCGTTGCCGGGCGGCTTCGTCTTCATCAACGCGGGCGCGATTGCCGCCGCGAAGAACGAGGGCGAGTTAGCAGGCGTGATGGCGCACGAGATCACGCACGTCGCGCTGCGGCACGGCACGAATCAGGCATCGAAAGCTTACATCGCGCAAAAGGGTTTGGGCACGGTCAGCGAGATTCTCGGCGGGCGCGATTCCGATCTCGGACAAGTCGTCGGCTCAATCGGCGGACTTGGCGCGAACATGGCGTTCCTGCGCTTCGGGCGCACGGCCGAACGGCAAGCTGACCTCGAAGGCGCACGCATCATGGCCGAAGCCGGTTACGATCCGCGCGACATGGCCAACTTCTTCAAGACCCTGCAAGCACAGGGCGGGCAGCGCGTGCCCGAATTTTTGAGCGATCATCCAGACCCCGGCAATCGCATCGCCGCGATCAATCAGGAGTTGCCGTCGCTCAACGTGAGCCGGAATCCCGTGCATGACACGCCGGATTTCGATCAGGTGAAGGCGCGGCTGACGGGCGGCGCGGCCGGTTCGCTGCGCGGATCGGGCGAGCCGGAGCGCAAGGGGCCGCGCGATCCGGACAACGTGCCGAACACGGGCGCGCGGCCCGCGCCGCCCGTCGCCGAGTTGCGCGCGTATCAAGCGCGCGACGGGTCATACGCCTTCGAGTGTCCGGCGAACTCGGACGGGCTGACGGCCGCGGAAGACAACAGCAATCTGATCTTCGCGCCCAAAGGCGCGTACGGCGACCTTGACGGCGGAGTGGTCGTCACGCATGGCATCTTCGTCGGTGTGGTCGCGCCCGGGGCAAGCGATCTTGGGCAAGCGACCACTGCCTTCGTCCAGCAGCAGATCGCAGCGAACGCGGACTTCCAACTCGCGCGCAAACCCGAAGCGATCAACTTCGCCGGGCGCGCAGGCTTCGTCACCGTCGTCGGGGGCCCCTCGACCGTCACCGGCACAACTGAGATCGATGCGATCTACACGACCGCCACGGCCGACGGGCGACTCTTCTATCTCATCGCCATCGCGCCCGAAGACGAATACCAAGCCTATCAACCCGCCTTCCAGCGCATCATCAACAGCCTGAGGCTGAAATGAAGGATGAAGGATGAAGGATGAAGGATGAAGGATGAAGGACGAAAGAGAGACTGCTCAAGTTGAGGGATCTCCCGTTCATCCTTCATCCTTTCCTCTTACGGTTGTCCTTTCGGCAGACCGCGCTTGCGCAGCGCTTCCTTAGCTTTCAGGACGCCTTGTTGCAGTTCGTTGAGTTGGCGTGGACGTGCGGCAACGCCCTTCGCCATAGCGGCCATCTTCATCGTGAAGACCGCGCTCTTAAACTGCGCGATGTGCGCGATAAGATGGTCGAGCGCGGCGGGCGGCGGCGCAGGGCGCGGTGTCGTGCGCGTCAGCAGCCCACCGAGATGTGCGGCGCTGTTGACGCGCGCACCCATGTCGGGCACTTGTCCACCCGCTTGCCGGCAGAAGCGCGCAAGGATCGTCTTGATGATCGATGTGTGATCAAAGACCGTGTGCGAGACCTGACCGGCATCGACCCACGGCGAGACGATGAAAGTGGGCACACGTGCACCGTAGCGTTGAAAGGCGGAGTTGTCGTCGGCGGCAGCTGGCGGCGCGACGTGATCGAAGAAGCCGCCGTGCTCGTCGTAGGTGATGACGAGCAGCGTCTTCGACCAGTGCGGGCTGTTGATGAGGGCATTGTAGATTTTTAAGACCAACTCCTGCCCGTCGCGCACGTCTGAAGGTGGATGATCATCGTTCGAGCCGGAGGGGCCGATGAAACTCAAATCCACGAAGTTTGGATCGATCCACGAAATGGGCGCGAGCTTACCCTGCTGCGCGTCTTCGAGGAAGCTGTTGCCGCCGAAGGTGCTGCGCTGATCGAAGAAGGCAAAGTTTTTGCGCACGAAACTGAGCGGCGTGCGGAACTGAGCGTCCACAGCGCGCAAAGAGGCGATGTCGTGCGCGTACCAGCGCCACTTCACTTTGCGGTCGTCCAGATGGCGCACGAACGATGGCAGGCTGTAGAGCGGCGGCAGCGGTGGCTGTTTGTTGTCGCGACTGCCGGCGGCGCGCCCTGCAACCGCATAGAGCCGGTTCGGCCACGTCGCGCCGGGCACGGAGCAGAACCAGCGGTCGCAGATGAGAAAGTGGCGCGCGAGATGATCATAGACCTTTAGCACAGAGCCGCTGTAGTAGCCCATCACGAGATCGACTTCCGGGTCGTTTGCGTGCGTCTTGTGATAGTTGCTGACGAAGCCGCTGCTGCCGTTCGCTAACTGCTCGTCCACACAGACGCCGTCGTGACACGGGTCTTGGCCTTGGTTGAGCGCGGTCTTGGTGAGCGAGTGAACGGGAAACTTTTTGCCGTTGAGCGAGTTCGCCATGCCCGCCGTCAATCCGTCCACGTCCGCGCGCCCGTTCTCCAGCGTCAGATAGCCGAGTATGTGATCGAACGAACGATTCTCCATCACCAACACAACGATGTGCTCGATCTTGTTGAGATTGTCGAGCGCTGCGTCCGTCGCCATGGACATGAGCTTGGGCGCGGGCGCGGTCAGTTTCTTCGCCGCGCCCTTAACCGCTTTGCGCGCCGCACCCGCTTTCCGACTCGCGCTCGCCTTACTGCCGCCCGCGTGCGCACTCTGCTTGCTCGTGCCTTTCTTGCTCGCTTGGCCGCGCTTACTCTTTTTCGTTGGCATGTGTTTGCTCCTTGTGAGTGTTTGCATGATTGAGGTCGCGAGGCGTTAGAAGAGCAGCGCCCCGATGTTTCCGAATGATAGATACCACTGCGCCCATCCGTTAAGCGTTATCGCCTTCTTTCTTCCGGGCCGTTTCGTCGCGCGCCGCACCGCGCGCCTGCATGAAGCGGCGCAATGTGGCAAGTCGCTCTTGCGCATCGGGCCGGCGCATGACGAGTTGTTCAAGATGCGTGAGATACCACGGCGTGCCGGCGAGTTGGCGAAACTCGGCGAGGAACGGCGCGATCTTGGCGTAGACGGCGATGTGCTCGTTGTGTATGTCGTTGAATAGTTGCTCGTCAATCGCGCCGTGATTGACGAATGCGGCGGCCATATCCCAGTAGGTAACGACCATGCGGTACTTTGCGTTGTGCGCGCCGCGGATGGCGGCGAACAGGTCTTGCACGCTCTGCGGGTTGAAGTCGGTGGTGAACCAGTCGCGCGCCGCGCGCATCGTGTCCTCGCGTCTTAGCTCGTAGAGGCGCAGGATCAAATTCGCGTCTTCCTGTTTATTGCTCATACACGTTTCCTTTCGGCCATTGCTTGCGGGCACGCCCGGCCGCCGCCGACCGCGACAGACGCGCGATTATAATCTTACACGGCGCGTCCCTTTTACTACTTTTTCGCAGCTTCGTTTATAATCAAACTTAATTTATTCAGCGCAGCCAGCGCCGAAGGAGCCTTCATGACCGAGCCGATTACCAAGCGTCCCGACCGCATTAAGTTCGCGGGGCGCGTCCTGTTCCTGACCGAAGATATACAGCTTATCCGTCGCCAACTCGCAGACGGCGAAGATTTATCGTTCGATGCAAACCTGTCTTTGATGAACAACATCTCGACCGACGAGATCACGCCCGGTTGGGTTTGTTTCTACTACGACGAGACGCTCGGCGAGTATGTCTACGTCGGCATGCGCGAGGGCGCAGTTAAAAAGGATGAAGTGAGAAATGGCGGCTTCGCGGTCGTCGTGTCCGGCTTGTCGAAGGGCTGCGGCTCGTCGCGCGAGACCGCGCCGTATGCAGAGCAGGCGGCCGGCGTCAAACTCGTCATCGCGCAAACGATTGAGAAGATTTATGGGCAGAACGCGCAGAACATCGGCCTGTTAACTTCGACCGACTTCGGCCTCATCGAGCGCATCCGGCGCGGCGAAGAGATTCCGCTCGCGGAATTCACGCGCGGGCTTGATCCGATCTCGCAAGCAATCGTCGAGCACGGCGGCCTCTTCAACTATAACAAGGCGCGGCTAGCAGGCAGCGTCATGCCGCCCGCGTTGAAGACAATGCAGCGGCCGATGAACATCGTCGAGAAGATCATCGCGCGTCATGCGTTCGTGCGCGCCGGCGAGATCGGCGTCGAATCCGTCAAGCCGGGCGATGCGCTGTTCGCGGTCGCCGACGTGCGCTTCTCGCACGAGTACGTGACGCCGATGGCCGCGTCGCTCTTCAAACAAGCATTGGGCCAAGATGCGCGCGTGACCGAAGCCGAATCGGTCTATGCCTTCCGCGATCATCTGACGTTCTTGGGGCGCGTGATGTCGGAAGATAAGCGCAAGCTGGGCTTGCTCGACCGCGCGAATGGATTGGCCACGACGCAGGAATCGTTCACCGACGAGCAAGGCATCAAGCTCTACGGCGGGACAGAGGAACGCGGCTCGGAGGCGATCTGCCATAACGCGGTGGTCGAAGATATCGCGCTGCCCGGTCAACTCGTCATCGGCACGGATTCGCACACCTGCATGGCGGGCGTGCTCGGCTGCTTCGCCTTCGGCGTCGGCTCGACCGACATGGCCAACGCCTGGTACACCAAGGATGTGCGCGTGCGCGTGCCCGATGTTGTCCGCTTCGTGTTGACAGGCGAAAAGCGCGCCGACGTGTCCGCGAAAGATGTGATGCTCAAAATCCTCGCGACCGATTACATGAAGCAGGGCCGCGGCATCGGGCAGGTGTTGGAGTTCGCGGGTGAAGGATTGAAAGACTGGCCGATTGACGAGCGCGCGACGTTGACCAACATGGCGGTCGAGGCCGGCGGCTTCACCGGCATCATCGAACCGGACGAGGTCGTGCTTGAATATCTCACGCGCGCGCGCGGCCTTGATGCCGACGAGGTACGCAAAGGTTTCTTGCAGAGTGATCCGGATGCGGAGTATGCGGCCGTGTTTGAGATCAATCTCTCCGAGATTCGGCCGATGGTGGCCACGCCGGGCGATCCGCGTAACGGCATCAACATCAGCGACCTCCCGGCCGAAGTTAAGATCGATGCGGCTTACGGCGGCTCATGCACCGGCGGCAAGATGGCTGACATGGACATGTACGCGGCTGTATTGCAGCGCGCGGTCGAGCGCGGGCAGCGCGTTGCGCCGGGCGTACATTTGTATCTGCAATTTGGTTCGCAGAAGATCAAAGAGTACGCGCGCGTGCGCGGCTACATCGAACTCTTCGAGCGCGCGGGCGCGGAGTTGATCGATCCGTCGTGTGGCGCGTGTATCAACGCGGGGCCGGGCGCGTCGAAGTCGGCGGAGACCGTGACGGTCAGCTCACAGAATCGCAACTTCCCCGGCCGCAGCGGCCCCGGTCAGGTCTATCTCGCGAGTCCTTACGTCGTCGCCGCCTCTGCGCTTGCCGGGCACATCGTCGAGCCGGAAGAGTTTCTCACCGAGCGCGCAGCGGAATTGATAGGTTCATGATGGCGCTCCACTATCCCGGCGCGGCGGCCGACGTAAGCAGCAAACTCGACAAGTACGCACGCATCGAGCGCGAGCGGCGGTTTCTGTTGCGCGACTTCCCCGTCGGCCTTGAGCGCACGCACTGGCACACGCAGATTTTCGATAACTACATCACCGGCACGCGTCTGCGCCTACGCAAAATCCGCGAGCCGTACAAGCGCGAGTGGACTTGGAAGCTAACGCAAAAATTCGCGCCCGACCCGGCGGACCTTGCGCGCACGCTCATCACCAACATTTACCTTTCGCAATACGAATATGAAACGCTCGCCGTCTTCGAGGGCAACGAGATACGCAAGAACCGTTATCCTTACGAGCATGAGGGCCGCGCTTATTCGATTGACGTTTTCCTCGGCACGCTCTGGGGCTTGATTCTCGCGGAGACAGATTTCGCGACGGATGAAGAGCTGCGCGCGTTCACGCCGCCGCCCTTCGCCGTGCGCGACGTGACGAACGACGAGATGTTCACCGGCGGCCGGCTCGTGCATTTGACGAGCGATGAGATTCGCGCCGAGTTGTTGCGGCGCGGCGAAATCAGCGCGCCGCCCGCCGCCGCGTCACCCGCCGATGCCTGACACGTCGCCCACCATCTACACCATCGGGCACGGTCGCCACCCGTGGGCGTACTTCCTCGCCTTGCTCAAACAGTATGAGATTGAATTGATCTGCGACGTGCGCAGCGCGGCCCACTCGCGCTGGCCGCAGTACAATGGGCGCGTGTTGGAAGCGTCGTTGCACGCGGCGCGGATCGGTTACGAGTGGCTGCCTGAATGCGGCGGCAAAGTCGTCGCGCCGCCGGAAGAATTAGGGCGCGGGCTGGATCGCATCATGGAACTCGCCGCCGACGCGCGCATCGCGCTGCTCTGCTCCGAGTCGCAGCCGCTTACGAGTCACAAACAGCCGCGCGCCCACTGTCATCGCGTCGGCCTGCTCGCGCCACCCTTGCGCGCACGCGGCGCACGCCTCATCCACATCCTGCCCGACGGCGCGACGCTTGAAATTGACGAGACAATGTTGCCGTCGATCTGGTGACATTCTCAACAGGCAGCACGGCGGTTTATGCAATTTATTGAGAAGAGCGGCTTGGGCGTGAGGTCTGCTATCTATCACCTGAAACGTGATGATGCCGGGCTTGAATTTATCCTCTTCCCGATGATCCACATAGGCTCGAAAGAATTCTATGAGGAAGTGGGTCGCAGGCTGGCAGCTTGCGACCTGATTCTGATGGAGGGAGTAGATACCAAGAAAGCAACGATGCTCACACTTTCCTATCGCATCGTCAGTAAGATTCGGCGTATGGGCTTAGTAACGCAACGGGAAGGGCTGAAAGTTACGGACTTACGAAGCAAGATTCTGCGGTCGGATATAGAGGGGCACGCTTTCGATAAGCGTTGGGCTACGCTTCCTATGTTCTTGAAACTGCAATTGCTTCTCTTCGTTCCGCTCTATGCGATGTATCTATTTATCTTCGGCACAAGAGAAACGATTGCCGCACACATCGCGCTGGAAGATTTACCTGCACGCGAGGAGATTCTTCTACAGGACGAGAGCTTTGAGCAGTTAGATGTGCTCTTGATTGATGAGCGCAACCGGAGATTGATCCAGAGTATCGAAAAACTTTATCAAGCTAAGCAGAAAGATAAGAAGACAGTTGCCATAGTTTACGGGGCGCAGCATATGCGTAACGCCGCGGGCTTTTTACTGCACAAGCTAAAATACCGGATAGTGAATGCAGAATGGATCACAGTCTTTTATCTCTAAAGCACGACATCTAAAAGAACATCGCCCGCATGATTCGATAGTAGCTCTATCATCTATCTTTAGCTTAACAACTCAATCGCCCGTTGCTGCCGCGGCTTCGCTGTGCGTGTATTCGGCGGCGTGGGCGCGGGCGAAGTAGGCGGCGAGGAGGAAGGCGAGGAACATGATGGCGGCGGCGGCCCAGAAGGTGCGGAAGAGCGAGGTGTCGCTCAGATTGTGCAGCTTTTGATCGAAGCCGGCGGTGGCCACCGCGCTGAAGATGAGCCATGCGGAGATGGTCGGGCCGACGGTGCGCGCGAGGCTGGCGACCGATTGCGTCACGCCCAGCACGCCGCCCTGTTCGCCCGCGCCCGCGCTCTTCGAGGCGAGCGTTTGCAGCGACGGTGTGGCCAGCGAGTTGCCGAGCGCGAAGCCGCCCGCGACGAGCAGCAGCCAGAGCAGTCCGACTTGCGGCCCCAGGTAGGGAATGGCGAACAAACTGCCCGCGAACAAGAGCGCACCGATGACGACGAGCGGTAGTTCGCCGAAGCGTTTGACGAGCCGCCCGATCAGTCCGCCTTGTATGACGACGCCGA
>JBBRYU010000175.1:0-9059 GCA_038237345.1 Pyrinomonadales bacterium
ACGGAAGAGCACATCAGCCAACGGCGCAGCGCGGGCGAGCAGTTCAACGACGTGCAGTATCAGCAGCCGCAACCGCGGCTCGTGAGGTGAGCGCGCGATGTTGACGGCCGATCTGGCGCAGAGTTGGCAACGCGGCGACCGTACGGGGCCGCGCTACATTGACAGCGCCGATGCCGATCACTTGCGCGACGCGGCACAGCTTATTCAACTGTTTCAAAGCTACGAGAGTCAGACGCACGCAGAGCTTGATGAAGCGTTGGTAGAGTATGTCGGCGTCGGCACTGATTATCGCATTCAACGCGGGCTGATTAAGCTGCTGCTGGATCGCTGCACGTTCGAGACGGTCGCCGTGAAAGACCCGGTTGAGTTGCGCCGCGCGCTGTTTCGCCGGGCGCGGGAGCGTTACCCGCTGCTCAAGGACAGCGAAGCGGGCGTTGCACTCGTAAACGAGGTCGCGCGCGAGATTGCCTGTCCCCCCGATGATCTGCTCGCCGGTCTGTACGCTGATCTGCCGGAACGGCAGCGGCTGCTCGCGTTCGACCCCGTCGCGCCGCGCGCATTGCTTGACCTTTACAATCTCGCGCAGGCGCAGGCGTTGCTCTATCGCTGCGTGCGCATGCAATTATGGATTGAGCCGCAAGCGCCGGCCACCTATCGTGAACTGTTCGGCGCGATCAAAGCCTACCGTTTGCTGCACACGATCAAGGGCAGTGCCGCGACGGGTTACGAGGTGCGCCTCGACGGCCCCGTGTCGCTCTTCCATCGCTCGCAAAAGTACGGCGTGCAGATGGCGGTCTTTCTCCCGGCGCTGCTCCTGTGCGCGAACTGGCGTCTGCGCGCCGAGATAGTTTTGAAGGCACCCGCCACCGGCAGCGCCTTCTTCGAGTTGGACAGCCGGCAACAGCGTCTGCGGTCGCATTACCTGCGCATGTCGCTCACCACGCAACCGGACACGGACGAGTTGGCGACCCGTTGGGCGCGCTTTGATAGCCCATGGACGTTAACTGTGAACAGCGAAGTCATAGACCTCGGCGCGAGCGCCTTCATCCCTGATTACGTGCTGCATCACCCGGACGGGCAGCGCGTCTATCTGGAGCTACTCGGTTTCTGGACGCCGCAGTATCTGCACGAGCGGCTGCGTGAGTTCGCGCACGCGCGCTGCGAGAACTTCATCCTCGCCGCTTCGGACGAACTACGCGGCAGCCGCGAGCCGTTGCCGCACGTGCCGCCGCACACCGTCATCTTCAAAACGAAACTCGCGCCGGCAGAGGTCGTGGCGACTATCAAGTAGGTAGCTTAATAAGCTGTCGCCAACGCCAAGCAGGTGATACGCAGGCGGCGCTATTTGCTCAGAGATGTTAACGGCCATTCGCGAACGAGACGGGCGGAAGTGGGGCGCGTGGGAGGCAGATAAACGTGATCGTCCGTTTACCTGCTTCTGCTGTCAGCGCGTGGTGACGCTCAGGCAAGGCAGCGTTATCGCGCCGCACTTCGCGCACCTACCTCCCGTCACATGTGAGTATGGTACGGGTGAATCTGAGGCGCATCGGCGTTGTAAGCTCGCCATCTTTGACAGCCTCGTCGCCGACCCGCGCGTCTCCAAATGTGAACTGGAACGTAACCTCGGCACGGTGCGCCCCGATGTGAGCGCCTACCTCAACGGCGTGCCAGTCGCCATTGAGGTGCAACTGAGCACGTTGTCGCTCGCAAAGATCATGCACCGCACAGCCGAGTATCGCCGGAAAGGCATATATGTGCTGTGGCTGCCGGTCTATCACCGCCACTTGGATCGCGAGTTGTACAGCCCGCGCCCGTGGGAACGGTGGCTGCATGAAGCATACTGCGGGCGGGTCTATTACTGGCTTGAAGGTGCGACCGTCCTGCCTATCCACTTCCGTGATTACTTCATTACTGTCCGCGGGCGCACCCGCGATTATCAGAAGTTATCGCGCCGACAAGTGCCTATTACGGGCCGGGCCGTGAATCTCATCGAGCATTTCAGGCCGTGCCGGCGCGCCGCCTGGTCGGGTCGGCAGTGGAGCAACTCACCGGCGTGGTTAATGATTGATAAATACCATCGCATCTGCTAGGGCAAGAGGTGCGTGGCGAAGGCTTCGTCGGGCTGACCCGCAGCTTTATGTGTGCGGGTGCGCCGCGGTTGGTCGTCAGTTTGTGGAGTGTCAGTGATGAAGGCATGGCAGAGTTGATGATACCAAGTTGCATTCAAAACTGAGATTCACCGTGTCCGTAAATGATTGAGCGCGCAACGATAGTTTGGTATTTGAATCTCACGTTGAACTGCAACTTGGTATAACATGTCATGCAATTGGTATCATGTGACATGGTAGTAGCTACTAACGGTATAAGGGCAGAGGCAGAGCGGGGCGCAGACTATTGCTCAGCACTCACGCTCAAAAAGAATACCTGAGTCCCAATTGAACACGGCGCGCGGGCGTGGTGGTTGTCGTCGTCTGACCAAAATTGGAGAACTCAAGGATGCGCGTCGGAATGCCGAAGTTAGCGCGATTAGTGAAGTTGAAGACTTCCACGCGGAGACTGAGCGCGTGCTGTTCATGAAACGCAAAAGTTTTCGTCACGGCCAGATTTAGTTCAAGTGTGCTGCCGGCGCGAAACGTATTGCGCCCCACTTGACCGTCCGTCCCGGCCGGCGCACGCAACGTATCTCGATCCACAGTGAGTAGCAATGGCTGACGGCCGTTGCCGGTGACAACTAAACCTTGCGTTGAGTTTAGGCGATCCGTGATGTTGCCGTCAAGATTCACATCAATGTACGTGTTCACCGTGAAGGGTTGGCCCGTCTGGAATTGGCCGGTGGTCGCGAACTGCAAATTGTTGAAGACGGCGCGCAGTAGTGTCCCTTTATTGCCCACATCCGGCAGATCATAAATTGCTTCATAAGCTAGCCGGTGGCGCGCATCGAAATTAGCCACGGCCCTTTCGCCAGCTCGCGTCAAACTATTCTCCGGCAGCGCCGGCGCGCCGGCGAGATCGAACACATCCGACACATCGTCAATCGCTTTGCCGAAAGTGTAACTCGCTTGATATTGCAGCTTGCGCCGTAGTCGGCCGTGCAGCGTAACTTGCAAGGCATCGTAACGCGAGTTGCCGGAGGTCTCGAAAATCTGTAGGCCGCCGACAGTCGGCACGGGCCGACCGCCGCTGAACGCGCCCGACGATGACAGGCGCGTCCCCGGCGCGACTGCGATGCCGAAGAACTGCGGGACAAAACGATTGGGGCCATCCGTACCGGCGTTAAAAGATTGCAGCAGAGCGACAGCGGACGTGCCGAGGTTCGGTGTCGTAAAGCGCAGCAGATGGCGACCGAGCGTGCCCACGTACGCGAGCGAGATGGCGGTCGTTCGGCCGAGTTGCTGTTCGACACTAACCGAATACTGATGCGCGGTCGGCATACGCAGCTTACGCGAAGGCAAGGTGAACTCCACTCCGCTGGCGCTCGGCAGAGTTGTCCCGGCGCTCGCCAGCGCGTTCACCAGCGCAACCTGCTGCGCCAATGTGAAAGCAGGATTGAGCATGTTCAGCGTGCCGGGTCTCACGAGCGTGGGGATTTGCGCCGGGTTAAGCAGACCGAGCGGCGTGTTCGGAAAGCCGGGGTTGCCAAGTCCGCCGGCCAAATTCACCGTCAGGAAGCGCGGGAAGACGTTGCGCGACTGGCTCACGACCGCCCCTAAAATCTGATCGTAGTAGAGGCCGTAACCGGCGCGTAGCACAGTGAAATGTGCCGCGCTAAATATCTTCGGCGCATAAGCCAAGCCGATGCGCGGCGCGAAGTTCGTGCGAGCCGGATCGTAGATGCTGCTGCGCCCTGCAAGGAATTTGTTCAAGCCGGGCACGAGACTGATCGCCGGATCATTAAAAGAATTTTCGATGCGGCGATGCGTTTCGCCGGCCGGGGTGTTGTATTCGTAGCGCAGACCGAAGGAGAACGAGAGATTCGGGCGCACGCGCCGTTCGTCCTGCACAAAAAAGTCGAGTTGATAGAAACGCAGGTTGATAGCCGCGTCCAACCCTGTGGTCAACGTTTGGAAGAAGCCGCTTGGCGCTCCGGCTCCGACGAGATCAATCGGATCATTGAAGTTGCTGGTGATGACAAAATTTCCAGCCGGATCACGGGCGAGGGTCGGCGCGCCGTAGAAACTTATTAACGGCCGAAAGTTGCGCGGCAGATCGCTGTTCAGTTCGGTGCGCCGGTTGTCAGTGCCGAAGATGATACTGTGCGCGCCACGGCGAATGGTTAATTGATCGGCCAACTGATAGGTGTTGTTGACCCGACGTTGCGGAAAATTGAACACGTCAACGCCTAAGCGACTAAAGCCGCCGATGTTGATCTCGCCGACGGGGCCGAGCATATCTTCCGTCGTCGCACCGGTATTTAGTAATAGGACGGGGCCGGCGTTGGGCACGACTTGCCCGCCGGCCGTGATGTTTGGCAGCGTCAGGTTCGAGCGCAGCGGCGCATTGAGGAGAAAGGGATCGGACGGAAATAGCTTGCTCTTGATCTGAAAATTCGTGTCGCGTTGGGCGTCGAAGTTGAGCCGCGTCCGCCCGTAAGATAGGCGGACTTGATTGAAGATTAACCGCGTGGCATCGGGCGCGCTGAGCTCGCTGTTGAGAAACAGCGAGAGGTTCTGTGTCCGCACGTGCGGCCGCAACGTGGAGAACAGCGCGCCGCCGACGGATGGAATACTGCGCGAATCTTCGGTGAAATTATAGCGTGCCGTGAACGATTGATTGCGCTCATGGAATTTGAAGTTGTGATCGATCTTACCCGATAAAATCCCGCCCCGCCCGCTCGCCGGCAAGACTTGGGTAAACGTGTTAGCGCCGTACGAGCCGGTCGGATTATTCGGGAAAGGAAACAGACTGAGGATCGCATCACCGCCGGGGCTGGCGGGAAAAGCGAACGCCGACCGCTGCGGGTTGAAGGGATCGTTGAAAATCCCGCTCGCGCCGGCGTTGAATGCGCCGCGCTGTTCGACCGTGGGGACTCTAAAACTCTCTTCCTTCGTGGCGTTGATTATCTGCCCTTCAGCGGAAAGGAAATAGAACAACCTGTTTGACGCGAGCGCACCGCCCAAAACGCCGCCGCCATGCGCGAGGGTGAAAGAATCTTGGCCGCCACTTTCATTCCGCGTAGTCAGAGCTTGCCCGTTAACCAAATCAAAATTACGTGTGCCGCTATTAAACGTCGCGCTGGAAGCGACCAGCACCGGTTGCTTGGCGGCCGTTAGCACCGGGGCGACCGCGTTGCCGTTCGCCGTATCGAAAAAGTCGCGCGCGTTCAACTGGCTCGCATTGAAGAAACCGTAGAGCGTCCCGTGCGTCAGGCTGCCACCTGATTTCGAGATGGCATTCACTTGCGCGCCGATGTTACGCCCGAATTGCGCGGGCGCGAGCAGCGTGATGATCTGAAATTCTTTAATCGATTCGATTGGCTGCGGCACAAGCGCAACGAATCCTTGCCGGCGCACACCGATGTCTTCGTCGTTGTTGTCAGAACCGTCGACCGTAAAATTATTCGCGCGCGAGCGCAGCCCGTTAACGGCGAACTGACCTGAAGTGCCGATGCCCGCGCCGATGCCGGGGCCGACCGAACCGTTGGCCGCGCCGATTGGTTGGGGCGGGAGCGCGACGCCGGCCACGAACAGGGCCAGTTCATCAAATGTGCGCGTCAGCGTTGTGCTGCCGAGCGGCAGTCCACCAATCTCCGCATCGGTGAAGGCTCCGCCACGTTGCGCGTCGAGCGTATTGATCTGGCCGCGCACGTCCGTGTTTTCCGACGTGCGCGCGCTTGCGGCTGCGCCACTGGTTGCCGCAGTTGCTGGCGAGCTCATGGGCGAAGGCAGCGGCGCGACTGGGTTGGTGGTTGAGCCGGAAGTTACGGCCGAGGCACTCGGCTCAAGCGCGATGGGGACGGGCACGACTTCGCCGGTCCGCAGCCCAAGCAAACGCATGACAGTTTCGTTGGTGATAAAATTCGGGGCCGTCGCGCGGATTGTGTACGTGCCGGGCAAGAGCAGTCCTTGGTAGAAACGCCCACGACTATCGGCTCGTTTAGCCACACTGACGTTTGAAGCTTGGTTGATGAATTCGACGCTCGCGCCGGGAATCGGTTCATCAGTCAAAGCGTTGCGCACTGTGCCTTCAAATGCGCCGGTGACAGTGTCTTGGCCATTGGCCGGCATGATTGGCGCGCCCAGCGTGAGCGTAGTTACGATCAGCCACACAGCCATCCACGACATCCGCTGACGCGCATACGGCCTGCCAAAAATAGCCATAAACTTTCCTCCCTAAGTTTGAGCATTAGTAGCTATGCTGTTGTCTTGCATCCGGCGTGCGGCTTGGCGAAGTGAGCATGCGCCCGCGTCGTTCGGCAATTCAGAAGCAACCCCATGCCAGCAGAGACGGCACGCTGGCGAATCCGGACGCGTAACATCTTGTGCTTTGCCCGCTCTTGAAAATGACGGCGCGCAAAGCAACACCGTAACCAAAGGTGTGTAGGGTTATTGTCATAGTGCCACAGCAGTTCGCATGGAATGACACTTAATCTGTTAGCGCTCGCCGATAGCTTCCTTTTAACATCTCTGTCGTTGACTCCGCATAGATTTGCGTCGTTTCCAATTTCGAGTGCCCCAGAAACTTTTGGATCTGCTCTATCGGCATTCCGCGCTCTAGCAAAGTGGTGGCTACTGAATGCCGCAGCAGATGTGGATAGACCCGCTTGGTAATCTTTGCTTTATCTGCCGTCTCCTTCACAATCTGTTGAAGTCGTCGCGGAGAATACGACAAGTGCCGGTTCGTTTCAAACAGATAACCCGTCTGCCGTGCTCCCAAATGAGTCTGTAACTCTTGAGCTAGTTTTGCAAAATTGGCACATAGCGACTCTTTCCACCTTTAGCTTTAGTAATTAGAATCATCAACTCGTTAAAGAACAAGTCTTCCACGCGAAGCGAGGCAAACTCAGAGACGCGCGCTCCCGTTTGAAAGAGCGTTTTGATCAAGAGACCGTGCGCGCCCTTGTCTTTGTAGGCCTGTTGAAAACCGTTTGTCTCACCGACACGCTCGACGGGCTGGAGACCAGAGTGCCGGATGGCAAGGTGTTCTTGCTGCCGAAGTATCGAAAGTTCTGTAAGCCGACGTACCCGGCGGCGCCTCGATTACAATTGTTCGGGCGCAGAAAGCTCGCGCCGATGACTGAAGACGAAAGGCGTGTATTTTATGAAGAAGGACGGATCACAGAGGCTAGCAGTTCAGCAACTGCTGTCGCACAATAACATTGGACTGAAACAAGATGGAGATTAAGTGTCGCACCGTTCGCTTGGGAGTTGAATATCATAATACTGCCAATTCTTAACCGTAATGTCCCGTCCACTCATGGATTTCTTCATCTCAAGCCGCATTGTGCCCGTTACGCCCGCCTTCAACGATCTGGTGAATCTCGCGCTGCAAGTTTCTACGGCGTAACAATAGCTTCAGAAACAGCGCACGGCGGCGCAGCAGCATTATACCCGCCCCAAGCCAGACGCTGAATTCGACCACCTCTTCCAACACGCGCAACGCTACGTAGCCCAAGAGAATGACGGCGGGCAATACGGCCAAGCCAATCCACCAGCCCCACAATGCCCCTACCGCTACCGTGCATGTCAGCCACGTCAACGGCATCAGGCCGATGGCCGCGAGTATCTTGACGCTCGCTGTGGCGGCGTCTGGCCCGTGTGTCTGGTAGAGCCGCGCGAAGAGCGTGGCGAATAGATAAGCCGGCAAATGAATCACTGCCCCGAGGATTGCGATAGGCGAGAGGATTAGCAGCACCAACCCCGGTAATAGCACTTGCCGGAAAAAGAGCCTAAGCGGGAGGGCGGTGACGGCGAGCGCCTCTGGTGCAAGTCCCAAGTTGTTTAGTTCTGCCTCGTAGCTGGCGATGCGCTGTTGCAGAGCTGCGAGGCGCTCAGGCGTCTGGGCTGCGATCAGTCGCAGTCGCTCAGCGACGTGCCGCAGCCAGTAGAACGTCTCCGCTAAGGGCAGGCGACGATCCACGCCTTCATACAGCGAGTTGAACAATTGCTCGGCCCGCGCTACGTCGCTCAACTCACCCTCGTCGGCTGTGTTGAGCGTTACCTCGCGCAGGGCGACAGCAATCAGTTCGGTTAGTTGCTGCACGGAGGCGCGCGGCGGTTCGCCGTCTACGCCCAAGGTAACGGATGGCACGGGCAGTGGTGTACCGACCCTGAGCAGTACCTCACTGCGGAATGAAGTCTTGGCGGTATAGTACAACCCCACCGGCACGATACGCAGCGAGAGCGCTGCTGAGTCAAAGTTCGCAAGGCTATTGTCATCTATCTGGCCGGCGACCGCGGCAAGCGCAATCCGCGCCGCCCCGCTCCTCAATTCCATTAGCTGCGTGGCGTTGTGCGACAGTCCTTCGGGGAAGAGCGCGATACAACGCCCCTTCGCCAGCAGTTCACGACAAGCCGCAAACGTGCGTTGGTTGAGCGACACATCTGCGCCGGGATCGATCCGCCGATACAGAGGTAGCGCCTCCAACGTGCGCAGGAGCGCCCTGACTATTGGCACCCCGAAGAGTGTGGACTTGGCGAGGAATGAGACGCGGCGCGGCAAGGCGCAGAAGACCAACGCCGGGTCGATCAAGCCGTTCGGGTGATTCAGTACGAAGATAAGCGGAGCAGATGGCGGAACAGCTTCAGCGCAGCTTAACTCGATGCGGCGGAAGAACAAGCGGAGGGCGATACTGATGAGTGCGTGAATGAGCCGACGGAGGAGAGAACCTTTCTGCAAAAAGATCATGTCGCGGAGGCACAACTCCTTAAGACTATCGCGCCTATAGACCGTCGCCCCGCCCGCCACCTTGTCAGTTGTATCCAGCATCGTGCTAGGCATTATACCGGCCACTGTTCAACGACGCCGGTAGAAGTTGCTGGCACCACGGTCTGCTTTGCTTTGGCGCATTGCTCGGCGGCAAGAGGCCGCCAGACAAGCGCGCACAATCAAACGTGTTAGCA
>JBBRYU010000176.1:0-9001 GCA_038237345.1 Pyrinomonadales bacterium
GAAAACCTCCGCCAACTGAACCGGACGAAAACGCGTTGGGGCGACGAGGAAAACTTAGGGGACGGGCCGGGGTTTGTCAATGATGAGGTGCAACAGGGCTGATTAAAGTAAGGGTAGGGGCAAGGTTTGTCCTTGCCCCTACCACATGGGCGGGGTTGAACGCCTACTGGCGTGCGGCCGTGATCGCAGCATCGAAGATGTCGAGCGCCACGTCCACGTGCTCGCGTGTGAGGATGAGCGGCGGCGACCAGCGGATCGTATTCGCGCCCGCGCCGAGGATGATCAAGCCGCGCTCGAAACACGCCACTTCGACGCGGTCGCGTAACTCCGGCGCAGGACTCAAAGTCGCGCGATCCGTGACAAACTCGACACCGAGCATCAATCCCATGCCGCGCACATCGCCGATGCAGTCGTGCTTGTGCATCAACTTTTCGAGGCCCGCTTTCAGGTACGCGCCGACTTCCGCGCTGTTGGCGACCAATTCGCGTTCGAGCAGTTCGATAGTTTTCAAAGCGGCGGCGATGCAGACCGGGTTGCCGCCGAAGGTCGAAGCATGCGCGCCTGGTTTCCAGTCCATCAGATCGGCCCGCGCCACGCACGCGCCGATGGGTAGGCCCGAACCGATGCCTTTGGCGATGGTGATGATGTCGGGCTTCAGATCATAATGCTCTGAGGCGAACATCTTGCCCGTGCGCCCCATGCCAGATTGCACCTCGTCCACGATCAGCAGAATACCGTGCTCGTCGCAGATGCGGCGCAAGCCCTGTAAGAACTCTTTCGGCGCAGGTACGTAACCGCCCTCGCCCTGCACGCATTCGACGACGATGCCGGCGACCTCTTCGGGCGGCGTCGTGGTTTTAAAGAGCCGCTCCGTGATCCAGTTGAGACAGGCTTGGCTGACGGCGGCCGGATCGTGCGCGCCGGTGGCGTCGCCGGTGAACGGGTCGCGGAACGTGTTCGGGTAGGGTACGTGGATCACGTCGAGCGCCTGCCGTTTGAAGCCGAGCCGTTGCGCCACGCGCGACGAGGTCAACGACAGCGAGCCGAGCGTGCGCCCGTGGAAGCTGTTGAAGAAGCCGATGAACTTCTCGCGCCCCGTCGCGTGCATGGCGAGCTTGAGCGCGGTCTCGACTGCTTCCGTGCCGCTGTTGGCGAAGTGCGTGCGCGTCGGGCTGGGCACGGGCACAAGCTCGTCGAGTTTCTGCGCGAGCGCGGGCATGTGGCGGTAGTAATAATCCGTGCCGCACATGTGAATGAGTTGCGCGGCCTGATCCTGAATCGCTTTGACGACTTCGGGATGACAGTGGCCGGTCGAGCAGACGGCGACGCCCGCATTGCAATCGAGGAAGACGTTGCCGTCCACGTCCGTGACCCAAACGCCTGCGGCGCGTTCAGCTACAAGCTTAAACGATGGACGCGGGTACGAAGGCGTGACGAACTGCTGATCGGCGGCGATGATCACTTGTCCCTTTGGGCCGGGCAGGGCGGTCTTGATCTCGGGCCGTCTGGGCGGCGCGAGGGCGGTGGTAGTCATAATACTTTTCTCCTTCAAACGAACAGGCAAACGATTTGAGATTTCAAATTTGAGATTTGAAATCCGGCAGGATAACGAAGGAAGAGAAGCGCGGCTAACCCGCGAAGATGTTCGCGCGGATGTCGAGCGGGCGGAAGTTGATGAGTTGTAAGCGCTGCATGATTAACCGGACGTATACTAGCATTATGCGCTGCGCCGTTTCCAGCGCACGCCGTCGCGCGTGTCTTCGAGCATGATGCCGCGATTGGTTAATTCGTCGCGGATTTCGTCGGCGCGGGCGAAGTCGCGGCGGCGGCGCGCTTCCTGTCGTTCATCTATGAGCGCTTGGATTTCGGCGGCGAGCATCTCTGCTTGCGGCTGGTTGAAAATGTTGAAGACCGAATCGAAGCGTGCAATCAACTCAAGCAGATCGCGCTGGTCGTCGGCGCGCAAGCGGCAGTCATCAAGGGCGGTGTTGACCGCGCGCCTGAGATCGTGCATCGCGGCGAGCGCGACCGACGTGTTCAGATCGTCGTCCAATCCCATTTCAAATTGTTCGAGCGCGCGTGCCGCCGCCGAACGCATCTCCGGGTTACTGCCTGCTTCAAGGCGCGCTTCAGCGAGGCGGCGGTGGAAGTCTTGCAGCCCGGCGACCGTCTTCTCAATCCCGCGTAGGTCTTCGACGGTAAAGTTATATTGCTTGCGGTAGGGCGCGCTGATGAGCGAGTAGCGGATCGCGGCGGGCGTGAAGCCTTGCGCGGTCAGATCGCCGAGCGTGAAATAGTTGCCCTTCGATTTGGACATCGACTCGCCGTTGATCTTGAGATGCTCGCCGTGCAGCCAGTAGTTGACGAACGGCTGGCCGGTCGCGCCTTCGGACTGCGCGATCTCGTTCTCGTGATGCGGGAAGATGAGATCGACGCCGCCGCAGTGGATGTCGAACGTCGCGCCGAGATACTTCATGGACATCGCGGAGCATTCGATGTGCCAGCCGGGTCGGCCGCGCCCGATCTGGGTGTCCCATGCCGCGCCTTGTTCATCTTCGACTGCTTTCCATAGGGCGAAGTCGCGCGCGTCCTCTTTGTCGTACTTGTCCGTGTCCACGCGCTCGCTGCCGCCGACAATGTTGCCCGCGAAGTTGATCTTCGAGAGCTTGCCGTACGCAGGAAATGATTTGATGCGGTAGTAGATCGAGCCGTCGGAGTTGTATGCGTGCCCGTTGGCTTCGAGTTGCGCGATGAGCGCAGCCATCTCGTTGATGTGGTGCGTGGCGCGGGGCGCAATCTCCGGCCGTTCGCAGCCGATGGCGTCGAAGTCTTGCCAGAAGGCTTCGATGTAAGGCGCGGTATATTCGTCGAGCGCGACGCCTTTGCTTTCCGCCTCCGCGATGATGCGGTCGTCCACGTCCGTCAGGTTCATGACGTGCGTGACCTTGTAACCCTTGAACTTCAGATAGCGGCGCAGGATGTCGCCGAACAGGAACGAGCGCAGGTTGCCGATATGCACCACGTTCCACACGGTCGGGCCGCACAGATACATCCGCGCCTCGCCCGCCGTGATCGAGCGAAACTCTTCGAGTTGACCGGAGAGCGTATTCTGAAATCTCAGCATCTTGAATGAGCCGCGCGTCGTTATCGCCGCACGAAGTTACAAGTGATCGCGCCGCCTGAGCAGAGTCTAGGCAAGGACGGGCCGCGAGTCAAACAGGGTGTTTATAGCGATGTGCCAATGCATGAGACTGCTCTCAGCCGGGAGCGCAGGCATCTTGCCTGCAAGCGTGCGGCACGCACGCTCAAAGCATTCCTAACCATTCAGGCTTGAATATCAATCGCATCCATTATTCGCGCTGGCGCGCTCATGGCAGGCATGATGCCTGCGCTCCCAGCCGCACGCACTTGCCCCTGACTGTCAATAGATTAGCTGCGCTGGTTATTTTATTCGGCGCGGAAATGTGTGAAGCCTGCAGGGCGTAAAGTACGTGTGCGTCCGGCAACACGAAGCTTCAAGCCCGCCGACTGTGCGCGCAATTCGCCGATGCGGGTGACGGTGACGCCCTCTAGTTCGCGCGGCAGGCAGGCGGCGTGTCGCGGGCGGGCGGTGAATAGCAACTCGAAGTCTTCGCCGCCATGCAGCGCGAGGTCGAGAGCGACGGGGGCAGGAAGTCCCGCGCAGCCGATGATTGGATCAATCGGAATCTGTGCCGCTTCGATGAGCGCGCCGACGCCGCTTGCGCGGCAGAGGTGCGCGAGGTCGGACGAGAGTCCGTCGCTGAGATCAATGAGCGCGGTGGCGAGACGCTTGTCGCCGAGCAGCGCGCCCCATGCGAGGCGTGGTTCGGGGTGTTGTTGGCGGCGGATGAGTTGAGCGCGTGCGTGCGGCTGTCGTTGACGCGAGGTGGCGGTGGCGCGTGGCGGCGTCTTTGCTTGTTTCGATCCCTTGCTGACTTCGAGGAGTTGCAGGCCGGCCGCCGCGCCGCCGAGTGTGCCGGTGACGAAGATTTGATCGCCGGGTCGTGCGCCCGTGCGCAGGATTGCGCGCCCGCGTTTCGTTTCGCCCAGCACGATTGAATCAATCACGATGCGCTCCGGCGTGCGCGATACATCGCCGCCGATGAGTGCGACGTTTGTGCGGGCGGCGAGCGCGAAGTAGCCGTCGTAGAACTCTGTGAGGAAGCGCGTGCGCCACACGTCTGCGGGCACGCCGATTGAGAGGAGTGCCCAACGCGGGCGCGCACCCATCGCGGCGATGTCGGAGAGCGAGACGGCGAGCGCTTTATGGCCGAGTGAAACGGCCGGCGTGTACGCACGGCGAAAGTCTATGTCTTCGACGAGCAGATCGGTGGTGACGACCATGTTGCGGCCAGTGCGTTGGGCGAGTAAGGCCGCGTCGTCGCCGATGCCGGTGAGCAAGGATGAAGGATGAAGGATGAAGGATGAAGGAGAGGCTGTGAGCGCGTCGTTGTGCTGTTGGGCGCGCTGGCGTATGTGCTTGATGAACGCGAACTCGTCGTGTGCGATAGCCTTCGTCCTCGCATCCTGTCAGAGTTGGCGGCGCATCGAGTCGAGACCGGCTTGGATCGTCTCAAGTGAGGTGGAGAAGGAGAAGCGCAGATGCCCTTCGCCGTGCGGGCCGAAGACGCGGCCGGGCACGGTGGCGACCTGTGCGCGTTCGAGCAGCAGTTCGGCCGCCGTGCGACTGTCCGCATGGATGCTCGTCGTGTCGGGGAAGACGTAGAACGCGCCGGCCGGCGCGGCGCAGGTCAAACCGAGTTCGTTCAGCCCGGCGACAAGCAGATCACGGCGCTCTGCGTAGGCGGCGCGCGTGGCGGCGAAATAATCTGCGGGCGTGTTCAGTGCGGCGAGCGCGGCCCATTGCGTCGGGGTGGAGACGCCGTTGGTCGAATAGAGCAAGGTCTTGCGCAGGCCCGTCATCCACGGTTCAGGCGCGACCGTGTAGCCGATGCGCCAGCCGGTCATCGAATAAGACTTCGAGAACGTGTAGCAGGTGAGCGTGCGCTCGTACATGCCGGGCAGCGCGGCGATGGAGACGTGTCCGCCTTCATAGACGAGGTCTTCGTAGGCTTCGTCGGCGATGACGAGTAGGTCATGCGCGCGGGCGAACGCGGCGACAGCTTCGGCCTCCGCGCGTGTGAAGACCACGCCGGTCGGGTTTTGCGGCGTGTTGTAGTAAATGGCGCGTGTCTTGGTCGTCAGATGACGCGTGAGCGTGGGCGCGAAGCCTGCGGCGCGTGCTTCGTCGGTTGAGACGAGGATGGCGTGGGCTTCGCAGTTTGCGATCAAATCTTTAATCGGCGTCCAGTAGGGCGAGAAGACGAGCACTTCGTCGCCGGGATTGACGACCGTCTGGAACGCGCCGAAGAGACCCTGCATACCGCCGTTCAGCACGACCACATCTTCGGTATCGGCCGGGAGCGAGTTGCGCTCGCGCACCTTCGCGGCGATGGCGGCGCGTAGTTCCGCGATGCCGGACGAGGGCGCATAGCGCGTCTTGTTCTCGGCGAGCGCGCGGCGCATCGCGTCCTTGACGTGCTCAGGCGTATTGAGAAACGGCTCGCCCCCCTCGAACTGATAGACGTGCGCGCCCGCCGCGCGCAGTTCCATCACGCGGTTGCGGATCTGGACAATGTCGGAGAAGCCGACCCGCTCCAAGCGTGCGGCCAGATGAAAAGCGGTCGAAGCTGTGGACACGGGTTGCGGTGAACCTCCGGCAAGTGGCGATGTGTGAACGACGCCGGATTATAGCCTGCGCGCGCAGAGAGCGTCCAACGCGCGGTGTGACACCTTAGTCGGTGAGATGAACACACGACGTTTGAAAAGCTGTCGAACACTCTGTCCGTAGAACACGCGCGGCGGTAAGGCAGGCCGAAGAATAGGCGCGCAGACCCATTGCTTTTGTAAGGGGCACGCTTATCCCTGCCGCAACAGTTGTATCAAGACACTGTTTCGTTGAGCAGATAGGGTCGCGGATAATCCATATCGTGCAAAGTTGGGGGAGGTCGCGCCTGCTCCCGTGTTGCGATTTGATTATGATTTGTCGCCAGGTGAACTGAAAAGCCTTAAAAGTTTTAGTTGGAAGTGTGAAAGCGGAAAGTCGCTGCGTGTGGCTGCGTCTAAGGAACACGAGTTGCTGAGTTTTATGGCAGGCTTGATTGATGGAATCTAGCGAATTCGTAAGGAGAAGCTAACACCATGACTATGAATGGCAAAATTTTGGCGGTGGGACTCTCGGCGGCTTTGCTTGGCGGCACAGTGGTCGGTCTCGTGAACAATCGCCACAGTGTGGACACCAACACCCCTGTGGCTACGCAGCGGCTGACGACGCAGGATGCGGCGCAGCCGAACGCTACGGATGCTCGTTACGCCAATGAGCAAGGGGCGCTCAACACGGCGAACGAGCAAAATATATCGGCCGACTATCGCGCCGGTTTCAACGATGGTTTCGAGGCTGCGCGTAATGGCGCGACTTCGGCCAGTGCTGCTATTGCGCGTGAAGCGCCGACAGCCTCGCGCGTGGTCTATCGTAATACACCGGTGCGGACACGTTACGCGCGCAACTCGCGACGGGCTTATTACGACTATCAGCCGCGCAGCCGTAGCTACTGGCAGAAGCATCGCGACAAGCTGACCGTGGCGATGGGCACGGGCGGCGGCGCGTTGCTCGGCGGTCTGATCGGTGGTAAGAAGGGCGCGGCGATTGGCGCGTTGGGCGGCGGCGCAGGCAGCGCGCTCTACACCTACAAGATTCGCAACCGTAACCGCAGGTAAGCGGTTGGTAACGCATCATGCAACGGAGCGTGCAGACGGCAGTGGCACATAAAGCTTCAGCTATCCTAATCGCTCTGGTAATCACGTTCGGGGCAGTCGCCATGTGGGCGGCTGCCCCTTCCTCTGCGCGGCGGGCGCAGACCTCACGCATCCAACAGACCTTCGGCGGCGTGCGCGCCCTGCCCGCACCCGTGCGCTTCCGCGAAGAACAGGGCCGCGGCCTACTCGTGCGCACATGGATCAATGGCACGGGCCCCTATACCTGCGCGCTCGACACAGGCGCGGGCGCAAACATCATCACGCAGCGCGTGGCGCGTGAGGCAAACATAAGTTTCAGCGGTAGCCGGCCCGTGTCAATCAGCGGTTTGAGCGGCGCGCAAGGCGGGACGGGGCGCGAAGCCACGATACGCAGCCTCGCCCTTGGTGAAGCCGGAAATCAATTGCCGGGGCGCGGCACAGTGTTGGTCACAGATTCTTTGCCGCCCGACCTTGATGGCGTGCTCGACCCGACTGAAAGTTACTATCCGCTCGGTTATACGATTGACTTGCCGGCGGGCTTGGTCAGCGCCTTCGACCCGCAAGTTTCGCCGGTGCGTGCGAATGACTCGCCGCCCGATGGCACAATCATCCCCTGGCTGGCTGATGGTTCAGGCCGTCGCCCGTTCGTCCGCCTCGACAACGGCCGGCGCGCACTGCTCAACACCGGCTCGAATTTCGGCCTTGCGTTGGATGAAACGGCAGCGCGTGCGTTCGGTGTCGGCCCCGATGCAGGGCGCGAGCGCGCGGGCGTGCGCGACCTCGGGCGCGGGCACGTTGCCACACGGCGTATCGCGCCAGTCACAGTACAGATCGGCGGGCTGGTCTTGCGTCGCATACCGACCGACCTGCTCTTCGGCGCGGCAGCCGATGCGCCCGTCATTCTGGGGCGCGATGCGCTCCGGCCTTTCCGCCTAACCTTCGATCCCGTTCACCGCCTCATTCTGATCGCGGCGCGCTAAAGTCTCAGCGCGCTTCTCATCCGCTCAGAAAAGACTTCAAGCTAACGTCCGCAATTGTTAGAGCGTCGTTTGTTTAATTCCCGCGCCAAGATGATTGACACGTCTGGGCGGCATGAGTAACATGGCGACAGCGTGAGGTCGGCACGCGGTCTCGAATGACGGCACATAGACGGCCGGCTGCAATTATTCCGTTAACTCAATCCACTTGAAGGTCGTCCGCAGTATGAACCATGCAGCCGTCTACATTCCGGAAAAACTCTTCTTCAAGATCGGCGAAGTGTGCGACATCAGCGGCGTGCAGGCGCACGTATTACGCTATTGGGAGTCGGAGTTTCCGATGCTCGCACCGCAGAAGAATCGTGCCGGGCAGCGCACCTATCGCAAACGCGACGTGGAGATGGTCTTGCGCATCAAGGAACTGCTCTATGAAGACCAGTACACCATCGCCGGCGCGAAGAAGAAACTGCACAACGACCTGCGCGGCGCAAGCAAACTCAAAGTCGTCACGCCCGACATGACCGCCGCCAACATCAACGCCGACGACGCGCGCGACCCATCTCCACCGCCGCCACAAGTCGCGCGCACCGCGCCGCCCGTCTACGCCAGCGATCATGAGTTGCCTCCGACGCAACCCACCGTCCCGCTCACCGATGAACGCCGCGCCGCCCTGCGCCGCCTGCGCGAACAGATGCGCGATCTAATCTCATTGCTCGACGCGAGCAAAGCCCGTCTGAACACGCAGAAAAAATAGTCGGCGCAAGTTAGTGGCTATTGTCTTGCCCGCGATTTGACAAATATTTTTTCGGCCGATACTTTCAATGTCGCTTAACGGGATGTGGCGCAGCCTGGTAGCGCGCTTCCTTGGGGTGGAAGAGGTCGCAGGTTCGAATCCTGTCATCCCGAGAACAAGGGCTTGCAACTTTCGAGTGGCAAGCCCTTTCAATTTCATTAGCCTGATCAAGCAGAAAGGGACTGTGACCAAATATTTGGTCACAGTCCCTCTGTCCTTAAAACGCTGCTCGCTCACTAAGCATGAACGCCCTCGTTTACCAAATCTGGCAACGCTCGTTCTCCGGGCGCACCATCGGGTCGCCGGCCTGACAGTTGAACGCTTGCGCGAACTGCGGCAGGTTCGAGAGCGGGCCGTTGACGCGGAAGCGCGGCAGCGGGTGCGGATCGACGGTGGCCAGCAGGCGCTCGAACTC
>JBBRYU010000177.1:0-8963 GCA_038237345.1 Pyrinomonadales bacterium
GCCGACACGTTCGTCGTGCAGGACATCAACAACGTCAACACGACCGTGGTGCTAACTGATCGGACCAGCGTCAAGTCGAAAGGCGGCTTCCTCAAGAGCGGCTCGACCTACGGCGCGTCGAACATCTTGCGCGGTCTCAACCTCGAAGTCGAAGGGCGCGGCAACGAACAGGGGCAACTCGTCGCCACCAGCGTTCGCTTCGGCGAGACCGAACTGCGCACCGCCCAGTCGATCCAAGCGCGCGTCGATCCCGTGGAGAACGATCTAAACAAGACGCAGGCCCGGGTCGGCGAGGTCGAGGCTAACGCGCAGCGTCTGTCCGGGCAGTTGGACGAGTTGGCAGCCGTCTCGAACGCGGCGCGCGGCGGCGCGAAGGCCGCGCAGGATACGGCGGACGCCGCTGTCAACGGCGTGAATACGACCAACGAGCGCATCTCCGCGCTTGACGACTACACCGTGCAGAACAAGTCCGTGCTTAACTTCAAAGTAGGCAGCGCTGTGCTCTTGCCCGAATCCAAGACGGCGCTCGACCAAATCGCGCAGCAGGCGCAGAGCGCGAAAGGCTTCGTGATCGAAGTGCGCGGCTTCGCCAGCGCCGACGGCACAGAGGAAGCGAATCGTCGTTTGAGCCAACGCCGTGCCGACGCAGTCGTGCGCTACTTGGCCGAGACGCACAACATTCCGCTCCGCCGCATCATCACGCCGTTCGGCTACGGCGAGGCGCAGGCGGTGGCGGACAACACCACGCGGCAGGGCCGCGAGCAGAACCGCCGCGTCGAGGTCAGCGTGCTGGTCAATCGCGGGCTGTTGCAGTCCGCGCCAATGCTGACGCCGTCGAAGCCCGACAGCGCGCAACCGCCGCAACAGTAAGCGGCATAACGGGCGCAAACGTCCAGAGGGTGAATCGTCAATCGCGGCGGCCTTGTGCTGTGCGCGATTGACGATTCACGTTTTCTCTCCTACAAACTTTTATCCCGTGTCGAATTTGGCCGACGCAACGCGCGAGCGCATCATGCGCGGCGCTGCCGTTGGCGAGTGTGCGAGGAAGCTGAGGTGATGAAATTGGCGCGAAAAAGAAATTGGCGCGGCGCGTGTGCGGGACTGTTGTCGCTCATGTTACTGCTGGCAGCAGCATGGCCGTCTACGGCCACGCAGACGAAACGCACGCGCCGCGCAGCACACATAGCCGCGCCCGCGCAGCAACCAGTGCGCGTGCCACAACTCCCACCCGCGCCGACGCCGACACCGCAAACGCAAAAGAGCGCGCCGGCCACGCAGCCTACACCGTCACCGCAGCAAACACCGAAGTTGACGTCGACACCCGCGCCCTCACCATCAGCCGCCGACGCCATTGATGATGACGAGATAGTGCGTGTCACTTCCAATCTCGTGGTCGTGCCCGCGTCCGTGACGACGTCGGCGGGCGAGCCGATGCAAGGGCTGAAGGCGACTGACTTTCGTTTGGAGGAAGAAGGCCGCGCGCAGGAGATCGCGCAGGTGGGCGACGCCGAACAAGTACCGCTCGATATCGCCATCCTGTTCGACGTGTCGTCGAGCGTCAGCCAGAAAAACTTCTTTGCGTTTCAACAGCAGGCGGCGGCGAGTTTTCTGAAGCAGGTCTTGAAGCCGACTGATCGCGCGGCTGTCATCACGATCACTGAACAGCCACGCCTCGTCGAGGGTCTTACTTCGGCCGAAGCCGCGACCGCGCAAGTGTTAGCGATCCCGGCGGCGAGCAAGAGCGTGCCCACGGCCTTTTATGATTCGATTCGTTACGCGGCGCAATATCTCGCCACGAATGCGCCCGGCCGTCATCGTCGTGTCATCCTCGTCATCTCCGACGGCGACGACAATTTCAGCAGTGCGGTGCGCGAGCAGACCGTGGCGGAATATGAGGCGCAGCAGAAGGCGGAGGCGGAGGGCAGCAACCGGCTGCAATCTGTGCGAGCCGCCGCGCATAGAGATTTGGAAGTGCGCCATCAACGCGCCGTCGCCGCCGTGCAGCGCGACGTGCAGCGCGCAGACATCGTCTTCTACTCGATCAATCCGGGCGGGCCGTCCATCCGCTTAAACGACATCGCCACCCGCGCGCAGAACGGCATGCAGCAGATCGCCAACGTGACCGGCGGCACAGCCTACGTGCCCGCCAACGCCGACGGCCTCAGCACGGTCTTTCGCCAGATCGCCAACGAACTGCGCGCCCAATACCTGCTGCAATACTATTCAAATAGCAACGCGCCCAATGGCAAGTACCTCAATATCAAAGTCACCACGCCCGCGCACAATGACCTGCGCGTCCGCGCCCGACAAGGATACTACGCGAAGAAATGAATGAAAGGCAGCTGCTCTTAATTCATCGTTCCGCGTTCATCGCTCATCATTTCCTATTCCATTTCCAACAGCACATCGGTTAAGCGACTGACGACATCAAGCAGGGCGCGGCCGGCGGCGTCGAATTGGCCGGCGGTGACCTTGGCTTCGGCGTCGGCCGCGGTCGCAGCGACGCCCGCGATGCTCTGGTAATAGCGATTAGCTTCGGGCGTGGTCTTGAAATAAAGCTCTAGTTCGTCGAGACCGGCGCGCACGTTCTGCAAGTTGGTGCGCAGCGACGCACGATTCCGCTCAAGCGCCGATGTGATCTGCGCCGCGCCTTGCCCGGCTTGCCGCGCCTGCGCCTCCGTCGTCTCCAACTCCTTCGACGCCCGCGCATACAAATACAAAAACTTCGCCAGCACTTTGATCTTTTCGCCCACGCGCAAACGCGCTTCATTGAGCGCGGTCGCGCCGGGCGGCGTCTTCGTGTTGCGGGTGTTGCTCGTCGCCGGACGGCGGCGCGGGGCGTTGCGCGGGCGCGTCTGTGCAGATGCGCCAAAGGGCAAGGCTAATAAACAGATGAGACTCAAGACACAGGCTAGTTTCACGAGCGATCCCTCCTTCAAGGATGCGCGGCGCACTGCTGACGAACGCGCAACGACTCACAAAAATAAGTTAACGTTTGTGCTTCATCATAACCCCAGACCGGATAAAGGGGGAGCGCAGCCGCGTGTGCTTGCGCGGCGCATGCAACGGCGTGTGCTTTGCTTTAGAATAAACGCACGCGCATGCAAGCGCTTACTGCGATGCCAAAGAGGATACTACAGGTTCGCCGCCTCGGGCGGATGGAATACGGCGCGGCGTACCGACTGCAAAAAGAGATCGAACTGACGGTGCGCGCGGGCACGCAAGCAGACACGCTGCTGCTCGTCGAGCATCCGCACGTTATCACGCTGGGGCGGCGCACGACGCCGGGCGCGGTGCTTGCGCCCGCGCAGACGTTAGCGGCGCGCGGCGTCGCGCTCTTTGAGACGAATCGCGGCGGCAAGGCGACGTATCACGGTCTCGGCCAAGTGGTCGGTTATCCGATCATCAACCTCAGTCCCGAACGCGAGGACGTACACCGCTACGTCCGCGATCTCGAAACGGTCTTGATCGGCGCGCTCGCGGATTTTCAGCTCGAAGCGTTCCCGATCAAAGGACTGACCGGCGTCCACACCACGCGCGGCAAGGTCGCCGCCATCGGCGTCCACATCGCGCGCTGGGTCACGACGCACGGCTTCGCTCTGAACGTCAACACCGATCTCAGTTTTTTCGATCTGCTCGTCGCCTGCGAAGGCGAAGCCGTCACTTCGATGAAAGAAATCGTGGGCCGCGAAGTTGACATGCGCGCCGTCGAAGACCGCATCATCGCGCGCTTCGCTGAAGTCTTTAACTACAGTGACGAGTGACGAGTTAAAGTTTTCATCTTGTCACTCGTCACTTGTCACTCGTCACTGCTTTCTTATGTTGACCATCGATCTCATACGTGAAGCGCACGCGCGCATCGCGCCTTTCATTCATCGCACGCCGGTCGCCACTTCGCGCGCGTTTGACGCAGCGGCGGGCGGGCGGCGCGTCTTTTTCAAGTGCGAGAATTTGCAGCGCGCCGGGGCGTTTAAGATGCGCGGCGCGACGAACAAAATTCTCTCTTTGAGCGCAGCGGAGCGCGCGCCGGGCGTAGTCGCATACTCGTCCGGCAATCACGCGCAGGCGGTCGCGTTGGCGGCGCGCGAGGCCGGCTTGCGCGCCGTGATCGTGATGCCGACGGATGCGCCGCGCGCGAAGATCGTGGCGACGCGCGGCTATGGCGCGGAGGTCGTCCTGTTTGACCGGCAGCGCGAAGACCGCGAGGCGTTGGCGCGCGGCATCAGCGAGCGCGACGGGCTGACGCTCGTGCCGCCGTACGACGATTATCTCGTCATGGCTGGTCAGGGCACATGCGCGCTTGAGTTATTCGCGGACGTGCCCGACATGGACGCGGTCGTGACGCCGTGTAGCGGCGGCGGTCTGTTCGCGGGCGCGAGCACGGCGGCGCAGGCGCTCTATCCACACGTGCAATGTTTCGCCGTCGAGCCGGAGACGGGCGACGACACACAACAGTCGTTTCGCACGGGCGTGCGCGTGCATATCCCGCCGCCGCCAACCATCGCGGATGGAGCGCGCGTGCAGACGCCGGGCACGCTCACGTTCCCTATCACGCAACGCAACGCGGCGGACGTACTCACCGTCTCTGATGAAGAGCTCATTGCGACGCTGCGCTTCATTCTGTTTCGCATGAAGCTGCTTGTCGAACCGACGGGCGCGCTCGCCGCCGCCGCCGTGCTTTTCGACAAACTCCCACCAAACATTCAACGCATCGGCGTTGTACTCTCCGGCGGCAACGTGGACGGCGACGCGTTGGCGGGCTTCATGCAAGAACCGGACACGGAGCAATAAGGCTAGCTGGAATGAACGAGGAAGGAATTAATGAAGGAAGATAAGAGTGAGAGCCGGTCAAGCACGTCATAAATTGCCGGGTGATTTTCATCGCGCTTGCAGTGATCGGACTGCTCGTCTCTACACTGCCGTTCGGGATCGGCAGGGGCAGTGCCGAGAAGCCTTACGGGCGGGCAAGTGTTAGAATAAGCGCAGAGGCAAAACTTAATCGGAGTTAAAATTTCAAGTGGGACGCGAACTGCGAGTCATCAGTAATCCTAAGCCGCGCGAGCCGAAGCCGGAGTGGCTGAAGATACGTTTGGGCGATCCGGCGAATCAGAACCACGTGCTCAAGTTGATTGAGGGCTTGAACCTGCACACGGTCTGTCAGGAGGCGCGCTGCCCGAACATCTTCGAGTGTTGGTCTGACCGCACGGCGACCTTCATGCTCGGCGGCGACACCTGCACGCGCCATTGCGGTTTCTGCGCGGTCAACAAGGGCGAGCCGATGCAACTTGACGCGGAGGAACCGCGCCACGTCGCCGAAGCCGTGCGACATCTGAATCTCGCGCACGCGGTTATCACGTCGGTCAATCGCGACGATCTGCCCGACGGCGGCGCGGCTCATTGGGCGGAGACGATCCGCGCAGTGCGCGCCGCGAACCCGCAGTGCCGCGTCGAAGTTTTGATCCCCGACTTCAACGGCGACGAGGCCGCGCTGAACGCCGTGCTGGACGCGCAGCCCGACGTGCTCAATCACAATACGGAGACCATCGCGCGGCTCTATCGCCGCGTGCGGCCGGATGCGAAGTATCAACAGACGTTGACGCTGCTTGAGCGCGCCGCCCGTCGGCGCGACGCGGAGGGGCGCGGCATGCTGACCAAGAGCGGTATCATGGCGGGCCTCGGCGAGACGTTCGATGAAGTGGTCGCGTTGATGAAAGACTTGCGCGCCGTCTCGTGCGACATCATGACCATTGGTCAGTATCTACAGCCGCACGCGCGCCGCCTGCCGGTCGAACGCTACGTCACGCCGGAAGAATTCGCGCGCTGGCGCGAGGTCGGCATGGAGTTAGGTTTCAAGCACGTGGAATCAAGCCCGCTCACCCGCTCGTCCTACCACGCGCGCCAACAGGCCGAAGCGCCGGAGCGTGAAACGGCGGCAGAGGCAAGGGCGTAATAAAGCTCGACCTACAATAAGCAAGGTCTCTCGCTTTTTTTATTCGGCTTTGTCTTCTAAGGATGGGGGCTTCACAAATTTTTCGTCAATAAGGAATATCACCCTCAAGGTAAAGGACTCTACGTACTCCATATTGGAGATTACGCCATTAAGAGCTTGCGCCTGCCGGCTGGTGGCTCTGTTCAATTCCTTGCTTATGTTTTGTGTCCTAATGGACATGGTGCTATCTCTAAATCCTGTCACGCTCTCCTTTACTGGCCTTACTACGCTCAGCATCTGTGATAGGGAGTTACGTAAATTCGAAATCTGTTCAACGTCATAACTGGATTCAGGTTTGGTGAACGACACATACGCAGAATAGCTTTCGTCTATTACTTGAATATTCTTCTCAAACTTCGGCAGTACATCTTCTATCCGCTTTGAGAAGGTGTTTATGTCAGAGGCAGCCAGCAACGCGATTCTTTTATATTCGCTCGCCTTTGCCCCTCCGGGCTTGTTGGTTAACTGGCCTAGATGTGCGGTGTGTTGGTTCAACTTAGCGCCTATATTCTCGGTCTCCGTAGAAATCGTCGAAAGTATGGCGGTCAACCCCTCAGTTGCGTCCTCTCCCTCTGCTAAGTAATCTAGGAGTCCCTTTTCACCATCATCTACGGAAACTTCCATAACCGTAGCTTTCTCATCCCTTGCCGTATCATCGGAGACGTTATTCTCACGCTGCCAAGGAAACGGTTCAGCGTGAGGGTAAATCTTTTGGTACTCGGCTAGTTCTTCCCGCGTCAGCGGGTACCACTCGTCGTAAGCGTAGCGCCGGAAGAACTCTGCGAGGCGTTCACGGAAGTGCTGGCTAGCGACTTCGTTCAACCGGCCTTTGCGGAAGTTGATCAGACGCTCAAGGACTATTCTGGGGATACATATGGGCGTAAGAAAGTCTGCGCCCATCTTTTCGCTAAAGCCTATGTTTTCGTCTGCCGGAAGGTAAAACCATTTCTGATTGATGCGGGCGTGCTGCGTGATGATCGGAACCCATTTGGATGGTTTGCTCGTGTCTTTACTCTTACGCTCAACGTCGCGGAACGGTCGGACTTCGAACAGTGTAATGTTAGGCGCGCGGAGAGCGTCGCATTCTTGTGTACCCACAATGGCTATTGTCGGGCGGACGGCTATTATTGCACTGACCTTTTCACCTACAGAGGCAAACTCTTCCCAAGGCAGCGTCACCACATTGCCTTTATCGTCTATGCTTAATAATTCATCGTCAGTGAGGTCTAGGATGGGTACGCCGATGAAGATGTCGCCCTGACTGATGGGCGAGGATGGCTCTGGGATGTCGTAGATCATTCCTCAACCCTATAGTCGTACCAGCGTGCTGCTTCCTCTTCGGCGTAAGCGACTTGCGCCTGCCGGGCCTTATCGCTTGCCGCGAATGCTTTACGGCGGGCTTCTGCAATGGTGAGGCGGCGCGGCGGCTCCCCCCCTTGCCTTGGCATAGTCTCAGCGGTTACTTGTGTCACGCGTTCTTTACTATTCATAAGCTTGTCAGCCTCCGCCAAACGACTCAACAGACGGCTGAATGATAGCACGAGGTTAAAGACGACTGAAAGAACGAAACTTTTCTCAACTCAATCTAACATTACTCAAGAGAGAATGCTTGGCTCAGCGGTGCGCGGCGAGAATTGCGGTTCGGACGCGCGCAATAATAGTTAGACGCACACATGCCGGCAAGCGTTGACGGGTTTGTCCATTGTCCGTGTTCAGTTGTATCTTCAACCCGCGTGCCTGATACAATTGACAACCAACCACGAACAGCGAACACTCTTTTATGAAAGCGGTCATCTTCAAACAGCACGGCGGCCCCGAAGTGCTGGAATACGCGGACGTGGCCGCGCCGCAGATCAAGGCCAACGAAGTGCTGGTCGAGGTGCGCGCGTGCGCGTTGAATCATCTGGACGTGTGGGCGCGCGGCGGTCTGCCGGGCATTGAGATTCCGCTGCCGCACATTCTCGGCAACGACATCGCAGGCGTGGTGCGGGAAGTGGGCGAGGTGGTTGACTGGGTGCGCGCGGGTGATGAAGTAATGTTGCAGCCGGGCGTGTCGCGCGGGCTCTGGGCGGAATGTCTGAGCGGGCGGGTGATTGTGTGTGCGCTGTTCGACATCCTCGGCTTCGGGCGCGCGGGCGGTTACGCGGAATTGGTCGCCGCGCCGGGCGTGAACGTGATTCCGAAGCCCGCGCATTTGAGTTGGGCGGAGGCGGCGGCGCTGCCGCTTGTGACGGTGACGGCGTGGCACATGCTCGTGACCCGCGCGCGTGTGCAACCGGGCGAGGATGTGTTGATACACGCGGCGGGGAGCGGCGTCGGCTCAATCGGGATTCAGATCGCGAAATTGCACGGCGCACGGGTCATTGCCACGGCCGGCTCGGACGAGAAGTTAGCGAAAGCGCGCACGCTTGGCGCGGACGAAGTCGTCAACTATACAAACGCGGACTGGCCGCGCGAGGTGCGCCGTTTGACCGACAAGCGCGGTGTTGACGTGGTCTTCGAGCACACGGGCGCGGCGACGTGGCCCGGCTCGATCCAAGTGCTGGCGAAGGACGGCCGCCTCGTCACCTGCGGCGCGACGAGCGGCCATGATGCGCGCACGGATTTGCGTCAAGTCTTCTATCGCCATATCAGTTTGCTCGGCTCGTTCATGGGATCGAAAGCTGAACTGCTGGCGGCGATGAAGTTCGTTGCGCGCGGGCAAATTCGCGCGGTCGTGGACGAAACGTTGCCGCTCGCCGAAGCTCGCCACGCCCACGAGCAGATGCAGAACCGCGCGCAATTCGGTAAACTCGTGCTCGTACCGTGAACCGGGAAGCCCCCGACTGCGTGGCTCGTGCCCTCGCGCCGGCCGGAAACATTCACACGCTACATCTGTCAACTCAAGCGCACCACCCGTCCGACATTGCGCCCTCTCTTTGCGCCGTTGCGTCTTTGCGTGAGGTTATTCGTTAGTCACGTATTCATCTCACGC
>JBBRYU010000178.1:0-8960 GCA_038237345.1 Pyrinomonadales bacterium
GATCTCTCTCGTCGCCGGTTTCTCTTCCTGTGCGGGGCGGCGGCCCCGGGGCTGTGGCTCGCTCAGACCGGGGTGATCCAGCTCCCGGGCCGGATGGTTCTGGCGCTCGGCGCCCGTTCGTTGCGCGATGTCCGCCTGCCGTTGCCGCAATTCCGTCACCTTCTCGGCGGGCGCACGCGCCACGAAATTCTCATTCGCCAATTGCGCCGCGAGTTTCTCCGCTTCCTTTTCCAACTTCTCCTGCTCCTTGCGCAGCCGCTCGCGCTCAACCGCGAAGTCAATCAACCCTTCAAGCGGCACAGCCACCTCCGCGCCGCCCGCCAAAACCGCCCGCGCCGCCGCGCGTGGCCCGTTGCTATTCGGCTGCACGGAAACTTCGGACGCGCGCACGAGCCGCGCGATCTGCTGAGCACCCGACTCAAACACAGCACGCAATGTTTCATCCGGTACGCTAACCAACACGGGCACGGTCTCGCCCGGCTTGATGTTCATCTCCGAGCGGATGTTGCGCACGCGCGAGATCAATTCGATGAGCGCCTGTACTTCCGCTTCGGCACGCTCGTCAATCAACGCTGCGTCCGGCTGTGGATACGCGGCAAGCATAATCGTCGGCTCGGCGTGGGCGTAAGCCGGATGCAGTTGCGCCGCGCCAACGCCGGGCAAACGTTGCCACAGTTCTTCCGTGATGAACGGCATAAACGGATGCAGCAGCCGCAGCGCCTGTTCCAACACGGTCAGCACGCGGCTACGCGCGGCGGCCCGCGCGGGCGCAGGCTCGGCCGCCGTGACATCGCTCTTCGAGAGCTCGATGTACCAATCGCAAAAGTCGTCCCAGAAAAAGTGATAGAGCGTCTGCACCGCTTCGTGGAAGCGATAACTCTCCAGCGCGCCTGCCACAGTCCGCGCCGTCTTGTGCAAACGTGACATGATCCAGCGATCATGCAACGCCCAACTTGCCGGCTCACCCTCGAAACCACGCCCGACCGTCGCGTCTTCCGAGTTCATCAGACAGAACCGCGCCGCGTTCCAGATTTTGTTGGCGAAGTTGCGATAAGACTCGACGAGGTTGTTGTTCCAGCGCGTGTCCGTGCCTTCGATCTGCGCAAGCACGAGGCGCGTGGCGTCCACGCCGTACTTGTCGAACACGTCGAGCGGGTCTACGCCGTTGCCCTTCGACTTCGACATGCGCTGCCCGTGCTTATCGAAGACCGTGCCCGTGATGAACACGTCAGCAAACGCCTTCTGCCCTGCGAACTTTAGCCCTGTCATCATCATGCGCGACACCCACAGGAAGATGATGTCGCGGCCCGTCACCAGCACCGAGGTCGGATAGAATATCTTGAGGTCTTCCGTCTCGTCGGGCCAACCCAAAGTTGAGATCGGCCACAGCGCGGACGAGAACCACGTGTCCAACACATCCGGGTCTTGCGTCAGTTTATTTGTGCCCGCCTGCGCCTGCGCATCTGCTTCCGTGCGCGCGACGTAAACCTTGCCCGCTTCGTCATACCACGCGGGAATGCGATGCCCCCACCAGAGTTGCCGCGAGAGCGTCCAATCGTGCAGGTTCTCCAGCCAACTCGTGTAGACCTTCGCATACGGCACTTCGGGCACGAAGCGCGGCTCGTGCCGCTCGGTGATTAAATCGAGCGCCGCACGTCCAAGCTCCGCTTGCTTCAAGAACCACTGCGTCGAGATCAAAGGCTCGATGACCGTGCGACAACGTCCGCACTTCGTGATCGAGAACTCGTAATCAACGACCTTCTCCAGTAGATCAAGCTCCGCGAATCTTTGGACAACTTTTTCGCGCGCCGCATAACGATCAAGGCCCGCGAATTCCGCGCCCGCGTCTGCCGTCATCCGTGCGTGCTGGTCAATCACTTTCACTTGCGGCAACTTGTGGCGCAGGCCCATCGCATAGTCGTTCGGATCGTGTGCGGGCGTGACCTTGACCGCGCCCGTGCCAAACTCCGGATCGACAAACTCGTCCGCGACAATCGGAATCTCGCGGCCCGTCAACGGTAATTCAAGCGTCGCGCCCAACAGATCGCTGTAACGTTCGTCATGCGGATTCACGGCGACGGCCGTATCGCCGAGCATCGTCTCGGGCCGCGTCGTCGCCACCGTCACACGCCGGTCGCTGCCCTTGACGGGATACTGCAAGTAATAGAGCTTGCCCGCCTGCGCCTCTTTTTCGACTTCGAGATCGGAGAGCGCGGTTTGATCCTTCGGACACCAACTGATCAAGCCCTCGCCATGATAGATCAAGCCTGCCTCGTAACAACGCACGAAGAACTCGCGCACGGCGCGCGTCAGGCCCTCGTCCATCGTGAACCGCTCGCGCGACCAATCGACGCTCGCGCCCTCGCGCCGCATCTGCTTCGTGATCTCGCCGCCGTACTGCTCCTTCCAACGCCACACACGCGCGGTGAACTCTTCGCGGCCGAGATCGTGGCGCGACAGTCCCTCCTTCTTCAGTTGCTTCTCCACTTGAATCTGCGTCGAGATGCCTGCGTGATCCGAGCCGGGCAGCCAGAGCGTGCGATAACCGCGCATGCGCCGGTAGCGCGTCAGCACGTCCATGATCGTGTGCTGCAAGGCATGCCCCATATGCAACGAGCCGGTGACGTTTGGCGGCGGAATGACGATGGTATAGACGGGCGCAGCCGGGTCGCGGTTGATCTCCGGCGCGAAATATCCTTGCGCCTCCCAGCGCGCGTAGTGCCGCGTCTCGGCTTCTTTGGGATCGTAGGTCTTGGGAATCTCCATTGCGCTTTCGAGTATAACAGTTAAGCGATAGCTATTAAAAAGCACGCTCAGTGCCGCCCCTAAAGCGCGCCGCTCATCGATGTAAGAGTTTATGAATGAGTACCACAATCGCTAACCTTATAGAGCTCAATACAGTAAAGCAGATTATCCAGTAGCGAAAGTATGGCTCGTAGTTTAATCATGCCTCATGCATGTTTATTGCAATCACATACTCTCCACTACTACTGTCTGATGGCAGTCCGAGGAAGAAGCCTGCTGCTCCCGCTAATAACGCAATCACCAAATATTGCGCCAACATCTTTAACTCAGGCTTAATTGCATTAAGCATAAACAAGCCTCCAGACAATCGCGCAAATAGACAACGGATCGAGTACGGCAGTTCCAGTTTACTCATCTGCCGCAACTCGATCCGTTGTTAGAAGGTTTATTTGTTACTGCTGCGCTTGTGTCGGCTCTTCATCGAGGCGGCGCTTGATGAGGCGTTCGGCCAAGTCGGGGACAACATCCCACGCGACCTCGCGCACGACGCTGTCCGACATAAGCTCGACGACGCGCCGCGCAATCGCGTCGATCATCTCCGGCGACAACTGCGCCGCGCTGCCCTGCGCGCCGCTGTCAGCGGACTCTACGGCCGGCGCGTCATGCGCCAACGTCTCTTCCGTTGCTGCGGTCGGCGCTGACATTTCCTGCGCGGACGTGTCGAGCGGCATAGTGTCAGCCCAGGCGACTTCCGGCGCGGCTGCTTCGTGCATGGCCGGCTCTTGCGCTGCGAAGGTTTCCAACGATGGTGCGTCGCTCGTTTTAGCCCGCGCGGCCTCTGCCATCGTGTCGCGCGCGTCCGCGTCCGGCCAGAGCTGCGCGAACTCCTGCTCCGCTTGAGGCGGTTGCGCGTAAGCTTGCGCGTCGGCTTCGAGCGCACGCTTGTCGGTGTCCGGCGCTTCCGCGGATACAACGGGCGTGGCGGCTTCTGCGGCCGAAGTCGCTAAGCCTTCGGCGTACATCACGCGCGGCGCGGGCGCGGCGGGCGGCGGTGGCGCATACGAATCATCGCCGAGATCAAGGACGAACTCGTCCGTCTCGTTCAGGGCCGCAGGCGCGGCACTCTCACCGAGATCGAGCAGCTCATCGTCGGCTGTGGCGGCATACGCCGCGCGGGTGACGAACTCGGACGGCGGCGCGGCCGCTGGGCCCGTATAGCTTAACTCGGCCCTGCTCTCCGGCTGAGCTTGCGCCGCAACCGGCGGCGGCTCTTCCTCACGCATGACGAATGATTTGTTGCGCGCACGTGTGGGCGTTATTTCATTTTCCGCTTCAACCTCTTGCATATCGTATTGCGCGGACGCGGCGCGCGGCGCGGACTGTGTGCCGAACGCTGCGGCCGGTGTGGTCTGGATCGTCTGATCGTCCATGTCGAAATCGTTGAACGTGCCGACGTGCGGCGCAGGCTGCGTGCGCGCGGCCATATCCTCTGCACGCGCACGCTCCCACGGATAAGGGGGCGTAGTATCGCCTGCTGCCCGTGCTGCACTTGCCTGCGGGTGTATGTCCGCAGCAGTAGCTGCCTGCGTGATGGATTCGCCGGCCGGTTTCTCTTCCGCGTGGCCGCCGAGCAGATTGCTCACCTTGCTCACCAGAGCGCGTATAGATTGGAATGGTTTTGTCAAGACATCATCCGCGCCAACTCTGCGCGCCTCCGCTTCGTCGAAAGGTTCAAACGTGCCTCTAAGCAGTAGGACAGGAATATGCCGTAAGCTCTCTGCGCGCTTCACATGCTCGCAGACCTGATAACCGTTCGGCTCAGGCATAGACACATCCGCGAGCACGATGTCGGGCGCGGACTGCGCCAACGACGAGAGGGCCGCTGCGCCGCTGCCGACCGCGATGACCTCCATGCCTTCATCGCCGAAGGTCAAACTGAGCACTTTCTGGACGGTCAGCGAATCGTCCGCGAGCAGCAGTTTGCGTCCCGTAAGCAACAACCGACTCCTTTAGATTAAGGGTATGCGCCATCGGGCCAGACGCTCTACGCGACTAAAGGTCGCAGGACGGCACGGGGCGTGAGTCACCGGGTCGTGGCTTTCCCTTCAAAAGCCACACTTTGAACCTAACACCCGCGCCGCAAGAGCGTCAAGAGGAACGATGGATGAGGCTTGCTAAGTGTTTATTTCAGCCCATGAGACGACCTTGACACGGTTACATGTTGGCCGTCTGCGCCGTTAATAATGCGCAGAGGTCGGATTGAACATTCATTAGCGGTTACATTAAAGTGCTACTTCAGCAAGCATTTTTCAAATAGGGGGAGTGACCGATGAAATGTATTGCGTGTGGCAGCGACGCCTTGGTAGAAGGCACGTTGATTGATACCGGCGGCGGCGGGACGATGGGGTTTCAACCGGCCGACGTATCTACGTTCAGAAAAGCAATGGGCATGGGCACGCGTGCAGTACATGCTTACGGCTGCATACATTGTCATCACGTCCAACTCGCGGTTGATTTCAATGAAGAGGACGCGGAAAAGTATCATCAATTTGAAGGGCAACAACCGGACGTGCTGGCCAGAATCAACTCCGAAGCGGAAGAGTGAGCGATTCGTTAAGTAACCATTGCCGACCTAACCGGCCCGTCTCACCGCATCAATGCGTGCAACATCATGAAGAAGGTTCTGGTCATCGGCTCGGGCGGGGCTGGTAAATCAGCCTTCGCCGTTAGGTTGGGCCAAACACTCAACATCACGGTTATTCATCTGGATGCGCTCTACTGGCAGCCGGGCTGGGTAGAGTTGCCGAAGGACGTGTGGCGACAGAGGGTGACAGCGCTGTTGCAACAGGAAGCGTGGATCATGGATGGAAATTACTCCGGCACGCTCGACCTCAGACTGGCGGCGTGCGACACGGTCATCTTTTTAGACCTCGCGCGCACGGTCTGTCTCTGGCGGGTACTGCGCCGGCAGATGATGTACTGGAACGAAGTCCGGCCCGACATGGGCGCGGGCTGCCCGGAGCGCGTCACGCTGGAATTCGTGCGTTGGGTGTGGGACTACCCGCACAGTGTGCGCCCGAAGGTGCTGGCGCGACTACGGGCGTATGAGCAAAGCAAGCGAATCATACGGTTGCGATCACAAGTGGAGGTGGAAGAGTTTCTCCGCAACGCGCGGGCCGCTTAACAGATCATCGCCGCATCAGGTCAAACGCTATCTGTCCGCAATGCCTCTGACCACATCGTCCGCCGTGTTGGCTTTGCCATCGGGGCCGAGTGAGCGCAGGTCGAAACTGGCGCGCGTGCCGGTGTAGGCGTAAGGATGATGCCACGGGTCTATGCGGATGATGGCGGCGGTGTAGCGCGGGTTGAGTTGGTCAACCAGCACAGCCGCCGAATCGGCCACGACGTAGAAGCCGCGCTCGCTGCGAAAGGCTTCGAGCGCGGCGGCGAGCGCGGCGAGGTCTGCGCGTGCGCGCGTCGCTTTTTCTGTGTCAAGCGCACGCACGAGCGCGGCAATGTCGGCCCACGCGCCATCGTCAATCTTTGCCGCCGTCACCTGCCACTGCCGGCGCGCGTCGCGACCCAGACGAAATGTCGTATCAAGTTCCGCTTCGACCGTCGCGGACGCGAGGAGTGATGAGAAACTTTTAATGACGAACGGGCCGGCGCGCAAATCATCGTCGCTAACGGGAGGCGTGGGCGCAGATTGTTTCTTTTTCTTGGCCTGAACTTTATCAGCCGGCTCGTCCTGCTCCTTACGGCGCTGCTTCTCTTCCGCGCGCACGCGCTCACGTTCGGCAAACTGCGCGGTCAACGCTTCGAGTTGCGCGACGAGCGGCGGCGTGCGCTCGACATGCAGGGCGCGCGTGAGCAGTTCGCTCTCTTCCCACTGCCGGTCGCCGACGCGCACCTCGACGACGCGCCACTGCCCCGCGCCGGACTGTTGCAGCCGAAACGCAGTCTTAATCGTCGCCGACACTTCGACGCTCGCGCCCGTGCCCGTGACCTCTTTCACGCGCACCGCGTCTTTCTTCAGTTCCAACCCCGCGACGCGCGCGATCGCTTTGCGCGCCGCATCCTTACTCAAGATCTTTTCGGCGGCGCGTGTCGTGGGCACGCAGATGAAAACGACGCTGAGCAGAACTGCGCGTGCGCGATAAGGGATGGCTTGTCTTTGCGGATGAAAGTACATGCAGCTCAAAACACAAGAGCAAACGTGGCGCGGCTCGTCGTTTAATGCAGCAGCGCTTCCTGCCCGCTCTCAATCGACGCGCGCGAGTTCGGCGGCGAGCGTGATGGCGGCGACCATGCTCGAATGCTCGGCGAGGCCCTTGCCCGCGATGTCGAACGCCGTGCCATGATCCACGGAGGTGCGGATGAAAGGCAAGCCGAGCGTAACGTTGACAGCTTCGCCGAAGGAGAGACACTTAACCGGAATCATTGCCTGATCGTGATAACAGGCGACGACCGCATCAAACTCGCCACGCGAGGCGCGCAAGAAGATCGTGTCGGCTGAGAAAGGCCCCGATACGTCCATGCCTGCATCACGACCGGCCGCGACAGCCGGCGCGATCTCGGCCGCCTCTTCGACGCCGAATAACCCGCCCTCCGCGCCGTGCGGGTTGAGCGCAGCGACCGCGATGCGCGGGCGCGCTATGCCCCAACGGCGCAACTCGCGATCCGTCAGCTTAACAACACGTTCGATGCGTTGGCGTTCGACCAGCCGGATCGCCTCTGCCAACGGCACGTGCGTAGAGATCAAGACGATGCGCAGGTTCGCGGCGACAAAGGCCATCGCGCAGTTTTCCGCGTGCGTCAGATGCGCGAGAAATTCCGTGTGCCCGGGAAAGCTATAGCCACCCAGGAAGAGCGCACGCTTATTGATCGGCGCGGTCGAGATCGCGTCCACCTGTCCGGCGGCGCACAACTCGACGGCCGCTTCGATGTATTCGGCCGCCGCGCGCCCAGCCGCGCCCGACTCCACGCCCGGCTCGATGTGCCCAATGATGTTGTTGAGATGATAGATGACCGGCCCGTCCGCTGCCGCCGGGAGCGGCTCGCCGCGTTGGACGACATCGTAGCCGCACTGCAAGTCGAGCGTGCGCGCCGTGTGCGCCAGCAGTTGTGCGTCGCCGACGATGACGGGCACGCACGCGCGTCGCACCTTGTCTTCGGCGACGGCCTTCAGGACGACTTCCGGGCCGATCCCCGCCGGGTCGCCCATCGTGATGCCGATGCGCGGCCGGCGCGGTGTGGTCGCACGCGCGCCGTCCTCTCCTTCGTTGAGCCAGTTCTCAGTCATGGCACGATGCGCGAACAGGCGCGGAACGGCCGCTAAGTTGCACAGCCCTTCGCACGCCTATTCTTTTCGCGGCCGGCGCGGGCGGCGAGCGCAACCCTTAGCGGCTCGCCGCGGCGCTTTCGTCGCTACTACTACTGCCGCCGCCATCGCGGTCTTCAGCCTTGAACATGTACTTGATGTTGTGCTTCAGCAGCAGAATATTCGGCGCGTCCTTGCGGTTGATCTTGAGCGCGCTGCGGTCGTACCACTCAATCGTGCCCTCGATCTCATCGCCGTCATTCAACACCATGACCATGACCGTGTGCGAGTCCATCTGCTTTTTATAGTAGAAGATTTCCGCGTTGGTCTCTGAGGGCGGCACGCGCTTGCGTCCCTGCGCGGCGGCGGACGAAGCCGACGAATGATCGCGATCACGATCACGATCACGGCTGGGCGGTGCGCCGCCGCGCGGCGCTGAGCTGCTACGCATGCCCCCCTCGTGCCGCTCTCTGTGCGGCGGCAGTTCGCGCCCCTTCACTTCAGCCAACGTCGTGCGTATGAGTTTGCGATTCACCACGATGCTCCTACCTTTACTATAGTCCTCACGAGCGGGAAATTAGCGTGACGCGCGACCAACGGTGACTCCTCTTTAGAGCGAACTCAACCGAGTTACCGCACGGGGAAGCGCGTCCGAACCTACGTCGCTATAACGCAGGTGGCGGTCGTTGCCTAGACGAGAAACGGGTGTTGACCCGTTGTTGAAATTAATTCCTGTCAGGAATGCGCGACATGCTACACGAGCAAATCGAATTTGGCAAGCCGGACAACAGAAGGCAGCAGGGCGAACGCACGAAAAAACTTATCTCACTGATGAAGCAGGAATTAAACGAATCCAACAACATCATTTGAAACTTTGAAGTACAAGAGTTTCAAC
>JBBRYU010000179.1:0-8935 GCA_038237345.1 Pyrinomonadales bacterium
CTCATTAGTCTCAACCTTCAGGCAATATGTCCAGTTGCGCTCCGTTGGATTACCGGTGCTGACGCTTGACACTTCGACTAGGTGCTAGCTGCTCTTAAAAACGCTATTGAAGAAACCTTCTTTGTCGAGTCCCGATTGCCATAACTGGTGCCTCTTCACCGACTCAACTCTTCTTTTTGCTGCCAGCGAGAGAAATCTATTTGTCCCGACCGGTCCTAATTTTTCCATCAGCGCCTCAGTGGCCTGTTTGAGCAACTCATCCTCATCAAGATAGCGTTTTGCTTTCATCGTAAATTCTCCGTCACACAAAATTCTACCGGGTTCAATGCCGGTAGCCTGACGCTATGCCGGCGACACTGCTTCAACAGCTTATCGTCACATGAGATGAAGAAATTTGCCGCCGCTTCCGCGAATGCGATATGCGCAGCATCAGCGATGCCAAATTTCAGGGCGTAAAGCTGTTCGGCGCGCGTTCTCGTCGTCGGTTCATCGTACACCGCGCTCATGCCGTATCGCTTAAGTAAAGTCAAAATGGCAAATCGCTCGCTGGCGTCTTCAATCGCTTCGACCTCATTGATATGCGCCGGAGAAACGACAACAGCATACAGCCCATCATGTACGTTTTGTAAAATCAGATATAGTGCATCCGTTTCAAGCCGAATGCGCATGGCACCTTGATCATCGAAAGGCCGACAGAGGGCGCAGACATCCAGATACAGCTTTTTGATTTGATCCTTCGACATCGCTTGCTCATGGGCGCAACCGGTACAACATACGCGGGAACGGGATCGTCTCGCGGACGTGCTCGATGCCGCACATCCAGGCGGTGCAGCGTTCGATGCCCATGCCGAAGCCGGCGTGCGGCACGCTGCCGTAACGACGCAAGTCGAGATACCACTCGAAGGCCGCGCGCGGCAGGTCGTGCGCTTGCAGTTGCGCTTCGAGAAATTCGAGCGAGGTGGCGCGTTCGCCGCCGCCAATCACTTCGCCATAGCCTTCGCTCGCCAGCACGTCCACACCCAAAGCGAGATCGTCCCGCTCTGGATCGCGTTTCATATAAAAGGCTTTCACCGCTGCCGGATAGCGATGCACCATTACGGGCCGGTCAAATTGCTGCGAAATGTAAGTCTCGTCGGGCGCGCCGAAGTCGCCGCCCCATTCGAAGCGCGTCTCCAGCGCGCCGCTCGCGTGCCCTTCGTGCAACAACTTCACGGCATCGTCATAATGTAAGCGCGGGAACGGCGGCACAAGCGCTGCGAGTTTCGCCGGGTCGCGCTCCAAGACTTTTAACTCCTCCCTGCGCTCGTCCAACACACGCGCGGCAATCGAGGAGAGAAAACGCTCGCACAGATTCATCACGTCATCGAGCGTGGCATAAGCCATTTCCGGCTCGACCATCCAGAACTCGGTCAAGTGGCGGCGCGTCTTTGAGCGTTCGGCGCGGAAAGTCGGGCCGAAGCAGTAGGCCTTGCCGAAAGCAGCGGCGGTCGCTTCGTTGTAAAGCTGACCGGACTGTGTCAGATAAGCTTTCTCATCGTCGAAGTAGTCCAACTCGAAGAGTGTCGTCGTGCCTTCACAGGCGGCGGGCGTCAGGATCGGCGCGTCGCAGAGCGTGAAGCCATCATCGTCTAAAAAGTCGCGGACGGCGCGCACCACCGTGTGCCGGACTTTGAGGATCGCGTGCTGCCGGCGCGAGCGCAGCCAGAGATGCCGGTGATCCATCAGGAACTCTGTGCCATGCTCTTTGGGCGTGATCGGGTAGCCCTCAACCGCCTGCGTGACCTCGGCGGCCACGACATCGATCTCGAAGCCGCCCGGTGCGCGTTCGTCCTCGCGCACCGTACCGCTGATGCTCAACGCCGACTCTTGCCCCAAATGCTTGAGCGCGTCCCACAGTCCTTCCAGCACGTTCTTTTTGAAGACAACGCACTGTACGACGCCCGTGCCATCGCGCAATTGCGGAAACAGCAACTTGCCGCTCGTGCGTAGGTTATAGAGCCAACCGCGCAACGTCACCTTCTCGCCCACGTGAGCGGCAAGCTGATTGATGTAGACATGCGGCGTGGTCGCTGTGGAGATCGTTGGTTGCGTGTCAACTTCTGGTGTCGTCATAAGCTATGTAATGCAATCATGATTGAATGCGCAGTTAGATTATCGCCGACGGCGGATTACTTACCAAGTACGCGCGCTTGTATCGCGCGCTGTAACGCGGGGAAACGATTGAGCCATCGCGCGGCTTGCAGGGCGATGAGCAGCATCGGCTCGATGAAGTGTGCGTACGTTTCGCCGCGCCCGTAGACACCCGTCTGACAAGAGAACGTGCCGCACGCCTTGAGACAACGCTGCACGGTCATCAAACGGAACTCGCGCGCGAAATCGTCCGAGTCGTACGTAGGCAACCCGCGCTGCTCGCGCTCCGCGAGAAAAAAGAACTGGCGGGCGCGCACTTCCGCGAGCGAAGGCGCGGCGGTGATGCGGTCGAGCAAGAGCGAGACGAGATCGTAGCTGGCCGGCCCCATGCGCGCGTCCTGATGATCAATGATGCGCAGACGGCTGTGCCCATCCACCAGTAGGTTCGCGGTGTGATAGTCGCGATGACATAACACGCGCGGGCGCGCGGCTAATTCCGACGCTACGTCGTTAAGCTCCGCGCGCAACTCGGCCGCTTCCGTATGAGAGAGCGTCTCTTTGCGCAGGCTATGGAAATAATGCTGGAAGAAAAAGTCCAACTCCCAAGCGAGTTTCGCTTCGTCGAAGGCGAGGCGGCTGGCGATGGAATCGCGCTCGTAGGCAAGTTGCGTCGCGGCCTGTATGTCCGCGATCAAGCTGATGGCTTGTTCAACGTAAGCTTCGCGCTCGTCCTCCGTGGTTGTCTCGCAAACGCGGCGCAACTGCCGGTCGCCCAAATCTTCCTGCACGATGATGCCCTGCCCCCCATCCACGTCCAGAGTTTCCGGCACAGGCAGATGCGCGGCTGCGAAGAGGCGCGTCACGTCGAGGTAAGGATGTATGTCGGGATCGAACGGTTCAGGATAGACGGCGGCGATAGCTGTTCCTTTCGGCCAAGAGATGCGGAAGTATTCGCGCGTTGAAGCGTCGGGCGTGAGGGCGATGATCGGATCAGCGACGTAGCCTTTACGTGCGAGGTAGTCTTGCAGACGCTGGCGCGCAGGCGTAGTGAAAGCGTGGGCCGTGATCCCGGTTGGATGGCTCATCGAGCTGAAAAAGGTGCGAGCGCAAGTTTGAACGGGTGCGGCCGCAGCAGCGCGTGGCTTGTTGAAACTCACTGCGCGCCTCCCGCGGCCCCATGCTGTTCGGCGGAACGAGCGCGATTGTATCACTGCGCGAGTAGCGCGACAAAATTCTCGCCCCGCACACTGCCCGCCAATCCCTTCGCCGGTCGTTCGACCCCGCGCACGAGTTCCGCGCGCACGACCACCGCATCCGCAATCGTTTCGCCGCGCCGCACATGCACGCCCGCGCCCAACACCGCGCGCCGCACCCTCGCGCCCGCTTCGACACGCGCGTTCTCCCATAACACTGCATCGTGGACATCCGCGCCCATTTCGATTAACGCGCCGGGGCCCAGTTCCAACTCGCGCCCTATTCGGTGCAGCAACTCGATGCTCGTGTCGAGATAGCGTTGCACGGTCGATAATTCATGCCATAGGCCGGGCGCGATGTGCGCGGCGATGCGCTCACCTGCTTTCATCGCTTGTGGGTAAACATCTGTAATCGAATCGGAGAAGATGCCGCGCGGAATGTAGTCGAAGATGCGCGGCTCCATGATGTGTATACCCGTGAACATCAACGGCGATTCGATTGCGGATAGCGGATCGAGAATTGTGGGATCACTTTCACTGCGTAGTGGGACGCTATTCGCGTCCTCGACTTTATCAGATGCGGGGAATCCGCCGAGACCTGCATAGAGTCCGTCACGCACGCGAATGATTGTGTAGCGTTCGCGCTCGACGTTGCGGCGCAAGACGAGCGTAGCCAGGGCGCGCTCACGCCGGTGCGTGGCGAGCGCGGCGCTGAGGTCTATGTCGGTCGCCAGTTTGCCGTTGACGACGATAAAAGTGTCGGTGGCGAGGAAGGCGCGCGCATTGTCGAGCGCGCCGCTCGTGCCGAGGATAAGTGGCTCGTCGAAGTAGCGCAGGCGCACGCCGAAAGCACTGCCGTCGCCGAGCGCGAGGCGGACTGATGGGGCTTGATGATGGAGATTGACGCCAATCTCACGGCAACCGTTGCGCGCGAGATACGCGGCGACGTAGCCGACGAGCGGCTGGCCCATAAACGGCAGCGCGGGCTTCGCGCGGTCTATCGTCAGCGGCCACAGGCGCGTACCGTAACCAGCGGCCAAAATCATCGCTCTCATTTGTTCATAAAAAAAGTCAGAGAGCAGAGGTTAGAGGTCAGGAAGAACGGCTTTCACTGATCTCTAACGTCTAACCTCTAACCTCTGCTGCTAAGATGCCTGCGCGGCATCGCGAATCATGAGATCGAATGTACCGGGGGCGACTTTGCGGAAGCGGCGATTGCGGTTGAGCGAGACGGCGATACTGATGGTTGGATGTTGTCCGGTAAATTGAAAGCTGCCCTCCAACAGACGGTTATAGATTTCGTTGACGTGGAGCGGGCCGCTCGCTTCGCGCAGGATCAGGGCCGTCGCCTGCGGGATCGTGCGGTCGATGAAACGGTTATCTTTTGCTTCGATGTCGGCGCGCACGGGCGGGATGTGGTGTGGGACGGAGGGTTTACGTTGCGGCGCAGGCGCATAGTTCTTTTGCGCGGACATGCCGCCGCGCGCATCGTCGCGGCGCAACGCCATCTCGATCTCCACGTCGGAGGGCGCGACAGTGGCGGCCGGAATGGAATTGATGACGGAAGACAGGATACGCAACATCGCCGCCTCAGTCTGATTCCCAATCGCGTCCATCTCCGACAACTCCGTGCGCAGCTTTTCTGCCTCCATCTCAACATCGGCCAAGCGCGCCGCCAGACGGTTGCGCGTCGCGCGGGTCGCGCGCAGGCTTTGCTCAAGCGTCGCTAAGAGATTTTCGTCAGGCATAGAGTTAAACGATGAATGATGAACGCTGAACGCTGAATTTAATTATCATCCGCTTTTGGCAGTTTTCACAAACGAAATCAGGATAGCTGTCAATTGATCTGTGTTCTGCGTTCATCATTCATCCTTCAGCTTATTGTTCTCGTTCAAGTATGTAAGTCGGGATCGAGCGCAATGCGTCGCGATAAGGCGAAGCGGGCAATACGTCGAGCGCTGTGCGCGCAGCTTCGGCATATTCGATGGCGCGGGCGCGGGCGCGGGCGAGCGCGCCGGACTTTTCCGCGGCGGCGATGAGCGCGGGGCGCAAGATCGAAGTGTAATTACCCGTGCGCATCACTGCCTGAATGGCGCTGCGCTGCGCCGGCTCGGCGGCGAGCAGATAGATCAGCGGCAGCGTCAATTTCCCTTCGAGCAGATCAACTCCGGCTGCTTTGCCGATGGCGTCATCGGTCGCGGTGAAATCCAACAGGTCGTCCACCAGTTGGAAGGCCGCGCCGAGTTTGAGACCGTAAGCGCGCAGGGCTTGGCGGGCCGCTTCGTCCGCGCCGCCGAGCAGCGCGCCGATCTCGCAGCACGCGCTGAAGAGATAGGCGGTCTTGCGTAAGAGGATGTCGAAGTATTGTTCTTCGCTGATGTCTGCGCGGCCGATGGTGGTCAGTTGCAACAACTCACCTTCGGTCATGCGGCGCGTGACGGTGGTCAAAATATCCAACACGGGCAACGAGCGTTCGCCGAGACTGGTCTCGAAGGCGGACATGTAAAGCCAGTCGCCCATGAGCACGGCGGTCTGATTGCCGAAGCGGCTATTGATCGAAGGCCGGTTGCGGCGCGTCTCGGCGTTATCAATGATGTCGTCATGCACGAGCGTAGCGGTGTGCAGAAACTCCATCACGGTGGCCAGGCGGATCACGTTCGGGCGCGCGGCCTCGCCGCCGACGGCGTATGTGGCCAGCAAAGTGAGCGCAGGGCGCACACGCTTGCCGCCCGACGCGCGTAGATAATCGCCGATGTACGCGATGACCTGTATGTTGGAGCGCGCCTGTCGCTCGAACTCCGTCTCGACCAGACGCAACTCTTGCGCGATGAGACTGAAGATGCGCGCCGCCGTCAGTTGCGGTTCTTCGAGCGCGGCAAGATGACCAATGTTCATAAACCAAGAGGTCCGAGGTCCGAGGTCCGAGATTAGCGTTTGGTCTCGACTGACCCCTAATCTCTAACCGCTGACCTCTGCTTTTCAATGTGTGCGATAGTTCGTGTACTGCATGTTGATGTTGAAATCTTTAGCTTTGAGCTGGGCAATGATGTCTTGCAGCGTATCGCGGTCGCGCCCCGTGACGCGCACGATGTCGCCCTGGATCGAAGCCTGCACCTTGACCTTCGTTTCCTTAATGAACTTGACGATCTCTTTGGCCTTCTCCGTCGGGATGCCCTGCTGGATGGCGACGTGCTGGCGGACTGTGCTGCCCGCGGCCGGCTCTACCCGGCCGTAATTAAACGCCTTGAGCGGTAGCCCGCGCCGGACGAGTTTCTGCTGCAAGATGTCGTTCATGTTGCGCAGTTTGGTCTCGTCTTCGGCAGTCAGTATCAATTCGTCGCCCTCATGGACGACCAATGCGTGGCTGCCCTTGAAGTCGAACCGCTGCCGGACTTCCTTCATTGTCTGGTCGAGCGCGTTCGTGATTTCAGCGCGATCAACTTGCGAAGCGATGTCGAATGAATTCTGCTGAGCCATATATGAAAGTTGCGCGCGGCAGGCACCGGCGCGCAGGGCTTTAACTCGCCCAATGCTATACGCCAACGGCCGCGTTCTTTATAGCATTATCTCGCGCGGGGCGAAAGCGGCATGATCTGTTTTGCGCTCACGCCGCTGGCAGTTGCAAATTGAACAGCCGCGCGAAGTTGTTGCTGGTAATCCGGCCTAACTCATCAGGGGCAAGACCGCGCAACTCGGCCACAAAACGCGCGGTCTCAACGACCCGTGCAGGCTCGTTGCGCTGCCCGCGAAAAGGCACGGGCGTGAGAAACGGACAGTCGGTTTCGACGAGCAGCCGGTCGAGCGGGACGCGCCGCGCGATGTCGCGCAACGGCTCGGCCTTCTTGAACGTGACGTTGCCCGCGAACGAGATCATGAAGCCCAACGCCAACGCAACTTCAGCCAATCCCCAATCGCCGCCAAAGCAGTGCATGATGCCGCCAAGATTCGCGCCGGCCCATTCAGCGCGCAAAATGTTCGCCGTGTCCTCGTCCGCCGCGCGCGTATGAATGATAACGGGCAGACCGGCCGTGCGCGCCAGACGCAACTGCCGCGTGAAGACCTCGCGCTGCACATCGCGCGGCGAATTGTCGTAGTGATAATCAAGCCCGATCTCGCCCCACGCCAGCACACGGGGACTGCTGCCCACGAGCTTATTAAGTCGCGCCGCCGCCGCATCGTCGAACAGACGCGCATCATGTGGATGCACGCCGACCGCCGCGTACACGCCTTCATACTGTTCGGCAACTTTAATCGCACGCTCCAGCGCGCCGCTGTGCGGATCGCCCGTGCCCACGTTCAGCAGCGCCACGACGCCCGCCGCCCGCGCCCGCGCAACTACCTCAGCGCGATCCGCGTCGAACTCCGGCCCATCAATGTGTGCATGTGAGTCAATGAACATCAGTTGGATTGCGGATTGCGGATTGCGGATTGAAAGAGACGCTAGTCTTCTATTCCGCAACCCCCATTCCGCATTATTTCAGTCTTGCGCCATTCGGCACGTCTTCGATGAATGTGGCCAGCACAGGCTTGCCTTCGTCGCCGATGGAAGCGGCAAGCACCATGCCCTGCGATTCGAGACCGCGCAGCTTACGCGGCTTCAAGTTGGCCACGAAGATGAGTTTGCGCCCGACGAGCTTTTCCGGCTCGTAATGCTCGGCGATACCGGCGAGTATCTGGCGTGGCTGCGCTTCGCCGAGGTCAACTGTGAAGCGTAGCAGTTTGTCCGACTTCGGAATGCGCTCGGCGGTCAGAACTTCACCGACGCGCAACTCGATCTTGGTGAAGTCGCTGATCTCGATCTGATTAACCACGCCTTCCGACGCAGACGCTTGCGCAGGTATTGCGTCTGCCTCAGTCGCGCCGCGCATGGGCGGTGTCGGGTTAGTTTCAGTTGCGGCGTCCGGCACAGCGTCCGCTTCGGTCGCGTGCGCACCGGAGTGTGCTGTCGTTTGTGTGCTTTCCGCTTCACTCTTTTTCGCGGCCGCCGCTTGCGCGAGTTCTTTTTCTATCTCAGCCATTGTTTTCCCTTTGTCGAGCCGGGGAAAGAGCGGCACAACCGCGCCGATGCTCGTCCCGGCTTGTAAGCCCCCCCATATAATATATGTCGGGTCAGTTGTCGCGAGTTCGTCACTTCGCGAAAGCTGTTGCCAGATGGCACGGGCCGCTTCGGGCATGAACGGAAACAACATGACCGCGAGCCAGCGCAACGCTTCGGCCGCGCGGTACAACACGGCGTTGAGCGTCTGCCGTTGCGCTTCGTCCTTGGCCAATTCCCACGGCTTCGCGTCCGAAATCAACTTGTCCACGCGCGCGATGATCGTCCACGCAACTTCGAGCGCGCGACTGAAAGCATGTTCCTCGCACAAGCGCACGAACTGATCGCGCGCATGCTCGACGACGCTCGCCAACCCTTGTGCATCCGGCTCGACACCGGCGCGTTTAGCCTGTAGATGTTGCTCCTCCGCGATGTCGGGCGACGGCACTTTGCCGTCACAGTAACGCCCGATCATCGTCAACGTGCGGCTCACGAGATTGCCCAATCCGCTCGCCAGATCGCTGTTTGTGCGCGCGATCAGCGCGTCATAACTGAAGCTGCTGTCCTGCCCGAAGAC
>JBBRYU010000180.1:0-8868 GCA_038237345.1 Pyrinomonadales bacterium
CGTAGATCGAGAGCGGCGCAGGCACGTAGTCGAACGCGAGATACTGCCGCAACGCTTCAACGTTGAGCTTCGTCGCGACGGCCGGGTGCGCGAGCAAAACCTTCGGCTCGGAGGCGAACAGCAGTTGTCCTTGAAAGATGCCCCAGTAGAGCGGCTTCTCGCCAAATGGATCGCGCGCGAGCAAGAGCCTGCGCGCACGCGCATCCCACAACGCGAACGCGAACATGCCGTTCAGATGATCGAGCATCTGTGCGCCATACTCTTCGTATAGATGCGGCAACACTTCCGTGTCCGACGCGCTGCGAAACTCATGCCCGCGCGCTGTAAGCTCTGCGCGCAACTCGCGGTAATTATAGATCTCACCGTTCAAGACCACGGCGACGCTTCTGTCCTCGTTCCACACCGGCTGCTCGCCCGTCGCCAGATCGATGATCGCCAGCCGCCGCATCCCAAGACCGACGCCCGCCGCGACCATCACGCCTTCCGAATCCGGCCCGCGATGCACCATCCGCCCGCACATCGAGCGCAACAACTCCGTCGCGCCCGCCGCAGGCGGCACGCGCGCATCGAGATAAGCCCAGCCGGTGATCCCGCACATAAGAAAACAGTGACGAGTGACGAGTGACGAGTGACGAGTTAAGACAAAGTTTTAATCTTGTCGCTCGTCACTTGTCACTGCTGTGCATAGCCTATCCGCTCGCGCACCGCGTAGATCGCTTTGGCTTGCGACTCGTGATAGGTGCGCACGAGCATCTCGGCGAGCAAGCCCATAAGGATGAACTGTATGCCAATGGCGAACATGACTACAGTGATTATAGGCAGCGGAGTCAGAATAAAAGAGACACCCTCGCCGAACTTTAAGATCACGGCCCAAACGCCGGCGATAAACGAGAGCAGGAACGCGATCAGGCCCGCCGTGCCGAAGACGTAGATCGGTTTCGTTTGATACGACGCCATGAACTTGATCGTGATCATGTCGAGCACGACCTTGAGCGTGCGCGAGAGGCCATACTTCGACACGCCCATCGTGCGCGCGTGATGCTCGACCGGAATCTCTGTGACCCGCGCGCCGGCCCACGAAGCGTAGATCGGAATGAAGCGATGCATCTCGCCGTAGAGGCGCACATCCACCAGTACGTCGCGGCGATAAGCCTTGAGCGAACAGCCGTAGTCGTGCAGCGGTACGCCGCCGATCCACGAGATCAAACGGTTCGCGATCATCGACGGAAGCTTGCGCGTGACCAGCGTGTCCTGCCGATTTTTGCGCCAGCCGGAGACCACGTCATACCCCTCGTCGAGTTTGTCGAGCAGGCGGCGGATGTCGGCCGGATCGTTTTGCAGGTCGGCGTCCATCGGGATCAGCACGCGCCCGCGCGCGGCATCAATCCCCGCGCTCATCGCGGCGGTCTGGCCATAGTTGCGGCGCAATGCGATGACGCGCACACGCGCGTCTTGCGCCGCGATCTCGCGCAGCACCGCGAGGCTGCCGTCGGACGAGCCGTCGTCCACGTAGATCACTTCGGCCGTGCGGCCGAGCGCGGCGAGCGCGGCGTCCATCTTCGCCTGCAACGGACGCAGGTTCGGCTCTTCATTGAAGACCGGCAGGAAGACGGAGACGTCCGGCGCATTGTCGTCATCGTCCGGCGCGGGCGCGGCGGTTGCCAGTGCGCCCGTGCGGGGTCGCTTCAAAGTCTCTTCTTCATCATACACACGCATTACCCTCTCCAAGCTGCGCCGCTAACATACGCCGCCACGAAGGGCGCGCACAAACGCGCGCCCAGCGGTCACTTTGTCCGGGCAGAACTTATCTTATGGCTGCGCCTGCGCGCCGCTCGCTTTGCCCGTCAGACTTTGCCACGCGCCCGATTGGATGAAACTGGCCCAGAAGAACGGGTGGCTGCGATCCGTGGGCGACGCGGCGGGGCTGCCCATGTCGCCGCCGAGGCCGCGCTCCGCGCCCGTTTGTGTCCGGGTCTTGCTTTTGATCATGGCCAGTTGCACTTGCCGGAGCGCGTCGGTGCGACCTTCGCCCGCTTGCAGCCGTTGGTAATACGCAACCATCAGATCGCGCGTCGCCGCGTCGTCCACTTTCCAGAGGCTCATCACCTGCGCCTCCGAGCCGGCCAGCACGAGCGCGCGGCGCAAGCCATAGACGCCGTCGCCGTTTTTAACTTCGCCCAGGCCGGTCTCACAAGCCGAGAGCACGACCAACTTCGTGCCCCATAGATTCAAGCCCACGGCTTCGAGCGCGGTCAGCACGCCGTCCTCGCCCGTGCCGCTCTGTCGCCGATTCGCGCCCGCCAGCGCAATGCCCGAACGCAGCAGAGGATTCTCCTCGCGCAGTGCGGACGACGCGGGCGCGGCGCTGTTGCCCAGACCGAGGCCGCGCGTGCCGCTCGCGTCGGCCGCTTGCGCTTGATCAGGCAGAAAGAATCCATGTGTGGCGACGTGCAAGATGGCCGGGCCGTTGACCTGTTTGAGCGCGGCTTCGGTGGCCTGCGCTTCGATCAGCAGTTGCACGCCGGGCAGCGTCGCCTTCAACGCGCCGGCCTCTTCGCCCGTGCCCCGCAACTGGCCGAACTGTAACTGCCCGAAATCTGTCGAGCGCAGACCGCGATCACTCGCGCCCGCGCCCGCGCCTGTAGTCTGCGCATTAGCGTTCGCGGCCGGCACCTCACCACCCATGTCGAACTGTGGATTAGCGATGATGACCGGCGCGCCCTTGCTCTCGCCGCGCACCTGCAAGCGCAAGAGATCGCGCCCGCTGGTCAGGTAAGTCAGTTGATAGTTTTCGATCAGATAATGATCTTGCTCGTCCACGAGTGCGGCGAAAGGGATCAGATTGAGCGCGCCGTCGGGCGAGAGAAAGAGTTGCCGCGTGTCGCCGAGTAAGCGCCGCACGGGGCGCAGTAACTGTTCGTCGAGCGCGCGGCCGAGTTGGCGCGTGTTCGTGCTTTTAGGCCGCTTCAAGGCTTCGCGAAACTCTGCGACCGCGCGGTCGATGTCCGCTGCTGCGCCGAGATCGACGGCGGCAGGCGCACCCTCGCGGCGCAGGATGTAAGCGGCATAACGCGCCGGCCACAGCCGGTCGTCACGATTTTTGACTTTTGCATCGAACGGCTTGTAAGCCACAAGCTCGACGAGCGCCGCACCCGGCGGGAGCGCAGACTGCACCGGCGCAAGCGTCACGGTCTGCGCTTGCGCGCCGAACTCTGCGCTGCGTGCGCTCACCTGCGCTTCCAGCCGTTCCAGCTCCGCTTCGAGTTTGCCGACTGCCGCTTGCCGTTCGGCGGCGGGCAGCGGCGTCGCGCCCGCAAGTGTGAGGGCGGCCAGTTGCGCGCGGGTGGCGGAGAGCTGATCGAGCAACGCGCGCCCTGCCGGATCGAGATGGCGGCGCAAGTTCCCGATCTGATCGGCGACGGCGTCGAGCGCACGCCCTTTGAGCCGCAGCACGGTCGTTAAGGCCAACCGCGCCGCCGCTTGATCCGTGGCCGCCTGCCGCAGATGCAGACTGACGGCCATGTCCGTCTCGTAACTGAACGTGCCCATGTAGGCCAACTTCTGTCGCTCTGAGCCGGTCGTCAATACGAGCGCAAGCGTGTGCTCGCGTATGTCGCTCGCGTGCGCGAGCGCGGCGATGGCCCGGGGCACTTCGTCTTTCGCTTCGTAGAACGTGGCGGCGTTTTCGTAAGCGATGGCCACGTTCGGGTGCATGCCGCCGACAGAGTTCTCAAAGAGCGCGATGGCGCGCTCGAAGTGTGGCCCGGCCGCCGCGAGATCGCCTTGCGCCTGTTCGCTGGTAGCGAGGTTCATGATCATCTGCGCGCGAAACGGATTGTCAGGTCCGACCGATTTTTCGCTCAGGTCGAGGGCGTGCTGCATGAGTTGCACGGCCGTGGCGTAATCGCCTTTCGCGGCATAGAACTCCGACAGGTTGCTGCCGAACGTGATGAAGTTGAGGTCATCGGGCGCGAGCGTCTTGTTATAGATCGCGAGCACGCGGTTGTAGGCTTCCTCGGCGTGGACAAAGTCCCGATGCACTGTGTAGATGGCCGCCAGACTGTTGAGCGTCTGCGCGACAGCGGGATGATCCGCGCTGAACGCCTGCTCATAGATGGCGAGCGCGCGGCGGTAAAGCGTCTCGGCCCGCGCCAACTCACCGCGTGCGCCACAGAGCAACGCTAGATTGCTCGCCAGTTGGGCGACCATCGGATGCGCTGCGCCGAGCGTCTGCTCGTCGATGGCGATAGCCCGCAGCAAGGGCGGTTCGGCGCGCACGAAATCACCGCTCAGATAGTAAGAGAGACCCAGATTGCCGAGCATCGTCGCGAGCGTCGGGTCGTTCGCCCCCTTGGCCTTCTCGGTGATGGCGACGGCGCGCTCGTACACGGTGACGGCGCTCGCGGCGTCGCCCTTGGTCGAATAGACCAGCCCCAGAGTATTGAGGAAGCGGCCCACTTCGAAGTGGTCGGGGCCGAGTTCCTGCGTCAGTATCTCAAGCCCCTGCCGCATCAGTGTGATCGCTTCGTCGTAGCGGTGCGCCTCGTACAGCTTACCCGCCTGCGCGCTCAACGCTTCGACCTCCTTCAATTTCTGTCGCGACTGCGCCGCCGCAGCCACGGGCAGCGCGCCCAACAGCAAGACACACGTTAAGCACAGAACAGCGAGCCGACGAACAGGTAGTTGCATAAGTTTTAGTTGCAGCAGATTTAAGTCACCTTACGTGCGACGCAGATCGCGGAGACGCCGACGGGCAGGTTCATGCGGTTGAGCAGATGGCGCTCCGCGCCGAGCAAGCGGCCGAACAGGCCGTTTAGGGCCGCGACGTTGATGTTGTTCTCCGACGCGGGTCGCGCGCCCGTCGCGCGCATGAGCAGACGCCCCGCAAGGATCGGCGCGAGGAAAGTTATGTTGGCGTAGGTCGCGCGCTCAACCTGTAAACCGGCGGCCGTGACGGCGCGTTGCAGGCCGGCGACAGTGTAGCGGCGGCGATGATTGCTCACATCATCCTGCACGCCCCAGAGCCACTGAAACGCGGGCACGAACAAGAGCGCGCAGCCCTGCGGTTTCAACACGCGCCGCATCTCGCTGAGGCCCGCCACATCATCGTCCAGATGCTCGACCACATCAAGCGCAGTGACGAGATCAAACGAAGCATCAGCATAAGGCAGCGCCTCGGCCGCGCCCGCGCGCACGTGCGTTAAGCCCCGCGCGCGACAGAAAGCAAGCGCGTCCGTGGATAAGTCCACGCCCGCCGCCTCGCCGAAGCGCGCCAGCATCTCCAGGTTCGCGCCCGTGCCGCAGCCCACGTCGAGGATGCGCGCTCGCTCACCTTCAGCCACCGGCAGCGTCGGCGCGATCTGCGCGAGAAAGCTTTCGAGGATGCGCCGCCGGCCCGCGAACCACCAGTGCCCGCCCTCCACCTCGTACATGATCGCGTAAGTATGTTGCTGCATGGAAAAACTGTGCCGAGTGCCGAGTGAAAGGAAAGTTCAAAGTTCAAAGCTCTTGGCAACCTTGAACTTTGAACCTTGAACCTTGAACTCTGAACTATTTCTCGTCACTGCTTTATCCTTCCAAAGCCGCGCCAGGAGTTGCTGTTGTGCCAACTGATCTGCACGTCGCTGGCGTCGATCCCTTGCCACCACGCGGCGAACTCGGCGCGCGAGATGTAGTAAGCGACGGGCGCGACCAGATGATCGAAGACGATGGTATGCTGCTCGCGCCAGCCGAACGGGGCGATTGAGCATAGATAGTCGTGATAAAACAGATGCGGCAAGAGGGCGCGTTGCCCGAACCCGGTTTGGCTGAGCGGGACGTAAACAAATTTCGTCGCGGCGTACACGAGCGCCGCCGGTAGTTTCGACAGATGCAAGAGCGCGCGGCGGCTGATGCGCGAGGTTATGTGTTTGCGCACAGGCGAGACCAAATGCACGAGCCAGCCGTTGTTCTCCGCGCCGTAGACCCATGCGGATAGATGTCCGCCCGGCATCACCTGCGCCGCGAGCGCATTGAACCCCGCGCGCGGATCGGGCAGGTGATGCAGCACGCCGACCGAGAAGGCGTAGTCGAACACGCGCTTGAAGGGCAGGTGATAAATGTCCGCCTGCGCGATGTGCGCGTTTGCTAAATTGCGCGTCGCGGCGAACGCCGTCTCGACCGCGTCGCTTGCGTCAATACCGACGACATCGCGTGCGCCCCAACCGGCGGCCAACTGCGTGTGCCGGCCCTTGCCGCAACCGCCTTCCAACACGACCTTATTTGTAAAGAACTCCGGCTCGACCGGCGCGAGCCAGCCGCGTAACTGTTTGGCGTAACGCTCATCCTGCTGTGTGAAGTGCTGCCACTGCCAGCCGAAGTTCGCAGCGGTCGCGGCCTTCTCCGGCGTCAACTGCGCTGCATCCACGAAGCGCGGCACGCCCCGCCGCACCGCGAACGTCCGGGCGCACACGCGGCAGGCCAACTCGCCCGCCAGCACCTCCGTCCAACCGGCCGCCGTCTCGCTCTCGCTGACCGCGCCCAAAGCGATGTCACCGCCACACGCTGGGCACGCAAGATATTGCAACAGGCGCTCTTTCATACCAGTAGAGGTTAGAGAGCAGAGGTTAGAGGTCAGTGAACAAGGTTTTTAGGGTCGCGCTTAAAACTCGGCACATGAACTTTGCACATGAAACTTTGAACATTCAACTCTGCGCTCAACTGACCTCTGACCTCTGACCTCTGTCTCATTGAACCACGCGACGAAGCGTTGAATTCCTTCCTCGATGTTGGTCTGCGGAGCGTAGCCGAGCAGGCGGCGCGCTTTGTTGATGTCGGCGAAAGTTTGCGGCACGTCGCCGGGCTGCATAGGTTGGCGTGCGATGATGGCTGTGCGCTCCAGCGCGGTTTCGAGCAACGCGATCAATTCACGCAACTCAACCGTGCGCGACTCGCCCAAGTTGATCGCCTCGTACATGCTCGCGTCGTAATCAATCGCCGCGCGCACGCCCGCGATGATGTCGTCAACGTAGGTGTAGTCGCGCCGCGTCGTGCCGTCGCCGAAGACAGGGATGGGTTGGCCCGCGCTGATCAGTCGCGCAAACTTATGGATCGCGAGATCGGGCCGCTGCCGCGCCCCATAGACGGTGAAGAAGCGCAACGCCACCGTGCGCAGCCCATGCAGATGCGCGTACGTGTGGCAGAGCAATTCGCCCGCCGCCTTCGTCGCCGCGTAGGGCGAGATCGGTTGCCGGGTCGGATCGTCCTCGCTGAACGGCACTTTCGCGTTGATGCCGTAGACGGACGACGACGAGCCGAAGACGAACTGTTTGACGCGATGCTCGCGCGCCAGCTCAAGCAGATGGAGCGTGCCCGTGATGTTCGTCTCGGTGTAGAGCAGCGGCTCGCTCAAAGACGGGCGCACGCCCGCGCGGGCCGCCAGATGCACGACGACCGCGAACGGCGTCGCAGCAAACATTCGTGCGAGCGCATTGTGGTCGCGTATGTCCGCCTCGACGAGTTGAAAGTCTGCGCGGCCGAGATGCGGCGCAACGTTAGCGCGCTTGAGCGCGGGCGCGTAGAAGTCGTTGAAATCGTCCACGACCGTCACGCGCCAACGCCCTTCGGCGAGCAGACGCGCACACAGATGCGAACCGATAAAGCCCGCGCCGCCCGTGACGAGTATGTCTTGCTTGTCCATCAAAATTAAGTTTCTATTAGCTGGCATTCAGCGTTAACGACGGCGCGATTTCGGCCCGTGCCGCCATAGTGCGCGCCCGACCCACCCGCGAAAACTGAGAAGCTAACATGCACCCTGCAGGCCCGACAAGCGGAGTGATAGCAGCGTAGCGGCTTCATTAGTGCGCTGCCGCTTAGAATCGCGGGGGCGGTGGTGGCGGCGGAAAGAAATTATCACGCGCGTCTAAGTTATCGGGAGATTTTGTGTAGAGGATGCGCCTAACGAGGGTGAAGCCGCCTATTGCGGCGGCCAAGCAGGCGACATATGAAATTACGTTCAAGCCCACAGGTGTCTGCCGCGGCCAGCGCAGAAACATCGTGCCTGCCTCATAAACAATGCCCAAGCCAAACGCTACAATAAGTTCGGCCCCGATCCAGCCGGCTATCCCTAAAAGACTCCACTTAACTGCGCTCCGATTGCGCTCTCTTGCTAAGCGACTCATCATTTTAGGAATGCGGTAGAAGATAAAATATAGTTCAAACATACAACCTCACTTTAGCAACTCCCCACGCCGCGGGTATGCCTGCCTACTACCTACTACTTGCTAAAGCGGCCCAGCAACTGCCCTTCGTCGAGGATGTGGCCGTACATCGCTTTGAGCAGGTCTTGTTTGCTCGCACCGGCGGGCAGGTTGAGTTCGGCGTTGAGCGCGTAGAGTTTGAAGTAATAACGATGCGTGCCGCTTGGCGGACAGGGGCCGCCGTAGCCGACCTGCCCGAAGTCGTTCTTCCCCTGTCGTCCGCCGCCGACGAGCGCTTCTCGCGCGGGCACGCCTGCGGGCAACTCCTTCGTCGCGGGCGGCAGATCATAAACCACCCAATGCACCCACGTCCCACGCGGCGCATCCGGGTCGTCCACAATGAGCGCGAGGCTTTTAGTTGCGGCCGGCACGTCCGTCCACACGAGCGGTGGCGAGCCGTTCTGCCCCATGCATGTGTACTGCGCCGGAATCGGCCCACCTGATTGAAACGCGCTGCTCGTCAGCCTGATCGTCATGCGCTCCGCTCCGTTCGTCTCCTCCTGCTGCGCCGCCGCGTTAGCGTTATCGGCCGGCGACTGCCTGCGCTGACAACTGCAACACAACATTAGCACGCAACAATAGAGCAAGATTTTCCAACCCATCGCGCCACTCCTCACGCTGCTTTAGCTAC
>JBBRYU010000181.1:0-8849 GCA_038237345.1 Pyrinomonadales bacterium
CTGCCCGCCAGCGTGCGCGACCACATCAACAACGCGCTGGGCCAAGCGTTCGAGGGCGCAAGCGCATATGCGAGCGCGACGCTGATCCGCGCCGCCGGCCTGATTACTTATGTGCCGTGGTTCGTGCTGATCCCGATCCTCGCTTTCTTCCTCTTGAAAGACGTGGATACGTTCCGCCGCTCGGCGTTGCAGATGCTGCCGCGCGGGCGGCTGCGTTGGCGCGGCGACGAGTTGTTCCAAGACGTGAACTCGGCGCTCGCCGCCTATATCCGTGCGCAGTTGATCGCCTGCCTGCTCATCGGCACGCTCTGCACCATCGGCTTCTTCATCGTCGGCGTGCCCTACGCGCTCGTGCTCGGCATCATCGCGGGCTTTCTGGAGTTCATCCCGCTCGTCGGCCCGCTCGTGGTCGCGACGCTCGCCGTGCTGCTGGCCAGTTTCCATTCATCGGGGCAGGCGCTCGCGGCCTTCCTCTTCCTCGCCGTGCTGCGCATCATTCACGACTACGTGACCTACCCGCGCATCATCAGGCAGGGCATACACCTGCACCCGCTCGCCGTCATCCTTGCCATCCTCTGCGGCGCAGAGTTGGCAGGCATCGCCGGCATCTTCCTCGCCATCCCCATCACTGCCATCATCTCCGTCACCTATCGCCACTGGATGGAGCATCGCGGCGCAGACGCAGGGCTAGTCGCCACGCTGCTGCAAACGCCGGAGCCGGCCGCGCCGCAGGCCGCGCCAGTTGAGCATCGCAGACTACCGCCGCAAGAGTGAGCCGCGCCGATGAACTTGTTAGCGCATCCGGGCGATCTTGGCTAGAATGACGCTGGTCGCGTCTTAACATCTGATCCGCCAGCCCGGCCGCAGTCGTCGGCGCGCACCAGCCCTGAGCCTGATGCAAGCTCTATCGAGCAATCAAGTCTTTCTAAAATTCATGTGCGTCCCTCGTGCGCGCTCTCACGTGCGCCCGGCACCGCAACAGGCGTGTCCGGGCCACAAACTGCGCCGAACTTGTGCGGCCCGCATGCCGGTATCAATACTTTGAGCCAATGAACTGCCCCCGCTGTCAACATGTCCTGCGCGACGACGCACTCTTCTGTGACAAGTGCGGGCTATCGCTGTTGACCAACCACACGGCGGCTGGGTCTCTGCCGCCGCCGCTAACAGAGACCCAACCGCTCGACCCGTTCATCGGCCAAGTGTTCGATGGTAAATACGAACTGCTGGCGCGTCTCGGCGAGGGCGGCATGGGGCGGTTTATCGTGCCCGCCGCGTTCACATCGGTGACGAGGCGGCCGTCAAGGTGCTGCTGCGGAAATTCGTCGCCGACAGTGGCCTCGTCGAGCGTTTTCGCCGCGAGGCCCGCGCCGCGGCCATGCTGCGCCACCCGAACGTCGTCACGATCCACGACTTCGGAAAGGTCGCGGACTTCGGCATCGCCAAGCTACGCGACTTGGCCGCCGGGCAGACGCTGACGCAGACGGGCATGGTGCTGGGTATGCCCTACTACATGTCGCCCGAACAATGTTGCGGCGAGCCGCTTGATGCGCGCTCGGACGTGTACAGTCTGGGCGCGATGCTCTACGAGATGCTCGCCGGCACGCCGCCCTTCACGGCCCGGACGCCGACCGGCGTCATCGCCAAGCATCTGACTGAAGAGCCTGCGCCCCTGCCCGTGCAGCTAGGCGTCCCGCTCGCAGTCGAGGCCGTCGTGCTGCGCGCACTGGCTAAAGCCCCGGAGGCACGGCAGCAGAACGCGCTCGCCCTCGCCCGCGAGTTGCGGGCGACGCTGCTGCCCGCGCACGTGAGTGAGCGGCAGACGCCGGCCACGCAAACGAGTTTTCAGTTTGCGTCTTACCACGCGCCGCTACAGACCACTGTGACGGGAGCTGTGGAAGGTCGCCTCGTGAACGCTCGAACGGGTGCCCCCATTGCTGGTGCGACCGTTCAACTCATCGATCAAGTGGCCGGCGTTTCTTATGCAACTCGTACTGATGCAGATGGGCGCTTCGTCAAGTATCTGCTCCGCCCTAGTGTGTACACCGTCCGTATTTCTGCGCCGGGCTTCCGAACCTTTGAGGGTACAATAAGTTTATTCGCCATGGATACACGCAAAAGGCTTCCGCCTCCTGCGCTTGAACCGGAAGTTGCACAGGAATCACGTTGCGCAAGGACATCGAACAGACCGAACCAAGCGCCGACAGTAGCGCTGTCAGCTAACCAAGCAGCAATCACACTGCCCTGCCGCGCGGGCTTCCGCTCGTTGACCTGCACGCCGTCGAATCCAGCGGCGGTGCAACTCACGGCGAACGCGTCTGACCCGGACGGCGACGCACTCCTCTACAGTTGGTCAACAACCGGCGGGCGCATTTTTGGCGAGGGAGCGAACGTGGCGTGGGACTTGACCGGCGTTGCGCCCGGCGCTTACACCGCTACGACTGAAGTTGACGACCGCCACGGCTGCGTGGCTTATGGCTCTACGACCGTCACGGTCACGGAATGTACCGACTGCTTGAGTGAAGCGGAGCTAACGACACATGATCCACCGCCCTGTCCGAACATCACCGTTGATTGCCCGCCGAGTCCGACGCAAGCTGGTCAGCCCATGACTTTCACGGCGAATATCAGCGGCGGCAATCCGAACGTCACGCCGACCTTCAACTGGACGGTCTCGGCCGGCACGATCACTAACGGGCAGGGCACGCCTTCTATCACTGTTGATACGCCGAGGATCGGCGGCCAAAGTGTGACCGCGACGATGGATGTCGGCGGCTACTCGCCCGCGTGCAGTTCCACCGCTTCATGCACCGCGAGCGTCAGCGCGCCCGTCTGTCGGAAGTTCGACGAGTACGGCAACATCAGCTTTGCGGACGAGCAGGCGCGGCTCGACAACTTCGCCATTCAGTTGCAGAACGAACCGGGCGCGCAGGGTTATATCATCGCCCACGCCGGGCGCTCGCGTCGCGCCGCGTTTGTTGTTGGAATTATCGAAGGCTGGTTCTTACAGGCGACCCTCGCCCCCGCGGGCGGCGTCTGCCCTAACAGACGCAACATCTCCGGCTTGTCCTTGACCAGCAGATAGACCACGCTGCGCAGCCGGCTCACTTCCGTCTCGATCTGCCCGAGCCGCGCGGTGAGCGCACGCTCGATAGCGTCAAGCCGCAAGTGTACTTGCTCGATGTCGCCGCGAACGGCCGTAATCTGAACTTCCAAGCGCGCGATGTCGCTCTTAGTCGCCATCTGATCGCGCACGGACTTGATGGTCGCAGCGATAAATGTGAGTAGGTCGTCGCCGTTTGAAGGTGAGTTGCTCATAGCTGCGCCCATCGTAGCACAAGTCAGACCTCAACTACTTGTTCCAGCGTTCCGTGCCATCAACTCGATGAAGCGGCGGAAATGATGCGCGGCGTCGTGCGGCCCCGGCGCGGCTTCCGGGTGGTATTGGACGGAGAAGACGGGCAAGCTCGTGTGGCGCATGCCTTCGACGCATTGGTCGTTGAGATTGATATGCGTGACTTCCATCTCGGCGGGCAGGCTGGCGGCGGCGACGGCGAAGCCGTGGTTGTGTGCAGTGATCTCGACCGTGCCCGCCGCGCGCTCAAGCACCGGCTGGTTGCCGCCGCGATGACCGAAACGGAGTTTATACGTTGCGCCGCCGAAGGCGCGGCCCAAGAGTTGATGCCCGAAGCAGATGCCAAACGTGGGCACGCCAGATTGCGCGACGCGTCTGATCTCCGCGACTGCTTCATTCATCGCCGCCGGATCGCCGGGGCCGTTCGAGAGAAAAATGCCGTCCGGTTTCATCGCCAACACTTCCGCCGCCGGCATTGCCGCCGGCACGACCGTGAGCCGACAACCGAGCGCGGCGAACTCGCGCAGAGAATTTAGTTTCACGCCGAAGTCATAACAGACGACGTGGAACCGTTCCGTGCCCACGGCCGGCACTTCATAAGGTCGCGCGGTCGTAACGACGCTTGCCAGTTCCCTGTTCTCCATCGGCGCGGACGCGCGTGCTTTGGCGACGACGCTCGCAGCGTCTTGATCAGTTGATGAGAGACACGCGCGCATCGCACCAAGGTCGCGTATGTGGCGCACGAGGGCGCGCGTGTCCACGTGATCGATGGCGACGATGTCCCAACGCTTGAGATAAGCGTCCAGCGTCTCTTCCGCGCGCCAACTAGACGCCATGCGACTCGCCTCGCGCACCACGAAGCCCTCGACCCACGGGCGCGTTGATTCCGCGTCCGCCGCGTTCACGCCGTAGTTGCCGATGAGCGGATAGGTCATGCAGACGATCTGCCCGGCGTAGGACGGATCGGTCAAGACCTCTTGATAGCCGGTCATCGAAGTATTGAAGACCATCTCGCCGCATCGCTCGCCCGCCGCGCCCCATGCGCGCCCGCGAAACGTGCGCCCGTCTTCAAGCGCCAGCAATGCTCCTTTAACTTCACTCATAATTCGTCAACGATAACAGATCATGCACGACGGCGCACGACGCCTGTTTGTATCGCTTCTGTGCTGGCGCGGTTCAGTTATTTGTTCTCAGTGATTCACGCCGCGCTTGCCCATCTGCCAGTCCGTCCACTGCTCGAAGGCGCGCATCTGTTCGTCCAGATGTGTCGCCTTGAGCAACTGTTCAACCTCGGCGCGCGTCTGCCGTGCGGCGGGACGAGTGGGCGCGTCCGCAAGACTCCAGACGAGCGCGGCGGCGACGCCCGCGTTGCGCTGCGCCTCTTGCGCGTTGACCATGTCTAGCACGTCCGACTCGGCGTGATAGTCGGGCAAGTAAGCCAGCGCGTCCTGATTCGCCACGAGGTTCGGCACGCCTGCGAGCAGAAAGTCGTAATTGTCCGTGCCATCAATCGCGTCGAGCGGATTAGCGGACACACCAAGCCACTTGCACGCGCGGAGCGCCGCCGCCACGGGCTGGCGCAACTCTTCACGCCCGTTCAAATAGAAGCCGGTCGTGCGCCCTGAGCCGATGTCGAAGATGACGGCCGCGATGTGTCTGTCCAACTCATTCGCGTGACTGCGGACGTAACCGGCCGAGCCGAACATGCCCTGCTCCTCGCCCGTGAAGAGGGCGAAACGGATCGTGCGGCGCGGTTGCAAGCCCAACTGTTTGAGACCGCGCGCCACGTCAATGACCAGCGCGGCGTTGACGCCGTTATCGTTTGCGCCCGTGCCCAAGTCCCACGAGTCGAGATGCGCGCCGAGCAGCACGATCTCGTCGGGGCGCTCGCGCCCGCGTATCTCCGCCACGACGTTGCGCGCCTGATACGCGCCCCCGGTCTGGTTCACGATGTTGAGCCGCAGACGCACCGTGCCCTGCGCAGCGAGCCGCGCGAGTCTTGCCGCATGCTCGCGCGAGACGATGGCCGCGGGCATCGGCGCGGGCTGCGCCACGAAGGAGATCGGATGGCGGTAGAGCAAGCCGCGCGGATGCGTCGATTGCAAGAGCAGCGCGGCGACCTGCGCTTTGCGCGCGGCGGCGACGAGCGGGCCGTTGCGCAAATACTCGGCGAAGAGATCGTCGAGCGACTTCATCTCGTTGGAGGTGACGAGCACGATAGCGCCGCGCGCTTTTGCGCCGAGTTGCGCCAACGCTTCCGGCTTGTCGCCGCTAATGATCACGAGCGGCGCGTCGAGCGCACGCCCACGCGGTGTCGAAGGCGTATAGGGCGCGGCGGCGAGGCGCACGGCAAAATGAGTTGGCGCGAGACATTCCGCGGTGGCCGTCTGGCCGAGCCAGAGATTCGGCACATCGAACGGCTCGATCTTTACATTGTCCACACCGGCTGCGCGAAACTTGGCCGCGCCCCACTCGACCGCACGCTCGCACGCCGGCGAACCCGTCGGCCGGCCGCCGATCTGATCGCACAACTCGCGCAGATCATCCAGCAATGGCGTCTGCCCCGTCGCGCGCTCGGCCAGCCGCTGCGCCGCGGCTGGCGCATTCCGCTGCGCCTTCGCTCTACCGACATCCTGCGCTGGCGCGGACAGGCAGACTAACGTCACGAACACGATAACGCTCGCGATAATTTTGCGCATTGTTCTTCTCCGACAACAAAAGTTTGAGAGCTTGATCCGGCCCCTTCACGAGCGCAGTCGCGAAAGACTGCTTGCGCGACTGCCGCTCGGTGTCTTCAGGTGCGAGGAGTTAGAGCAAGGTTCAGACGCATCGTCGCGGCGACAAAGTAAGCCCGGTCAATCAAGCTTGTGTGCGTAGGAACTGTTGCGCCTCGTTGAGCCAGCGTTTGTCGGCGCGATACTTGTACGCGGGCGCGGTCTGGACGGACTCGATGCAGGCGCGCATGGCTTCGGCGGCTTCGCGTTGGCGGCCCGTGCCGGCGAGCGCGCGGCCTTTCAGGTACAACGCTTCGGGATCAGACGGGCGATGTTCGAGGTAGCGTTCCAGCGCGTCGAGCGCATCGTCGAATTGGCCCGCGCTCAAATAGGTCGCGCCGATCTCGCGCCAGATTTCGTGCAGCGCGTGCTGCGGCGCGCGGGTGACGACCGCGCCGAAGTGACCGATGGCTTCGGGCAGTTTCTGCTCCATGCGGCTGATGCGGCCGAGTTGATAATGCGCGTCCACCTCGTCGGCGTCGATCTCGATGGCGCGTTGGAAACGCTGCCGCGCCTGCGGTAGCTCATTGCGTTGCAGATGAATCAGACCGAGATTGTAATGCGCCGAGGCATCGGCCGGATTGAGCGTCGCGGCTTCGAGGTTCTGGCGGAAGTTGACGCGGGCGCGTTGTGTGCGCCGGACTTCGTTCAAGTAGCCCCAGAGGAAGTAGCCGACGAGCAGCAGCAGGAACGGCGATGCGAGCAGCGTGCCGACGAAACTGAGCAGCGGCGACGCGATGAAGAGCGCGACGCCGCTCCCGACGACGACCGCCAGCGCACGCAAGCCGGAGGCGCGAAAGACCACGCGCACGGCCACGAGCGTCCACAGCAGGAAGAACGGCACGGCAAGCGTAAACGCGAAATTCGCCGTCAACAATTGCGGATCAGTCCAGACTGCCAACACATTGGGCGGCGCGTTTTGCTGCGCGGCAATCGTCTCCAACATCTGCCGCGTCTGTGCGATGACCTGCGCCTCGAAGCCGCCGCGTCGTGCGAGCCAAGCGAGCGGCAACGCGGCGAGATTCGCCGCCGCCCACGCGTAGAAGATCGCGGACGCGAGCGGCGCGTACTCCTGTTGCAAGATGAGGCGAAAACTGCCGCGCCGCTCGAACCAGTTAGCGAATAGCACGAGCGCGGGCACGAACGCGAGCGCAAGCAGAAAGAGTGTCCCCGCCGCATCGCGTCCCAAGCCGAACGCAGCCAGCGCGCCCGTGCGCGAAAACGTCCGCACCAGAAACGGCCACAAGGCGTAGAGCGATAGCCCCACCTGCGCCAGCAACGCCAACACCACCGCCACACCCAACGGCGCACGATCCCGCACCGCACCAAGGGCCCGCGCGGGCGCATAGAACATTTGCAACAGCGGCTTTAGCCAATCCATAAGGCAGTTAGGGGCAGTAGAGGGTAGGCAGTAGGCAGTAAGAGCAGTTTTGTTTTAACTGCCTACTGCCTACCGCTTACTGCCTACTGTTCTTCACGGCTCAACTTCTTCATCCTCCGGCGGCGGCTTGAGACCGGGCGCGGTCAGCGCGTAGTCGGTCTCGTGGCGAATGACGCTCGCCTGCGCGAGCGGCCAGTAGCGCAGGAGCGCCTTGCCGTAGATGTATTTTTCGGGCACGAGGCCCCAGTAGCGCGAGTCGCTCGAATGATCGCGATTGTCGCCCATGACGAAGTAATAGTGCGGCTTGACGACGACGGGCGGCTGATTCATCAGCGACAGGTTGAGTTGCGGATCGAGATACGGCTCGTTCAGCACCTGCCCGTTGACGCGGATGTGTCCCTCGCGCACTTCCACCATCTCGCCGGGCAGGCCGATGACGCGCTTGATGTAGCTCTTGTCCGGATCGTCCGGAAACCAGAAGACGATGATGTCGCCGCGCGAGATGGCCGGCAGATGATAGTAGACCAATTTGTTGACGAAGATGCGCTCGCCGTCGTGCAAGCGCGGCAGCATCGAAGTGCCTTCAACCTTGACCGGCTGCACGACGAAGACGACGAATAGGATCATCAGCATGATGGCGAAGATCAGATCGCGTATGAGCAGCCGCGCCTCGCCCCAGAAATGCCTGCGCGATTCCAACGCGAGGCTCTGCACTTCTATATCGCGGTCGTCCGTCGCGTAGATGTCGCCGAAGCGGTGCGGGCTTTTACCTTTGCGTTTGAAGATGGCCATGAAGGTTGTCAGTTGTCCGTGGTCAGTTGTCCGTCGTTTCTTTTTCGTCGGTTGTAAGTCTCATTTTCAGCATACGACTTGCGCAATGAAAACACCTGACAACGGACAACTGACGACGGACAGTCTCATCGATTTCGAGGTTAGCCGCCGACGCGCGCCATTGTCAACGCGAGCGCAGGCACGCGCGCGGCGGCGCATCCTTGACAGGCGCGGCCGCGCGTCTCTATTATCGCTAAGTCAAGTGTTGTCACACACTAATCTCGTACCCACAGCAGTTCAAGCGCGACACTGACGGAGGCTAATCGAAGCGTGATCAAACTCGACATCGTGAACCGCATCGCCGACCGCACGGGCGTGCCGAAGATGAAGGCCGAGCAGGCCGTGGACGCGCTCTTTCATTCGATGAAGGAAGCGTTGGCGCGCGGCGAGCGCATTGAGTTGCGCGGCTTCGGCGTGTTCGTCGTCAAACCGCGCAAGCGCGGCGTCGGGCGCAACCCGCGCACCGGCGAAGAGGTCGCCATCCCGCAAGGCAAGACGATTCGCTTCAAGC
>JBBRYU010000182.1:0-8841 GCA_038237345.1 Pyrinomonadales bacterium
CGCATGAAGACGATGTACGACTTCGGGCTATCGAAGATTTACGAAGTCGTCATCAACACCAACCCGGCTTACGGCTTCCTGATGGAAACCAACAGCCCCGTGCAGAACAAACTCGTGATGGCGCACGTGCTCGGCCACGTGGACTTCTTCAAACACAACGCCTACTTCGCCAAGACCAACCGGCGCATGGTCGAGTCGGTCTCCACGCACGCGCAACGCATGACCGGGTACGAGTTCAAGTACGGGCGCAAGACCGTCGAACAGTTTCTCGACGCCATACTCTCCATCGAAGAGCACATCGATCCGAACTTCTTCATCAAGTCGGAGCGTGACCGCACGCCCGCTGAAGCCGCCCGTCGTCGCGCCGCGCAGACACCGAAAGAGGGCCGCTACGACGACCTCTGGTTGATGGGCGCAAAGCCCGCGCCCGTCGAGTCGTCGCCTGACGAAGCGCACGCCGAACCGCTGCCGGAGAAAGACCTCGTCTACTACATCATGCGGCACGCGCCCACGCTCACCGATTGGCAACGCGACGTGATGGCGATGGTGCATGAAGAGATGGAATACTTCGTCCCGCAGATGCAGACGAAGGTGATGAACGAAGGCTGGGCGTGTCTCCGGGGAGATTCGCTGGTTTTAACGGAAGAAGGCTTTACGCCTTTCAATCAACTCTATGAAGCCGGGGAGAGGATTCACGTCGCTGGAGGCGGCAACGCTGAGACTTATCGAATTACTGATTTCCACAAGGAAGTTGGTGTGCCAACTATTCGCGTCCACACTCGCAGAGGGCTGATGCTTGAAGGGGCTTTAGAGCATCGCGTTCTCTTAGCAGATGGCACATGGGCATACCTAAAAGATTTGCATCTTGGGAATCGGATTGCCATTGAAATTGGCACCAACATCTGGCCCCGACACAAGCCGCCGCTCAATTTCCTTCCGGTTCAACCCTCTATAACCCGTGGCGATGTCGCTGTCCTTGCAGGTACATCCATCTCAGCGGTCTCTCGGCATCTTAACGGCCTGAGGACGCTTCGCGCGGCCGAAATAGATGCGGCGATAGTAGCTACTACCTACCGGAAACAAAACGCCGGGCGCGTGCTCAATACTCGCGCACGGCTACAAGTGCCAGAATTTCTAGACGAGGAATTGGCTTGGATTCTTGGCTACTTCATTGGTGATGGCTGTAAAACAAAGTCTGGCATTTGTCTCACCTGCGGTGATGAGGATTACGCGCACAAGTTGGCAAGGAGGATCGGCGAAGTTTTAGGCTTACGAGCCAGCGTCTACTGGGCAACTACTGACGTAGGCGGCCGCTGGCGTATAGAAGTTCATTCGCGCGAACTCCTGCGGTTATTAGAGTCAGTAGGGATCAACTTGCAGGATAAGGCTCGAAACAAAAAAGTGCCGCCCGCTATTTTGCGCTCGCCGAAAAGTGTCGCGTCCGCCTTTTTACGGGGCTACTTCGACGCCGACGCTTACGCCGGCCAAGAAGGTATCCGCCTGTCATCAGCCAGCGATGAACTAATTCGCGTCGTGCAGATCATGTTGCTGAATTACGGCATCCTTTCAACCCAGCGGCAACACCTGTATGACATCAAGCAGTTGGAAATCACTGGGGCGTCAGCCGCGCTCTTTCTCGAAGAGATTGGCTTCGGCTTAGCGCGCAAGCAACAGGCACTTGAAGATTATGTTTACCGTCATCGCTGGTTCAAGAAAGAAGATATGAGCGATGCGGTGGTCTCTGTCGGGCATGGGCGCGCGGACGTTTACGACATCACGGTTGACGAGAAACACGCCTATGTCGCCAATGGCTTCCTCAACCACAACTCATTCTGGCATGCGCGCATCATGCGCGAGCTTGATCTGCCGGACACGGAGTTGCTCGAGTTCGCGGAGTTGCACGCGGGTGTCGTCTCGCCGCACAAGGGGCAGTTGAATCCGTATTATCTTGGTTACAAAATCTTTGAGGACATCGAGCGGCGCTGGGATAATCCGACTAAGGAGGAGCGCGAGAAGTTCAACCGGTCGGAGGGCGAAGGGCGCGCGAAAATTTTCGAGGTGCGCGAGTTGGACAACGACGTATCGTTCCTGCGTAATTACTTGACCGAGGAGTTATGCGAGGAGTTGGACTTATTCGTCTATGAATTGGTCGAAGAAGAAGAGTGGACGGTGACGGAGAAGCGTTGGACGCGCGTGCGCGATCAACTCGTCGCCAACATGACCAACTTCGGCTTTCCCTACATCGTCGTTGCCGACGGCGACTACAACGGCAACCGCGAGCTTTATCTTAAACACCAACACGAGAGCGCGGAACTCGATCAACTCTACGCGCGCAAAGTGCTTGAGCACGTGCAGCGACTCTGGGGGCGCACCGTCCATCTTGAGACCGTCGCGGATGGCGAGCGCACCGTCTTAAGCTACGACGGCGCGGAGCATCAAGAGACATAACACGCGCCCGGCCTACATTCCTATCATGGCCACATTTGTTAAAGAGAGTTTGCTCCACGCGCCGCCCGCGCGCGTGTTTGCGTTTCACGCATTGCCCGATGCGTTTCAACGCCTGACGCCGGCGTGGGAGAAGGCGCGTATCGTCAAAGCTGCGGACATCTCGCAGATCGGTTCTACCGCGATCATTGAGACGCGCATGGCCGGCCTCATCCCTGTGCGTTGGGTGGCCAAACACACAGCTTACGATCCGCCGCACATGTTTGAAGATGTGCAAGTCACGGGCCCGTTCCGCTCGTGGCGACATCGCCACCTCATCATCCCGCACGCCGACGGCGCGACCCTGCGCGACGAGATCGAGTACGAACCGCCGCTTAGTATATTGGGCCGACTCGCCGCGCCGCTCTTGATCGAACCGCGTTTGCGTAAGTTGTTTGCCTATCGGCACGCAGTCACGCGCGCATGGTGTGAAGGTAAGGCGGAGTGATTAATCACAGCGCCGGGTTGCTCGCCGCGGCTGCTTCCTTTGACGTAACGACCGGGACGATCTCGAAGTCGGCTAAGTCTTGCCAGCGTTCGATCCATTGCGCGAAGAGGCGCGGGTCGGCGCACTCCATTAGTTGAAAGCAGCGCGTCAGGTCGGCCGCAGGCCAACTGTCCACGTACCGCAGTCCTTCAGGCAACATCCGCCCTCGCGCACGAAAGCGCCGGTACACGGGCGCAGCGTCGCCGTCCTTGAAACGCTCGATGACCATGAACAACACGGTTGTCTCCTCTCTCGGCAGTGATGAATCTGTCCGAGCCTGTACCGGCGGCGTGCGCTCACTCCATGCGCAACGCTTTGCTGACCGCCGGGTCGCGGCGGACGCGCCAGATGTGCGCGTCGAGGTGATAATGGATGAAGGCGTAGCCCCAGAAGAACGAAGCGATAAGCTGTACGGTGAACCCCTGCGCACCGTGCGACTCGGCGAGGAAGCGCGGCAGGCGATACCAGAGACCGAAGAGCACGCCAAAGGCCACGTAGAAAAGTAGTCGCCGGCTGATCAACTCGGCCGCCGCGCCGTGGCGGTCTCTGCTCTCGGCGCTTCTATACTTCTGATTGTGAAACCAGATGAGCCGATGGTATTGCAGGTTGTGATACACGGTCAGGATCGCGACGATGGCGACGGGCTTGTTGGGCATCGGCGTCAACAGCACGAGCCAGTGCATCGGCACGGCGGCCGCGAACAGCAGGTACTTCGGCACGTCTAACGGTTGCCCTTGCCATGCGCGTTGCGCCTGTCTCCCTAACCAGACGAGCGCGATCATGATCGTGACGACGAGCAGCGCGTTGGCGAGATAATTCAAGCCGCCGTGGAGCGCCGCCGGCACTTTCGCCATCGCCTCCGCGTCGCGCGGGATGAAAGCGACGAACGGATAGGCGAGCGCGAACAGAATGAACAGGCGGTCGAGCGCGTTGTCGGCGGGCGCGAGATCGTTGTTCTTCTTCTTGTATAGCACCATGAAACCGTAGTGCTGTTTGACGAGATGGTAGTAAGCCCACAGCGCGGCGAGGAAGAAGAAGAGCAGGCCGAGACCGGCGAGCACCATGAGCGGGCCGACGACGAAGAACGCGAGCGATCCCCAGAGCAGGCGCGGACGCGCGCGTCGTTCGGCGCGGTCGAAGTAGGTGCGCGAGAACGTGCCGAAGACGTGCGGCGCATCGATCAGCACGGCCCACGCGAGCACGAGCGGCACGAGCGGCACGAGGCCCGTGACGTAGAGCGCGAAGAGCAGGTAGCTGGACGCGACCGAGCCGATGAACCAGACGAGATCATCGCGCGCGCCGATAATCCAGCGCACAGAGACGGCGCGGGCCGGCGCGGCAACTAACCCCGTTGTGCTTGCGGTTGACATGAAAACGCTTGCCTGTCTGTTGGGTTCACTGCTAAAAACTTGCATCACGAAAGCACACGAACAGGCCCGAATCTTAGCACAGCACCGTGCGCCCACCGCACGCAACGAGGCAAGCTGATATGGCCGACGAAACTGAGACGAAACCAGGCGACGAGCAAAAACTGCACGATCTATTGGCGTTGCTCTTTCAGGCGCATCCGTGGCATGGCATCGCGCCCGGTGCGGAAGCGCCGGAGATCGTCAACGCTTATATCGAGCTTGTGCCGACCGACACGGTCAAATACGAGTTGGATAAATGTACCGGCCATCTGCGCCTCGACCGGCCGCAGCGTTTCTCTTCGCTCTGCCCGACGCCTTACGGTTTCATCCCGCAAACTTTCTGCGGCGACGCGGTCGCCAAATATTGCGAGGCGCGCACCCATCTTACCTGCATCCGCGGCGACGGCGACCCGATGGACATCTGCGTGCTGACCGAGAAGACGATCACGCACGCCGACCTGCTCGTGCGCGTCAAGCCCATCGGCGGCTTGCGCATGATCGACGGCGAGGAGGCGGACGATAAGATCGTCGCCGTGCTGGCCGACGATCTTGTGTTTGGGCAGATCGCGGACATCACAGACGTGCCCGCCGGCATGATTGATCGTTTGCGGCACTACTTCCTCAGTTATAAGCAACTGCCGCAGGACGCGCCGCGCCGCGTCGAGATCGCCGCCGTGTACGACCGCGCCGAAGCCTACGACGTGATCAAGTGCAGTCTCGCAGACTACCGCGCACGTTACGGCGCGCCTGAAACACGCATCGGCGAGTTGCGCCGCCTGCTCGCGGTAACGATCGAAACTCAGGGAGTGCTATGAGCCATCGCCAACAGAAGCTGACGACCATTTTGCGCGGTCTCTGTCTACTCGTTGTTATGCTGCCTGCGCCTGCGTCGCGCGCTGTAGCGCAGCGCGGGCAGAACGAGCAGCATGCCGCGGCCGACAAGTTGACGGCTGAGGCGGTGCAGTTGCAAAAAGAAGGCACGAAAGAGTCGCTCACCCGCGCCATCAGTAAACTCGCGGCCGCCGCGCCGCTCTATCACGCCACCAATGATAAAGGGCAAGAGGCCGATACCTTGAATTCTATCGGCACGCTCTACAGTAATTTGGGCGAGCCGCAGCAGGCGCTCGCTTATTTTGCGCAAGCCTTGCCGCTCTGCGTGGCGATTGCCGACCGGGGTATGCAAGCCGCCGTCCTCAGTAACATGGGCACCGTCTATCTAAGCTTAAGTGAGCTACAGAAAGCGCTCGACTACTTCGGGCAAGCGTTGCCGCTGTTGCGGGCGGATAATGATCGCAAAGGTGAGGCGACGACGCTCAACAATATGGGCAGTCTCTACTATCAATTAGGCGACAGCCAGAAAGCGCTCAGCTACTTTGCGCAATCCTTGCCGCTTAGTCGCGCCGCCGGTGATGATGGCGGTCAAGCTATCACGCTCACCAATATGGGCGACATCAGTTATTCATCAGACCATAATCAGGAAGCGCTCGATTATTACAACCGGGCTTTGCCGCTCTACCGGGCTGCGGGTGACCGCCGCAGCGAAGCCATCACGCTCAGCCAGATCGGACAGGTCTATGCTGATTTGGACAATTTGCAGAAGGCTGTTGAGTATTACCAGCAGGCGTTGCCGCTCAGTCGCGCCGTCGGTGATCGCAGTGGTGAAGCGCAGACGCTCAGCGGTGTCGGCGCGGCCTTCCTCGCCATCGGCGAGCAGCAGGAAGCGTTGGAGACATACCAGCAAGTCCTACCGCTTTATCAAGCCATCGGCGACCGCAGCAGCGAAGCAAGGACGCTCTTCAATATTGCTTTCAACGAACGGGGCACTAACAAACCCGACGCCGCGCTCCGCGACATCGAAGCCGCGCTCGCCATCCTCGAAGCGTTGCGCACGCAGATCGCCAGCCGCGAGTTGCGCTCCTCCTACTTCGCTTCGGTGCATGATTACTACGAATTTTACATCGAGTTGTTGATGCAACTGCACCAGCAGAAGCCTGCGGCCGGTTATGACGGGCGGGCATTGCAGGCGAGCGAACGGGCGCGTGCGCGTTCGCTGCTTGAGTCGCTCGCCGAAGCCGGCGCGGACATACGGCAAGGAGTTGATGCGGCGTTGCTCGCACGCGAGCGCGCTTTACAGCAAAGCCTTAACGATGCGGCGCGGGCGCAGATCAAAATCAAGGGCGGCCCGCACACGGCGGAAGAGTCCGCGGCCATCGCCAAAGAGCTTGACGCGCTGACGGGCGAGTATCAGCAGGTCGAGGCGCAGATTCGACAGACCAGCCCGCGTTATGCGGCGCTCACGCAACCGCAACCGCTCTCCTTGCCGGCGACGCAGGAGTTACTCGACGCGGACACGGTGTTGTTGGAGTATTCGCTCGGGCGTGACCGCAGCTTTGTGTGGGTGGTCACGCCCGACGCGATCAAGAGTTACGAATTAGCCAAACGCGAAGAGATCGAAGAAGCGGCCAGACAGCTCTATGCGTTGCTGACGGACGCGCGCAAATGGACGGGCAGTCCAAGCGGCAGCGCGGCGGAGCGCGGCGTACTCGCTGCCAGCACAGCGCGCACGACAACTGCGGCAACCGGCGGCGGTGTGCCGGCCGCCGCCGCCCGCTTAGCGCGCTTGGTGCTTGCGCCCGTAGCCGCGCAACTCGGCAACAAGCGGCTCATCATCGTCGCCGACGGCGCGTTACAATTTATCCCGTTCGCGGCCCTGCCGCTCCCCGTTGCGCGGAACAACAGCGCGCCAGCTTACCAGCCACTGATCATCGAGCACGAGATCATCAATCTGCCTTCGGCTTCGACGCTGGCGGTGCTAAGAGGTGAGGTCAAGGGGCGGCCGGCGGCCGAGAAAACCTTGGCCGTGTTGGCCGACCCCGTCTTCATGTTGAACGACGAGCGGTTCGCCGCCGGGCAGAGCGCGCGTGGGCGCACGCAGACTGGTGCCCCTGCACAACAGGCGCAGCGTGGCCTCGCGCTGGGTGTCGCGCAGGCCGCAGCGGACGCAGGTCTCGCGGGCGTGCAAATTCCGCGCTTGCCGGGGACGCGCAAAGAGGCCGAACAGATACTCGCGCTCGTGCCCGCCGCCGCCGGCCGGATGCACGTCTTCGATTTCGCGACGAACCGCGCCGCCGTCACCAATGCCGACTTGGGCGCATATCGTTACGTGCATTTCGCCACGCATGGCTTCTTAGACAGCCAGCATCCGGAGCTTTCGGGCCTCCTGCTCTCGATGTACGACCAGCAAGGTGTGCCGCAGGATGGGTTCTTACGCGCGCACGAAGTGTTCAACCTGAAACTCGCGGCTGATCTCGTTACGCTCTCTGCATGCCAGACGGGGTTGGGTAAAGAGATCAAGGGTGAAGGGTTGGTGGGCCTGACGCGCGGGTTTATGTACGCGGGCGCGCCGCGCGTGGTGGTCAGCCTATGGAGCGTGAGCGACGAAGGCACGGCGGAGTTGATGACGCGCTTTTATCGCGGGATATTGCAGGAAGGTAAGCGGCCGGCCGCGGCGCTTCAGGCCGCACAGGTCTCAATGCTCAAGGAACAAAAGTTCGCTGCGCCCTTCTACTGGGCGGCGTTCACCTTGCAGGGCGAGTGGCGCTGACCTGCCCACAGCATGCCAAGTCGCTGCACGATCAATCAACCGCCTCCGCGACGCCGCAACACGGACAGACAAGCGTCTCGTGCGCCTCGTCGCGCCAACGCGCGAGGGCGAGCGTAGAGAGTTGCGGCTCGCGCGCTTCCGCTTCGCCTTCGCTGAAAAAACGAGCGCGCTGGCCCCTCTGGGCCGCGCGCTCCGTCTGTTCAGTGCTGCAACGTTTGCACGTCCAGCCATAGCCGTTGTTGCGGAAGTGTTCCATAAGAAAAATTCAAGGTTCAAAGTTCAAGCTTTAAAGTCTGCGGCCTGACTCTTCAAACCTTGAACTTCGAACCTTGAACCTTGGACGCGATTACCGGCGGAGATTGCCGCGCCGATCTGGGAGCAGGCGGACGGGGACGGTGCTGCGGCGACCATCGCGCAGGATGGCGACCTGAATCGTGTCGTTGACCTGATGCTTGTCGAGGACGCGGAATAGATCGTCTTTGTCCGCGACACGCTCGCCGTCAATCGCGGTGATGATGTCGCCGAGCTTGATGTCGCCCTCGCTGGTCTGCTGGACGCCGTGCAAGCCGGCGGCCGCGGCCGCGCCGTTCGGATCGAGTTGATAAACCATCACGCCGTCCGTGACGGGCAGGCGCACTTGCAGGTTGCGCACGTCGTAGGACGAGATGCCGAGTTTCGGCCGCAAGACCGCGCCGTGCTTGATCAACTGCGGCACGACGCGCTTGGCGATGCTCACGGGCACGGCGAAGCCGACGCCGACCGAGCCGCCCGACGGCGCGAGTATCTGCGAGTTAATGCCGATCATGCGACCGGAAGAGTCGAGCAAAGGCCCGCCGGAGTTGCCGGGATTGATCGAG
>JBBRYU010000183.1:0-8768 GCA_038237345.1 Pyrinomonadales bacterium
CGTTGGTTGGCAGTAATCATGCTGCCATTATCTACATCTTAGCTTTTTGCGTAAGTCCTGAACAGTTATTTTGTCCCGTTCATAGCCCACCCTTGCAGCATCATAAATGCTGAATCTTGCGCAAATGTTTCGACGAAGCAAGTCTGCCGCCATCTTGCCGAATCGCTGTTAATAGCTGGCATCAGGACGATTTGGGAGATCTTATAAACTACACAATCCATGTATAGTAATGCCATTTAGACCCATCATAGTAAATGTCCGAGAGGTTGTTATTTACATCCCAATACAAAGTATGGAATTCTGAATTATAAACCATGCTAAACGGATTCCCCTGCGCGACAGGCGCTTCGGGTCTCTCTTTATGCAAATTCTGAGGATGCCACTTGCTGCCATCATAGTAAATGTCGGATATCTTATTATCTACATCCCGATACAAATTATGTTGGTCTGAATTATAAATCAGACTAAACGGATCCCCAGCCGCTAAAGCCGCACCAGTTACCTGAGTTTGTAAAGTCACCTGCCGCCACTTGCCCGTGTTGTGGTCATACCAAATGTCCGAGATGTTTTTATCTACATCTCTGTACAAAGTATGGTGTTGCGTATAATTAACCAGGCTAAACGGATCTCCTTGCGCTAAAGGCGCGCCAGGTGCCGAAGTATGCAAATTCTGATACTGCCAGCTGCCGGCATACAAAATGTCTGAGATGGTCTTATTTTCATCCCGGTACAAAGTATGGTGTTGTGAATAATATTCCACACTGAAAGGATTCCCCTTCGCTTTAGGCGCATCGGGTCTCTCTTTATTCAAATTCTGATACACCCAGTTTCTCCCATCGCTGTTATACAAAATGTCCGAGATGGTGTTATTTACATCCAGATACAAAGTATGGAGTTGCTTATAATATATCAGACCAAAAGGATTCCCCTGCGCGACAGGCGCTTCGGGTCTCTCTTTATGCAAATTCACATATTGCCAATTGCTGCCATCCCATAAAATGTCCCATATGAGATTATTTTTAGTCCAGTACAAAGTATGATGTTGTGAAAAATAAACCAGACTAAAAGGATTGCCTTGCGCTAAAGGTGCCTCAACTACCGCACTATGCAAATTCTGATATTGCCACTTGCCGCCAGCATACAAAATGTCCGAGATGGTATTATTTTTATCCACATACAAACCATGTTGTTGTGAATCATATCCCACATAAACAGGTGAGGAATCAACAGCGGGATTAATCCATCCAAGCTGTCCCATTGTCCAAGAACAAAGAGATAAAGTATTCTGGTTCATCAAACACGGGACATGATCAAATAAACTATCCGTACAATTCACGCAATTATAGTTCGGCACATTATTATTGCCCTTCTTGGCGCAAGTGCACCTCGAGTCCGCATATTCATCCGCTGCTCCGAAAATATGACACGTTTCATGTGCAAAAACTCGGTTTATTTGATTGGGTCCCCACCCATCATTTGCATATTGCATACAGATTTTTACACCACTTGCATAGGCAAAATGAATGAGCGGGTATTTGGTAATAAATGCAACATAACCCCATTGGGTCTTATTATTCTTTTTCAAGTCCTCAACAAGAGCAATACACCCTTTATCGCCTGCGGCATAGCCGAGTTGCGCCAAGGCAGGGTCTCTGAATACCGATTCACAACTTTCAGAGGAATCACAGGAATCGTTTGGAGCGGCAGATATTGTTAATACGTGTATCACATAAACAAAGGTTACCTTCGCGCGTGGGTAGGCAGATGCCAGAAACTGGCATCCCTCTACTACTTCCTGAAGCACGAGCCGGGTTTCCGCATCAGAAAAACCGAGGCCGCTTGCCGTACCTTTAACTATTATCAGGCCAAGGGCAATGCTTCCGGTCATGGTTGCACTGGTGGATGTCTCAGTTATTTTTAAGGTTTTTTTTAGCTCATCAAAATCCTTTCTAAGTTCTTCATCATTATCAGGGTTTTTAGGATGCTGAAAGCCCTCTGCATCCCATGGTATTGCTTGCTCGACGGCTTTCTTTGAAGCGGCTCTTTGTTTAGCTTGTAATCCTTTCCACGCTTTGACCATCAAGGCAGATACATCATCGAGCTTGTCGGTTGATTTAGTAGCGGCATACTTTAATTTCTTGACTGCGAAACCGTCCGGCATATCGGCAACAAAAACAATGTCTGTGAATTTTTGAGTAATATGTCCGCCAACTTCCTCGATTTCTTCGAGGGCCTTAGTAAAGTTCGCGGTGAACAGTAAGTGAGATTTGGTTTTCATAAGATTTTAGAGACCGCCGCCTCCGGCAGTAGTGTGGGTATCCAGTTCACCCGTTGCAGGCATAGACTGTTTCTGCCTGCAAGGTGCTCCAACCGGGAGAAACAGTTAAGAGCAAAAAGAGATTCACGAACCACTCCCACTCGTTAAGGGAGTGTAAGTGTGTGTTTCGGTTGGTTGGTTGGAAAGAAGCTAAGAGCCGATGACAAAATTAAACTGGTGGCTCGTTGCTGCTTACTCGAAGCTTAATTCTGCCACCGGCTCTAAATCAACCAACTGCTTATGCGCTACCCTATCATTGATATAAGCAAAAGCACAGCTATTTATTGAAATCAGATTTTCTTACGCATCCGAAATCCCATTCTGCGCTGGTAGCAAGATAGGCCTAGCTTGCATCAAGCTGCTCATGCCGCGTGCTATAATGAACGGGACAGAAGAACTCAACTGTCCCGTTCGCAGCCAGCATCCACTCACAAAGAAACGGTCGGAGAGTTCAATAACTCTCCGACCGTTCATGGGGGCCGGGGGTTTAATTTGTTAGCGGGTCAGTTGGACAACAACCCGCGCCCGAGCTCTTAATCGCGTGTGAGCCGGACGCTGCCGTTGACGCCGCTGATGCTGATGGGTGCGCCGCCTGTGCCGATGCGCCCGTGCCATGTAGAGTGGCCTTCGTGCGTCAGCGAGACGTTCGGCAGATCGTTCGCCACGTTGCCGTTCAAGCCGCGCACGGTGAGATCGGCGTTCACTTCGTCGGTCAGCCGCAATTCGACGCGCCCGTTGACGCCGGAGACTTTCAAGCCTTCATCACCCAGTTGCGCGAGGCCGAGACTGACTGCGCCGTTGACACCGCTCACGTCGGCCGCGCCCGTCGCGCGCTCGATCTCAACCTTGCCGTTGATGCCGCTGATATGTACCGCGCCGTCCATGTCGCCGACCGTCACGCGCCCGTTCACGCCGCGCGCGGTCAACTCGACCTGCCGCGGCAGTTTCAGCGTCACGCTCTGGCGAGCTTTGTCGCCGCCGTTGAACCAGCGCCAGAACTTCCAACCGTCGCGATTCTGGCCGCGAATCGTCAGGCTCGTCCCAGTCTGTTGCACGCTGATCTGATGCCGTTCCAACGCATCTTCATCGCGCGCCGTGCTCGTGATATGCACCTCGGCCGTGGCGGAATCGCTCGTCGTCACTTCGACGGGGCCGTTGATGCCTGAGACTTCGACGCGCGCACCCGGCGCGAGTTGGTAACTCTGATTCAACTCGTAACGCCCCTCGCCCTGCGCGCCGATGCCGAGTTGTCGCCCCGCGACCCACGCCACCGCGACCAGTAAGAGGACGATAAAAATTCTGCCTTTCATCTGCGTTTAATCTCCTGTTTCTATCGAGCAAGAAATGTTTTGGGCAGCGCCGCCGCTGCTAAAGCGTGCCGTGTCTATTCACGAGGGAGAACGAACAAACGCGACGGCCGGTTCGGTCTATTTTACGACACTGGTTAGCGAGTCCTGTCAGGGACGGTAGAGTATAGCCCACGGCTGACGCCGTGGGCGCAAAGCAGCAAAGAAATAAAAAGCCCCGCGAGGGGCGAAAGAATGATGCTGACAATTCTTTCGCCCCTCGCGGGCTTCATCATTTGCTCTATCTGTTGACCCACGGCTGACGCCGCGGGCTACACTCTTGCGCCCCTAACGGGGCTTAGATCAGTCAGAAGTGCATGACCCGCGCGCGGTCAGTACTCAGTTGTTCGAGCGCACGGTCGGCCTCCTGCAGGTCGAGTTTGCGCAACAGGATGAGCGCGTCGAGCACGAGTTGATCGTTCCAGTATCTGCGCCCGTTCAGCATGATTAGCTCGCGGCTCTTGTCCACAAGCCGCTGTTTGAGCGCGGGGTCGTTCAGCCCGACCAAGCCGTTGAGCGCGTGATACTGCATCGAGATCGATTCGTCGTCGAGATAACCGAGGAAGAGCGGACGCAGATCGGGATGCTCGCGCAGCCGCGCGCTCAACCCGTCGAGCGCGCGTGCGCGCACACTCTTCTTGCGATCATTCTTGGCCGTCTCGACGAGCAGCGCGTAGATTTCCGCATCATCTGCCTTCTTCGCCAGCGCGCCGGTCGCGCGCATACGCACCGCGTCGCTCGTGTCGTTCTTCAAGGCCGCCATCAACGCGCGCTGCACCTCGCGCTCGTCTATCTCTTTCACCAGCGCGCCCAAGGCCGTCTGCCGCACCTGATTGCTTTTGTCGGTGGCGAGCGCACGCAACAGTATGTCGCGCACGCTACGGTCGCCCGCGTAGTTGCGCGCAAGCGCCCGCATGGCGGTCGTGCGCGTCGAATCGCTCTTGCTCGTGTCGGCCGCTTTAATGAAGACGGCGCGCACCTCCGGCTCGTTGGCGTAAGGCGCGAGCGCACGCGCGGCGGTCATCTCAACGCTGCTGCTCTGCTCCGTCTGCAACGCTTCGACGAGCGCGGCGCGGGCCTGCGGCTGCGAGGCGTGCATGGCGAGATCGCGCGCCGTCTCCATGCGCGCCGAGGAGCGCTCGCCCGCCTTCAAGCTGCTGATTAACTCCGCGATGTTGCGGCCGCGCGTGAGTCGCACCGTGCCGGTCACGTCGGAGATGGCGACGGCTGGGCCGCCCGTGCCCACCTTCGCGCGAAAATCAGCGTGGTTCATCTCGCCCTGCACCGCGACGTTCGGCACGTCCACGTAGACCTTGCCCTTGATGTTCGTCGTCTGCAAATCGGCGTTCAGATCATCGAGGAAGCGCACAGATACTCTGCCGCTCACGTCCTGCACGCGCACGCCTTGCCCGCCAAGCCGCGCGAGATTCAGCACGACGCTGCCGCTCACGCGCGCAATGTCGGCCGCGCCGGCGGCCTGCGCCACGCTGACGTTGCCGCTCACGCCCTGCAAACGCACCGCGCCATCCATGTCGCCGACGGTCACGCTGTCGCGCGCGTTGTTGATCGTCAACTCGCTGCGGCGCGGCAGTTTTAGCGTGACACTGTGGCGCGTGTCGTCATACTCGCGCGTGTTTTTTTCCGGCCCGCGTATGGTGAGACTATTACCCGTGCTCTCGACCGTCAGTTTGCGCGCGTTCGCGCCGTACGAATAGCTGAGGATGCGGACTTCGGCCGCGCCGCTATCAATCGGCTCGATGCGGAGGGGGCCGTCAATGTTCGTCAACTCGACCCGCGCGCCGGCCGCGAGCGGATAAGTCTGCTTCAACTCTTCGCGCTCGGTCTGTTGCTCGTCGTCGAACCAGATGCCCGGCCCTTCGATGTTAATATCGGGAATGTCTATGTTGATGGGCGGCAGCGGCGCAATGTTTATCTCCGGTAGATTGATGCGTATGTCCGGCATGAATATACCGGGTAGGTCAATGCGGACTTCGGGCGTGATGGCGATCTCCGGGCGCACACTAATTTCAGGACGGGCGACGGGGGCCGGCGTCTGCGCCAACACACCGGCCGACGGCGCGAGCGCGAGCGCGCAGACGAGGACGGGGATAAGTTTGCATCTCATGATGTTCATTTCCTCTCTGCACTTATTGACAAACGGCGGCGACCGTCGTGAGCCGGGTCAGGCGCACGGGTTGGTTGAACGAGTCGAGCGTGATCTGCGCTTGCCCGTTGCCGTGCCGCGCCTCGACGCGATGATTGACCGGTGTGCTGCTCTGCTGTGCGCCGTCTTTGACCGTGAAATCGGTCTGCACCGCGCCGTTATAGGAAGAGATGAAGGCGGTGAAGCCGGGCGAGCTATCGGGCACGGCCATGTTCACTTCGCCTTCAACCGACTTCAAGCGATAGCGGCCGTTGTTGCTGATCGCGCCGGTGTAAGTGATGTTGGAACTGGTCGTCGTCGCGTCCACATCGCCGCTGATGCCGGCGAGCCTGATCGCGCCGCGCGCGTTCGACACGTCCACGCGCCCGCGCACGCATTCGATGGTCATGTCGCCGTTGATCGAGACGGCGCGCACATCGCCGCTCGCGCGGCGCACGGTGATGTCACCACTTGAAGCGGAGACGTAGGCCAGCCCGCTCACGTCCTCAACCGTCACGCTGCCGCTGCGCGCGTGGACTTCGAGCGCGCCGACGTGACTGACCTTGATGTCGCTGCTGCTGCTCGTAATGTTCACGGGGCCGTCCACGTTCGAGACCGTGAGATCGCCCGAACGCACTTCGATGGCGCTCAACTCGGCGTAGCGCGGAATCTTCACATCGAGATTGATCTCACCGCCACCACCGGCTACGCGCGGCTCGCCCGGCTGCGGTGCGCGGGCCGGTTGGGCTGGCTGCGCACGCGGCGCACGCCCTGCCCCGCCACTCGGCGTGACGATCACATGCGGCGTGACGACCACTTTGGGCATGGGCACGATGATCACGTTGCTCTCCGGACTGGGCGTTCGTTCTTTTTCTTTCTCCTTCTCCTTGTCCTTGTCCGCCGGTTTAGCTTTGGGCGCTTGCTCCCCGCCTCCTTGGCCGTAGCCCACGCCACGACCGACGCCGCTGCCCACGCCGAAGCCGCTCCCCGGCATCATCTCGAATTGGAAGTCCATGCCCGGCAGGAGCGTAGTGCGCCGCTGCCCGCGCCCTACCACGGCGAGCGAGAGAACCGAGTGCGCCTGCGGGTCAGCCGTCAACTCGACTTGGATCGCTTCCGCGCCCTTCTCGCTGGTGGCGACGGCTTCGACCGTGTCGCGCTCCCAGCCCGTGATCGTGATGCGCCCGTAGCGATTGCTGATCGCGACCTTGCTGCCGCGTTCGAGTTTGACAGAGACGCGGCCCGCAGAGTTATTGATGGCCACCGAGCCTTGCCCGTCTTGCGCGAAGGCGATGAGCGGTTGCAACACCAGCCCGCAGGCGAGCGCGCAGATGATGAAGTAAGTGTTAAGAGTTCGTTTGTGCATGATGATTAAGACTCAGTTCCGTTATTGGTTATTTGTGCTTGGTTATTGGTTATTTGCCTAAACTCGCTCAAGCTTGGCTTGGCTTGCCGCGCACGAGCGCAGCACAACTAACCAATAACAAATAACCAAGCACAGCTTTTAGTTTCTGGCCATCTCGCGCAGCACTTCGACCTTCTTGGCGTAAGCGGTCAGCATGTACTGGACGGCCACGGGATCGTTGTCGCGCCCGCGCGCGACGCGGCGCGTCTCGGCGATGGTGCGGTCGAGAGATTTGAGCGTGTCGTCGTAGCGCGCCCGCGTCTCCGCGTCGAGCGGACTTTGCCGGCGGGCCACGTCGCGATTCAGAATCTCAATCGCCTTCTGATATTTCGCCTCGGCATCTTTCACCAGATCGTCCGGCGTCGGCTCGTGCGTTTGCCGCGCGGCAGCCTGCTGATACTGGAGGCCGCCATTCGTTAAGGGAAGCTTGATCGCGCGCTCAACCTTCTTCGGTGCGCGCTCATCCAAGCGCGGCTTTGCAGCAGACTGATTAACGGCGATGGCAGCTTGTTTGAGTTGTTCCGGCGTAGTCTGCCCAATGCTTGGCTGCGGCGACGGCGTTGCATTCTGTTGCGCGTTGACCGCCGGTGTCGGACTTTGTGCCGCCGCAATGTTCGTATTCGGACTCTCGCGTTTGGTCGTGAACTTCATTACGCCGACGGTGAGCGCGATAGCGACGGCGACGAGCGCGGCGGTGAGCGCGGGGCTGAAGCGCGGAGCGATCATGGCTGCCGCGAACCACGCGCGGAGGCGTGCGCCGAACGGCGCGGCCACAGGTCGCTGTTCGGCTTGCTCGCCCGCGATGCGCGCCTGCACGCCGTGCCACAGTTGCGGCGTCACCGCAACATCGCGCTCGTAGTGCATGAACAATTCTTGCTCGCGTTGCAAGCCGGCGTAAGCTTCCGCACAGGTCGCGCACGTGGCGAGATGCGCGGCCGTCTGCCGGCTCTGGCTCTCGGCCAACTCGCCGTCAAAATATTCTTCCAGAACGCTGGATACTTCCTGACACTTCATTCTTTCACCCCCAGATAGGGCCGGATGCGCCGGCGCAATTCTGTCCGCGCGCGGTGCAAATCGGTTTTCACTTTAGGCAGCGAGAAACCCGTAATCGCCACGATCTCTTCATAGCTGCGCTGCTGAAAAACTTTCAGCGTGAACACGAGCCGCTTGTCCTCTTCCAGCCCGGAGAGCGCGCGGCGCACGACCTCGTTCAACTCTTTATCGAGCAGCGCGCCGGCCGGGCCGGGTCGTTCGTCGCTCAACTCCAGCACGGCGTCATCGTCGAGACTGACTTTATGACTGCGACTATGCGCCGTGCGCAGCGACTCGCGCGCCACGTTCTTGGCGATGCTGAAGAGCCACGTCGCGAACTTCGCCTCTTCGCGCAACGCGCCGAGATGGCGGTGGGCGCGGACGAACGTCTCCTGCGTCAACTCTTCGGCCTGCGCGCGGTCGCCGATCATGTCGTAGATAAAGCTGATGATGGGCCGGCTATAACGCTCGAAGATGAGACGGAAAGCGTCCTCGTCGCCCCGCCGGGCGCGCACGATCAGGTGC
>JBBRYU010000184.1:0-8657 GCA_038237345.1 Pyrinomonadales bacterium
GGCGATGATCCAGTTCGACGAATCGTCGCGCTCGGCATCCACCGGCAGCCAGTAGGTCTTCTCCGTCTCTTTGTCGTTGTAGCTGTGCCCGGCGTAGTAGATGAGCAGGTTCGCGTCTGCATTCAATTCACGCCGGTAGCCAGACAGAGCCGAGACGATCTGCCCGCGCGTGGCGTTGATGAGCAGTTTGGTCTGGAAACTGTAGGATTCTCTGAGCAGCCGCTCGACCTCGCGCGCGTCTGCTTCGGCCGTCTTCAACTTCGGCAAGGACGTGTAAGCGTTGTTGCCAATCACCAGCGCGTAGTAGCGTGTGGGCGTTTGGCTCGTCAGGTTAAGACCGCGCGCCTCGTTCTGCGCCGTCGCGGTCGGCAGCGACGCGAGCAAGAGGGCAGGTGCAAGTACGAGCGCGGCGAACAGGGGGCGCACAAGTGATTGGAGTTAATGTTCCTAAAACTTGATTGACTGTGCAGTGGAGGTACGGAATGCGAGCTTGTGCCGGATGCTGCTGAAACAGCGAGCGAGAGGCGTGTGACAATGAACAAAGCACTCGCGCGGCGCAGAGATGTCAACCACGTTGCGGCGCGCGTCGTCACGACGTTTCGTGCTGTTCATTCAAATGGTGACAAGTGGCCGTCGGCAGATGTTAAAATCAGTTTCAGTTCGGCGTTTGCGCTTGTCACTTGTCACGTATCACTCGGCACTGTTTTAAGGAGGCTCACCCGATGGCGCTCATTCAGTTTGTGCGAAATTATGACGACCTGTCCACGGATCGTGGTTATCAGTTCAAGTTCTATTGCGACAAATGCGGGAACGGTTTTCTGACGCGCTTCCAAGCCTCAGCAATGGGCACGGCCGGATCGCTCCTGCGGGCGGCGGGCGATCTCTTCGGCGGCTGGGCTAGTTCGGCCGGCAATTCCGCTTACGAGTTGCAGCGCACGGTCGGCGGTAAGGCGCACGACGATGCGTTGGAGCAGGCGGTCGCGGAAGGCAAGGAGCATTTTCATCAATGCTCGCGCTGCGGGCGCTGGGTCTGCCCCGAAGTCTGTTGGAACGCGCAGACAGGACAGTGCGAAGAGTGCGCGCCCGATTACAAGGAAGAGTTCGCGTCGGCGCACGCGCAGGCCAAGGCTGATGCGGCGCGCGAGCAACTGCACGAGCGGGCGCGGCAGACCGACTACGTTTCGCAGACTGACATGAGCGCGGACGCTTACGCCAAAGCGCCCGCGCCACCGGCCACAACTGACGCACCGGCCGCGGCGACCGGCCCGCTCTGCGCAAGTTGCGGCACAGGGCTAGGCAAGGCGAAGTTCTGTCCCGAATGTGGCACACCGGCGCAACCGCCGAAGTTGACCTGCACGGGCTGCGGTCATCAACCGGAAGGGCGACCGAAATTTTGTCCGGAGTGCGGCGAGAAATTACCGGTTACGAGTTAGCTGGGAGCGCAGGCATCCCTGCCTGCCATGAGCGCCGGAGGCGCGAACAAACGGATGCATCACTTTCAAGCTTGCATGTTAAGAATGCATTGAGCGTGCTGGCGCACGCTTGCAGGCAAGATGCCTGCGCTCCCAGCGAAAAGCGGGCCGGTGCAATCACCGGCCCGCTTTTTCTTTGTTGGTTAATGCGCCGTGCGCTACTCGTTGAGTTGCAGACTGCGCAGGATGGTGTTGAAGGCGCTCTGGTAGTTGCGCGCCTCGTTCTGCGGCACGACGAAATCAAGATAGAGGAGGTCGCCGTTGCGCAGCATGGTGGTGACGACCGTCACCTGCTCCATGCGTCCTGTTAGCGGCGATTGCCCTGTCAGCGTCGCAACGTAACCCGTCCGCCCAGCGACAGTGGTGCGCGTGTAGTTGCTCTGTTGGCGCAGATAAGAGTTGCCTTGCAACAACTCGCTCAGATACTGATCGGTCGCGCCGCGCAGGTCTGTAGTCTGCTCGTGATCCACGCCGAGGATCAGACCGTGCGTGATGCCGCTCTGATCGGTCGCGCCTTCAGGCGCAAACGTGGCCGAACGCTCCGCGCCGTAATCGCGCCAGTTGTCCGGCACAGAGATGCTATACCAGCCCGGATTAACCGTCCGGTAGCGCGTGGACGGCAGCGGCACGCGGTCGTTGCGTGTACCGGGATAACCCTGCTCATTGCCCGTACCCTGCTCATTGCCCGCGCGCGGCTGCGTCTGGTAGCCGCCTGCGCCGCGCAGACGCGCCTTGATGCGCGTGAAGTCGGCCGTGTTCTTGATCGGGTTGCGCACCATGCCGATCAACTGCGCTTCCTGACTGATACGCGCATAACGATTGGCCGGGGCCGGATGGTCGCTCAGAAACGACGGGCCGCCGCTGCCGCCCTGCGCCGCGATGGTCTTGAACATATTGGCCAGATCGTTCGGGTCGTAGCCCGCGCGGGCCATGATCTGTGAGCCGAGCACGTCAGCCTGCGTCTCATACTCGCGGCTGAACTTTAGGAAGTAGACGCCGACGGCCGACTGCGAGCCTTGCCCGACAACGCTGCCGATGCCGCCGCCGATGACCGCGCCGGCAATCGCGCCGATGCCGCCGAGGATCGAATACTTCTGCGCCTTCGTGGCCTGCGCCGTGCCGTGCCGGAGCGCGACGTGCGACAACTCGTGCGCCATCACGCCCGCCATCTCGCCCTCGTTGCGCGCTGCTTCGATCATCCCGCGATTGACGTACATCGGCCCGCCCGGCAACGCGAAGGCGTTAATCTCTTTCTGGTTGACGACCTTGAACGAATAGCGAAACTCGCGGTGCTGATACTCTTCCGGGATCGACTCGACGAGCCGGAAGCCGACGCGATTAACATAGTCGACTACATCGCGGTCGTTCAGGAGCGGCAGTTGCCGCTCGGCCTCGGCCGCCGCTTGCTGCCCGGCCTGTAGGTCGTCCTGCGTGCTGTAACTGTTCTTCGGCGGCACGATGTGCGTCGGCTCGGCCAGCGCGCTCAAAGGCAGCGCCAACAGAATGAAGGCTACGAGCGTCGCGACCAGCGCTTGCCGTGGTTGATTAAATTTATGGGTCATCTTTTTCTCCTCCGAAACGCGCGCGGCAACTGCACACGCGCAAATGATCACTTGCTGTCGCAAAACCAGAAAGCGGCGGATACCCCGCGCACTCGCCAGAGGGTTTCGGCCGCTTTCGTCATGCCCCAGCGTCCTCTCCCCACACAAACTTTCAAGAGACCACGCGCAGATAAAAATTCGCCGCGCGGCCGGGGAGAGAGACAAACTTTTGCCAAATAACAGCCGCGAGGGTCGGGGTACTCGGCGGCATTCATTTGCCTCTATTTGATGAATCCTAACCGGACATCGTTGACCTGAATTTCGACCCCATTTCAGCACACATCTATGCGTTATCGTTCAGTGCGCCGCGTTATCGAATAAGCGAACTTCGTTGCGCGGCTGTTTCAATTCGCCCACGCCACGACCCGCTTCCTGTTCGCTAATACCGCCGTTTAGGGCGTCTGCGGGCACGCATGCCGGGTCGCCGCATTAACGGCTGCCGTGCGCCCGTGCTTGGCTCATCCGCGAACCGCGCCGTTGTGCCCGTAGCCGGGCGTGCAATGGAAACGGCCACGAATGGAGACGTAAGGACCTGCGTTGTAACACCACCGGACGCAGGCACGCGCTCGTCCACACTGACAGCAAGCACAGTGCCATCGCGCCGAATGCCGCGCAACGCGACGGCGTAACCGCCCGTCGGCCGTTGCCCCTGAAAAACTACGATGACAGCCTGTGTCGTGAAATTCACATCGGGCGCGGGGCGACCGTTGCTGAGTACATTCCACACGCGCCGCCAGTCGCCCTCATTCGTCAGCAACTCGACCGCCCGCCCGCCCTCGTACGCGCTCAACGCGCCCGTCGCCAATACCGTGAAATCAACCACGCGCGTCTGATCTTCCGTCGCGTCATTCGTCGGTATGCTAACTCCGCTATCAGCATCGCCAAGCAAAGCCATGCGCAGAATCTTTACCGGCGGCATGCCATAGCTCAGCAAGCGATCATGAAACTCGCCGAGCCGAAATCCCGCGCCCGCGCGCTGCCGGTAGTCTTCACGCAGCCGTATGATCTCCATCTTGCCGAGCGTGTAGACGAGATAGGTCGGATCAATCGTGCCGCGCCGCGCCTCGCGCTCCGCGTTCGTCCGCTCCATGTAACACTCACGCATGAAGAACTCCACACCCTGCTCGTAAGACATCCCTTGTGTGTGCATCTTCAACCCGACCAGATAGCGGCCTAAGCGTGTGAGCGCAGCCGATAGTTGCGCGAGCCTGAGCTTAGGGTTGTTGCCGCCATAGCCCTCATCCAACAACATCTGCTCGCAATAGTGCGCCCAACCTTCGACGAAGCTGTTCGCGCCCAGCACGACGCGTACGCGCGAAGTGGTGCGCGGCAGATCGAGCAATTGATAATAGTGGCCGGGATAGACTTCATGGATCGAGACGATGGGCAAAGAATAGCGATTGTAGAAACTCAGATGCTCTTCACGACGCTGCGCGTCCCACGCCGGGTCGGGTGGCGTAACGTAATAATAAGCTTCGGTCGCTACGCGCTCGAACGGCCCCGGCGGGTCCATCGAAGCGAACGAGAACGCGCGCGCGTACTCCGGCGTCTCCGCGACGAGTAGATTCTCGCGCGCGGGCGGCGTGAGGATGTTGTTGATGTGAACGAACGCGCGGATGCGATCAAGTTCGGCGCGCGTCTCGCCGACTAAACCAGCGGCGGTCGGATGCTCGCGCCCCAACAGTCGCAAGGCGGCGCGCACGTCGCGGCCCGCCGCGAACTCTTCTGCCACCGCGCGCATCTCGTTCTGCGTGCGGCGCAGTTCCCGCTCGCCGTCCGCGATGAGTTGCGCGAGCGGCGTGTCCACCATCTCTTCGTAGAGCAGCTTCTTGCGAAAGTTCTCCGCGCCGATGGCGAACGCGCCGTTTGAGCGCGCGAGCAGATCACGCCCCAACCAGTCGGCGTAAGCTTGTAGCGCGCCGACGACGTTGTCGTTGGCCGCCGCGAACTCGGAACGACGCGCGGCCGTCAGACGCCCGCCGCCCGCGTGCTCGAACATCTGCGGCACGACGCGCTGAAAGAAATCCACGCTGCCGTTAACTTGCGCGCGCGCGGTCTCGGTGTAGATGTGCGGCGGGTTCTGCAAATTCGCGCGGCCTTCGGCGAGCAGCCGCGCCGCCTGTCGCTCACGCGCGAGCAGCGCATCGAGGCGTTGGGCGATGGGCGCGTAGTTGCGCTTGAGTAGGTTGTCTACGCCTGCGGCGAGCAGACGGTTGTAGACGTTCGGATCGCGCTGCCACATGCGCACGTCTTCCAGTTCAAGCAACTGCGCCTGCGCGTGTGCCCGTAGGACGAGAAAATCATCATGCGCTTCAGGCGTGAGCCGCCATTCGGCGACGCGCGCTGCTTGCGTTAGCGTTCCACGCAGACGCCGCACTTCGCGCGCGATGGCCGCGGCGCTGCGCGTTTCCAATTGCGCGTCGTACTCGTGCAAGCCCAGCGCCGTCGCGCGCGTTGGGTTGAACTCGTAGTAGCCGCGCAGGTACTCGTCTGCGAGTTGCCGCACGCGCGCATCCATCGCGCCGCTCAGATCAACCGCCGCGGCAGGCGCACGACGACGACGTTGCGCACTGGCTGGCCCCACGAGTTGGAGTATGACGAGCAGGGCGCACGCGCAGAGAAGAAGTTTGCGACTCATAGACGGATAATAACCACAAAGGCACGAAGGGCACAAAGAAAAGCTTGAAGCTGTCTTTGTGCCCTTCGTGCCTTTGTGGTTAATTTTTATGACTTACGCGGATCGATGCGCTCGTTCAGCCATTTCGTGGCGTCGCTGAGCGGCGGGATGCGATGCTCTACGCCTTTCCAGACGCGGATCATCGAGATGATCAGAAAGATGAAGCCCGCGAGGCGAACCAACCCGCCGCCTGTCCAACTATGGCTGATAAAGCCAAGGAAGGTGAACAGGTAACTGAGCGCGAGGATGACCAGTTGCAGCGCCAATCCTTGCGCCGCGTGAAAGCGCACGCGCACTTCGCGGCGCGGCACGAGCAGCAACTCGATGATCGCCATCACGATGCCGATGAAGAACGGCGCGTACGGCAATACGACCGCGTACTTCTCCGCGAAATTGATGCCGGCAACGTGCCGCTCGGGTGCCGCGCCGTGCGGCGCAGCGGCCATCTGCGGCGGCGCGTATTGCTGTTGATACGGCGGCGGCTGTTGCTGGTATTGCGCCGGCTGCTGCGGCTGTTGATATGCAACCGGCGACTGCGGATACGTCGGTGGGATGAAAATGGACGGATAGGAACGCGAGAAATGCTCGTCCATGCGTTGCGTCGGCGCTTCTGAGGGCAAGGGCATGCGCGCTTCTTCCGGCTGTGCGCCCGTGCCCCCCACTTCGTTCGTTGGGGGCGGCTCCATCCCGCGCGTCGCGCCCCATATCTCATCCGTCTGCCGCGCGAACTCCGAGTCGAGCGGGTCTGTGTCATACTTGCTGCGCTTCTCTGACATATAATTTGTGCTTACGAACAGGACGCGCGCCGGGTTCGCTCCAATCTCAAGTTTCGACGACTTGATATTCTACTCGCTCCCAGCGTTTTGCGCGCTCGAAAATCCGAAACGCACCCAACTGCTCAGCATTCGCGCCCAAACTCATAATGAGATAGATGGCCGCCGGATAAAACCCCAACCGCACATCCTTCGCCGACGGCACAGGCTCAGCGGCGTGCGGGTGCGAATGATAGATCGCCAACAGTTGCTCGCCGCGCTCGCGCATCTGGCGTTGCGCCGCGAACAATTCGGCGGGCGCGCCCTCGTAATTCGTCAACGGATCGTCCGCGACATTTTGCAACGGATAGATCGTCTGCGCCTGCTCGCCGCGCCCGCCTACCAACCCACAACACTCCGCCGGACTCGCCGCCCGCGCGTGCGCGAACATTTCATCGAACTGCGCGCGTCGGAGCGTGATGATAAGCCACCGCCTTTCCGCTCACTTTTGCTCGGTGACGATGCTGATGTCGAGATCGGCAAGTTGCTGCGCATCAATCGGGCCGGGCGCGTCAATCATCAGGTCGGCGGCTGACGCAGTTTTCGGGAACGCCATCACATCGCGGATATTGTCCGTGTTCGCCAAGACCATCAGCGTACGCTCGATCCCCGACGCGATACCGCCGTGTGGCGGCGTGCCGTACTCAAGCGCGTCGAGGAAGAAGCCGAAACGCGCCCGCGCCGTCTCCTCATCCATCCCCAGCGACTTGAAGATGAGCCGTTGCACGTCGCGCCGGTGGATACGAATCGAGCCGCCCGCGATCTCGACGCCGTTGATCACCGTGTCGTAAGCCTTCGCGCGAATCCGGCCGAGCAGCGCGGTCTCGCCGCTCTCCATCGCGCGCTCTAAAAGCGACAAGTCCTCATCGAGCGGAGACGTGAACGGATGATGCATCGCATAGTAACGATCATCATCCGCGTGATACTCGAACATTGGAAACTCCGTTACCCACAACGGCGTGAAGACGTTTTCCGGAATCAACTTCTCGCGCCGCGCCACCTCATTGCGCAACGCGCCGAGGCTCGCCGCGACTGTCGCCGCCTTGCCCGCAACGATCAGCACCGCGTCGCCGCGTTCCGCGCCTGCGGTCTCAGCCATGCGCGTTACGCCTTCATCACCAAGCACTTTCAACAGAGACGAAGACAATTCGTCGCCCAACTTGATCCACGCGAGCGCGCCCGCGCCGTAACGCTTCACGAACTCCTGCAATTCGTCGAGTTGTTTGCGCGACCACTTCGCGCCGCCTTGCACGACGATGCCCTTCACTTCCCCGCCCGCTTCCAACGCGGCCGCGAACGGCGCGAAGGTCGTGCCCGCGAGCGCGGGCGCGAGGTCTTGCAGCTCCAAACCGAAACGCAAGTCAGGCTTATCGCTGCCGTAACGCCGCATCGCCTCTGCATACGACAGGCGCGGGAAAGGCACGGGCAATTCAACGCCCAATGCATCTTTGAAGACGCGCGCGAACAAGCCTTCGACCAGCGCGTAAATCTGTTCGAGCGAGGGAAAACTTAGCTCAACGTCGAGCTGCGTGAACTCCGGTTGCCGATCCGCGCGCAGGTCTTCGTCGCGGAAGCAGCGCGCGATCTGATAGTAGCGATCAAGCCCCGCGATCATGCACAACTGTTTGAAGAGTTGCGGCGACTGCGGCAGCGCGTAGAACTTGCCATGATGCAAGCGCGACGGCACGACATAATCGCGCGCCCCTTCCGGCGTGGACTTGATCAGGATCGGCGTCTCGATCTCCGTAAAACCCTGCTCGTCCAGATAACGTCGCTCCGCCGCGACCACGCGATGCCGCAGCCGCAAATTCGCCTGCAACGCGGGCCGGCGCAGATCGAGATAGCGATACTTGAGCCGCAAATCCTCGCTCGCCAGCGCGTCCGACGACCCCGCCTCAAGCTGAAACGGCAACGTCTTCGCCGTATTCAACAGCAACAACTCGCGCGCCTGCACCTCGACCTCGCCCGTCGCCAACTTCGGATTCAACTGCCCCGCCGCACGCGCCACCACCTCGCCCGTCACCGCGATGACATACTCGCCGCGCACTTCCTTCGCCTTCGCATGCGCCTCCCGCGCGGTCTCTTCATTAAAGAC
>JBBRYU010000185.1:0-8653 GCA_038237345.1 Pyrinomonadales bacterium
AGGGTAACCGTTCAGTTATGATAAACCTTTTGTTCTCAGCAGTAAGCTTGGAGCAAAAATGCCAAAACCAGCTTTTTTTAGCTGTTAAGTGCTGGTTTAGCTTGCTTAACTCCTCGTAAGTGCTTGTCTTTATTAGCTGGCCGACAACTGAACGGTTACCGTTAAAGTGGCAGCCAATATAATAACCAGCCTAGTAACAGTCCGACGCCGATGAATTCGCAGAAAATTTTGACCCCATATAAGAATCGTGCGCGCGGTGATTCGCGACCGGTGACTCCGAAGACAATAGAGACTGTCAGCGCGAAGACCAACATTAACAGGAAATGTCTCATGCCTTCCTCCCAGCACCAAGATCAAAGGCGTCCAAAGTCAGTAGAAAGTTTAGCAGTCCGGCTACCATCAGGAATATATTGCCATATTCTGCCGTCGCGCGACTGGCCTGATCGATCAGCCCGATCCCACCCCACAGGCTAGCGAGATAGAGCAAACCGCCCCCGAGATCACATAGCCCGAAAACATAAGCCAACAAGCCTGCATCGGCAACATTATGCAGCCCGTACAGATGTCCGCCTAGTATTAGGCCGCTTATAAATAAGCAGTAAACCATGCCGCCTAATACCAGTCCGCGTTTCACTCGCCCTAGGAAAAGATGCCCGCTGCCCGGTAAAACCCAAGCCAGCAATCCTGCTAGCCAAGCTCGTCCAGTTACCTTCTCCATATTCATTTCAACCCTTGCAGCCATCTCTTTCCCTCCCAGATCGCAACCCAGCAAACCATCCTTCTTTATCGGACGCGCATCAGGGCATTTCATCTGCCGCACACAATTCTGCTATTACCTCATAGTAGCCGCCATACGCGCAGGCTTTACATAAAACGCTTATTGCATCGGCTTCACGTACATCACGCCCATCATTTATCCCTTCCCCACAACGGCTACAAGCCACACGTACACGTGATCGCCCAGGTTCATCCAGTTCTCCGTATGCAACATGCACGCGTTCAACTTTGAAAAGTTCGGCGTTATCGGCCTCTCTGTAGGCGCGCATCTGGCGCTCTTTTTTACTTTGGAGTTCACTAAAACGCTCATCGGCCAGCGCCCTGGCGCTATCAAGGGCTAGTATGCGCACAGCCTGCCTTGTCTCCGTGTGCAAGAAGGTCGCAGCGACTTTGCCATAATCGTAATACTTTAGACTACGCCGCCCCAACCGCACCCCTGTGACAGCGCTCACGGCATCCGTCATACAACGATCTATCTCAACCCAAACAATCAATCTTTTGCGATCTGTCCCCTGCGGATCGCTTAATCCAAGCAAACTACAACCAAGTTGCGCCATACGCGCACCTAAGACCTGCCCCGGACACATATGTCCGTGCTGCCGCTCACACGCCAAAAGCAATTCGTCCAAACTCTGCATATATGCGGACGCTAAAGTTATCCTTGAAGAGTCGGCGCGGCGACGAACTTAAAGTAATAGATCAACAGGTAAACATGTTTCGTTAACTCTAAACCACCACGCGACTAATAGAGCAAGTAGCGGCCTCGTTTCGCCGAAAACTCATGCAACGGAGCAGCCCACGACGTGCTAATCGTGTCAAGAGACTCCCCCTGCTCAATAGCCTGACGCAAACGTCCCGTTCCGGCGATCACGTCGAAGGGGTTTTTATCGTAGACGTACTCATAGGGCGGCTCTTTCCATAAGAAATGCTCCCCATATAACTCATGTGCAGTCCGCACCAATGCTACACCGGCTGCTACAGGCTCAAACTGCTCGCGATCAGTCACATGAATTTGGACGCCGCCGCAGGTTCGTCCGCCGTGCTTTTGAAAGGTTGGCTGAAAATTGCACGGGCGAAAGTAAACGCCCGGCAGTCCGTAGGCCGCCAGCGCTCGCGCGAATCGTGCTGCCTCTATATAAGGCGCGCCGTTTAACTCGAACGGGCGTGTGGTGCCGCGGCCTTCGGACAGTTGCGTGCCTTCTACATGCACAGTGCCCGGAAAGACTGTCGCCGCGTCGAGCGTCGGCATATTAGGCGAAGGTAGCACCCACGGTGCGTCTGTCTCATCGAACCATTGCTCGCGTGCCCAGCCCTCCATCAGTATAAGTTCCAACTCACAATCAAGTCCCCATTCGTCGCGAAACATGCCGGCCAACTCGCAAGTGGTCATGCCATGCCGCGTCGCCAGCGGGAACTGCCCCACAAAGGAAGCGTATTCCGGCTCAAGCACCGTCCCGGCCACTTTCACCCCGCCGAGCGGGTTAGGCCGATCACAGACTATCACTTTCTTTCCGTAGCGTGCCGCTGCGCGCATGCAATTTGCCACTGTGTAGATGAAGGTATAGATACGGCAGCCTACATCCTGCAGGTCGCAGACCAGCACATCGACATCTTTGAGCATCTCTTCAGTTGGTTCGCGCGTCTCGCTGTAAAGCGAGTAGACGGGTAACGCCGTCTCCGCATCGCGCATGTGCGGCGTCTCGATCATGTTATCCTGCACATCGCCGCGTATCCCATGCTGCGGCCCGAAGAGGGCAGTCAGTTTACAGTTGCTCTGTGCGTTGAACAGGTCAGCAGCGTGGCGCAGGTAGTGATCCACGGACGCCTGATTACAGACTAGTCCAACCCTTGCACCACGTATAGCTTCCAGCCTGTTACTTAAGAGTATCTCTAAACCTAACACAGTGCGTCGACCCGTGCGCCCGGCCAGCCCTGCGCGCCCCCGAGTCGCTGTCGGCGGCTCAACATCTCCCGGCCCTGCATCTGTCAAATCAGCTATCTCCGTTCTGACCGTGTGAAGGCTGAGTCCCTGCGCTAACAGGACTTCAGATGCAACAGCACGCTCTTCGCGTAAGAGCCCTAAGAGGAGATGCTCCGTGCCGATGTGCCGATGTTGCAGCAGCTCACTCTCTTCGTGCGCATACGCCAGTACGCGCTTCGTCTCCGGCGCGAGCGGCAACTCCACGCTCGTGGAAATCTTTTTGCGCAACGGCGGAGCACGTCCCTCGATCTCCTGCCGCAGCCACTCCCGTAGAGGTAGGGGCTTTGGCCCGCGTAGGAAACGCGCTAGCAGTCGCTCATCCTCGCGTAAAATGCCAAGTAACAAGTGTTCAGGCTCAATGACTGGCGCGCCGAACTGCGACGCCTCGTAGCGGGCAAAGAAGATCGTGCGGCGGGCCTTTTCCGTGTAGCGTTCGAACATAATTCGCTTCTCTCCCCCATCAAGCACACAATAAAACGCGTCCTCCCCCTCGTCACCTAACCTCACAGCACCGAACCGCCATTCACACTCAGCACCTCTCCGGTGATGTGACGGGCCCAGTCGCTGCATAGGAAAAGTGTAGGCCACGCTACATCATCGGCGCACGCCACCCGGCCGAGCGGAGTCGCGCGCTCTATCGCCTCACGCCGCGCCCCATCGGCGAAGACCGCCGCCGTCATCTCTGTGTCCACCCAGCCGGGCGCGACCGCGTTGACTGTGATCCCCGCCGGCGCTAATTCAGCCGCGAGCGACTTTGTGAAAGCTATCTGGCCGCCTTTGGCCGCCGCGTAATTGGAGTAGAACGCTTCGCCGCGCTGGCCTGCGGTTGAACTGATACAGACAATACGCCCCCACTGACCACGCTTTAAGATGGGTACCGCCGCGCGGCAGATCGCCCAAGTGCCTTTCAAATTAGTATCAAGCACCTTATCCCACAAATCCTCACCCATCTCTTCGACCGCCGCACCTTCCCAGACACCCGCATTACAGATCACTATGTCCAACCGCCCGAAACGCTCGCCGACCGCACGCACCAACGCCTCTGCCGCCGCCGTCTGGCGCATATCTGCGCGTATGGCCACAGCCTCTACCCCATAATCCATAGCTTCATGTACGACCTGCTCCGCTGCCTCCGACGCATGTAGGAAATTGATCGCCACATGCGCTCCGACTTCCGCCAGACGCAACGTTATCGCCCGCCCAATGCCACGCGCACCGCCTGTCACCAACGCTACGCGGCCCCTTAAGTTTAAACTTTCTACCAGACTCATCTTGCTAACTCATCGATACGGTATTGATCATAACCTGACTATCGGCCTTATCGGCCGCTCGCGGGCGCGCCTTTGCTTTTTTAACATGTTGGCTTGCAGCCGCAACGAATTCTCTGAATAAATGCGTGGAGAGGTCGTCCCCTGCCCAAGCAATCTCAGGATGCCACTGGACACCTACGGCCCAACGGTCTGCGCGTTCGTCCTCCATCGCTTCGATCAGTCCATCCGCTGCCCATGCCGTCGCACGCAAGTCGCGCCCGACCGTCTCAATCGCTTGATGATGATGACTGTTCACGAGCGCACTCTCGGCCGCCGCCAGAGTAGCCAACTTACTATCCGGGAGCAGCCGCACGCGATGCGAGCGCCGTTCGCGTGGTGCGCCCTGCTCGTGTTTGATTGCGCCCGACAATTGGCTCTCTATGTCTTGCATGAGCGTGCCGCCGCGCACGACGTTCCAAATCTGCAACCCGAAGCAGATCGCCAGCAGCGGCAGCGCACGCCGCTCCAATTCCGCCAGCACGAGCGCGTCCGTCTCATCCTTAAGCGGATGCACATTGCCCAGCCGCGCGTGCGGTTCATGCCCGTAGCGCAAGGGGTCTACATCCGATGCGCTGCCCGGCAGCAGCACGCCATCCAAATGTGCCGTCAACGCCCTGATATATGTCTCATCCGGAATCAACGAAATATGCACGGGCACGCCGCCCGCCGCTGCGACCACTTCCGAGTATGTCCGGGCCAGATAGAAACGTTCCGTCTCTAACTCGTGGCGCATGGTGATGCCTATCAGTGGTCGCTCTGCTGCCATTCGTATCCTTGTCCCCCGGCACAGCTAACTGTGCACAGTCGTTTACGCACCTCGCCCACTGACAGTTTCACACACACACCGGGGCGCGTTCTGACGACCACACTAGCACAACTTAAAATCGTGCGCACATGCCACGTATTGCCACCTGACCTATACGTCAGCACAGCTCCCCACGCGCCTGTCGGTCTCGTTCCTTGACTTCCCTTCCGCCCTGTTCCTATAGTTTCGCTTTGCAACCATGAAGAGAAACGATTCAATGCCGCGCCTGCGCAGCACGACTGTGTTGCTTGTGCGCCGAGGTGGGCGCGTCGCCATGGCCGGCGACGGGCAGGTCACGCTCGGCGATACGATCATGAAGAGCGCCGCGCGTAAAGTGCGCCGCCTCGCCAACGATAAGATTATCGCGGGCTTCGCCGGCGCAAGCGCCGACGCTTTTTCTTTGCTCACGCGCTTCGAGGGCAAGCTCGAACAGTATCACGGCAACCTTGAGCGCGCCGCCATCGAACTCAGCAAGGAATGGCGCACGGACAAAATCTTGCGGCACCTCGAAGCGCTGCTGATGGTGGCCGACGCACGTAGCTCGTTCCTGCTCTCCGGCAACGGCGACGTGATCGCCCCGGATGAGACGGAGGATGCGCTCGCTATTGGCTCCGGCGGTCCCTACGCGCTCGCCGCCGCCCGCGCGTTGCTGAGACACACGGAGTTGGGCGCACGCGATGTCGCGCTCGAAGCCCTACGCATTGCCGGCGACATCTGCATCTACTCGAACCAGAACATCATCGTGGAAGAAGTGTAAAGGCAGCGGGCAGCGGTTAGTGATCAGTAAAGACCTGCGCTGACTAACCTCTAACCGCTGCCCGCTGCCCGCTAATAAAATGGTTATTTATCTTTCAGGTGACATAGAAGACGGCGTCGGCTTGGACGAGATGACGCCGCGCCAGATCGTGGCCGAATTGGACAAGCATGTCATCGGGCAACACGCGGCCAAGCGCGCGGTCGCTATCGCCCTGCGCAACCGCGTGCGCCGGCAGAAGCTTGCGCCCGATATGGCCGCCGACGTGATGCCCAAGAACATCATCATGATCGGCTCGACCGGGGTCGGCAAGACCGAGATCGCGCGCCGGCTCGCGCGCCTCTCCAATTCGCCTTTCCTCAAGGTTGAGGCGTCGAAGTTTACCGAGGTCGGCTATGTCGGGCGCGACGTGGAGTCCATGATTCGCGATCTCTGCGAAATCTCCGTGGAGATGGTGCGCAACGAGAAGACAGAGGAGATTGCCGACAAGGCGGAGCTTAATGCGGAGGAGCGCGTGCTCGATCTGCTTCTCCCGCCGCGCCCCGGTGCAGCCGCCGCCTACTTCGATTTCGACGCGGAAGAAGCACAGACTGATGAGCCGTTAGCGCGCACGGACGCGCCACGCGACGATCAAGCCCAACGCACACGCGAGAAACTGCGCGAGCAGTTGCGCGGCGGCAAGCTCGACAATCGCGTCGTTGAAATGGAAGTGCGCGAGAAAAATTTTCCGACCATCGAGGTCGCCGGCCCGCAGGGCGTGGAAGAGATGGGCATCAATATGAAAGACATGCTCGGCAATCTCTTTCAGGCGCGCACCAAACGTCGTCGTGTGCGCGTGGACGAAGCGATGGAGTATCTCTTACAAGAAGAAGAGGAGCGGCTGATAGACATGGACGCCGTGGCGCGGGCCGCCCTTGAGCGGGTCGAATCCGCCGGCATAATTTTTCTTGACGAGTTGGATAAGATCGCGGGGCGCGAGTCGGGTGCCGGACCCGATGTATCGCGCGAGGGCGTGCAGCGTGACATCCTGCCCATCGTCGAAGGCACAACCGTTAACACGCGCTACGGCATGGTCCGCACAGACCACATCCTCTTTATCGCGGCCGGCGCGTTTCACGTCTCCAAGCCCTCTGATCTCATCCCCGAACTGCAAGGACGCTTCCCTATCCGCGTCGAGCTTGAATCGCTGACGGTCGAAGATTTCAAACGCATCCTGACTGAGCCGAAAAACTCTTTGCTGAAACAATACAAGGCGCTGCTTGAGACTGAAGGTATCGAACTTGAGTTCACACCGGACGCGGTTGATTCGGTCGCGCAGTTCGCCGGGCGCGTCAACGAGCAGACCGAAGACATCGGCGCGCGGCGACTGCATACGATCATGGAGAAGGTGCTCGACGAGATCAGTTTCGCCGCGCCCGACCTTGAGCCAAAGCATCAAGTGATTGACGAGGCCTACGTTTCCCGCGCCCTCACAGAGATTGTCAAGGATCAAGACTTGAGCCGATATATCTTGTAAGCGCATAAGGGGCATCGCCACCTATTACAAGTTTCTGCCTCTATGCCTAATTGCAGTTGTACGCCTACGCAAATTTTATTGTTACACTTGGACAAGAATTGAAACTTCAGCCCGACAGTCTAAATGCGACGATACTGGCTAACACTCATCGCCCTACTATTGCTCACCCTCTCGCACGCAGCGTGCGGCAAACGCCGACCGCCGCTGCCGCCGGTCGAGAACGTTCCGCAACGCACTGAGTTGTTGTCCGGCGTGCAGCGCGGCAACCAGGTGCTCTTGAGTTGGCCTGCCCCCCGGCGGAACGCGCCGGACGAAAGCGTGCAATCGATTAGGCGTGTGGACGTTTATCGTGTCGCCGAGCGGCCGGACGCGCCGTTGCCGCTGACCGAAGAAGAGTTCAGTGCCCGCGCCACGCTTATCGGCTCAGTGCCTTCTGAAGAGATCAAACAACGCCCCGATACGCTTACGTTCACCGACACGCTAACGCTGACCGAGCCTGTGCGCCTGCGCTACGCATTGCGCTACGTCAATAACGCGGGACAGCGCGCCGCTTTCTCGAACTTCCTGTTGCTTGAACCGGCGGCGCGCGTTAGTCAACCGCCTGCGCTCGCCTCCGTCACCAATCCGACCGAGGCAACCGTCATCGTGCGTTGGGAGACACCGCCGGCCAATGTGGACGGCTCAACGCCGATCAATCTGCTTGGCTATAACGTCTATCGTACGAATCGCTCACAGAACGAGCCGGCGCAGACGCCGCTTAACAAAGACCTCGTGAGCGGCAACGAGTTCGCCGATCAGACTTTCCGTTTCGGTGAAGAGTACGTCTATCTCGTGCGCGGCGTCTCGCTCGGCACGGGCGGCGCGCAGGTCGAGAGTCTGAACTCAAACGCGGTTGCCATCGCACCGGCAGATAAGTTCGCGCCCTCCGCCCCGACCTCCATCACGGTGGCCGCCGCCCCCGGCAAGCTATCGCTTTTCTGGCCCGCCAACCCTGAGCGCGACGTGGCAGGTTACAACATTTATCGGGCGACCGATCCGAATTTGCCGAAAGATGTTTGGACGAAATTGAACCGCGCGCTTTATGAGCGCACGACCTATCAAGATGAAGCGGTCGAGCCGGGCACGCGTTATTATTACTATCTGCTTGCGGTAGATACAGCCGGCAACATCAGCCCGCCATCGGAAGTCGTGACAGAGATTGTGCCCTAATGCTTTTAAGTTGGCGGCGATCAGGCGAGAGTCAATTCCCCGCAGAGGCGCAGCGTGAGCGCAAGTCTCTGCCTGCGTTTCTCTACGACCGCTCTGCGCCTCTGCGGTGAAATATGCCCCGCACCTAAGTACAGGACAAAAGGTTACAAAGTCTAATGAAATCAAAGCGTTTGGACAGGCAGTCCTGATTGCATAATATGCGTCGTAAGTAATCAAAGCCATGACGGAAGATACTCTTCGCCAGCCGACCATGTTTCTTGATCTTGATGGGGTTGGTGCGTGCCAACCACTGACCCGCAAT
>JBBRYU010000186.1:0-8575 GCA_038237345.1 Pyrinomonadales bacterium
CGAAGTTTTGTTCGGCGACCCGAACGCGGTCACCAAGATCGACTGCGCGGAGTTTCAGCACTCGCACGAGATCGCGAAGCTGATCGGCAGCCCGCCCGGTTACCTCGGCCACCGCGAGACCAGTCCGATGCTGACGCAGGAGAATCTCGACCGTTACCACAACGACGAGACCAAACTCTCGCTCGTCCTCTTCGACGAGATCGAGAAGGCGTCCGATTCTCTGTGGCAACTGCTGTTGGGCATTCTCGACAAGGCGACGCTGACCTTGGGCGACAATCGCCGCGTGGACTTCTCGAAGACGATGGTCGTGCTGACCTCGAACCTTGGCGCACGCGAGATGTCCGAATTGATCTCCGGCGGCATCGGCTTCGCGCCCGCGAAGGGCGCGAAAAATCCGAACGACACAGAGGTCGATCAAAAGATTTACCGCACGGCGGTCGAAGCGGCACGGCGCAAGTTTTCGCCGGAGTTTATGAACCGCATTGACAAGGTGGTCGTCTTCCGCAGCTTGAAGGAACGTCACCTGCGCCAAATTCTCGATCTGGAACTGGCGGCTGTGCAGGAGCGCATCATGCGCTCGGCGGGCACTAAGTTTGTCTTCCAATGTTCAGACACCGCGAAGACAATGCTATTGGAAGAGGGGATCGACTTCAAGTATGGCGCGCGACATCTGAAGCGTTCGATTGAGCGGTTCCTTGTTTATGCGCTCTCGAACCTCGTTGCGACCGAACAGGTGGGCTTGGGCGATTTGGTCTACGTCGATCTGAACGAGCAGAACAAGCGGCTCGTCTTCTCGAAGCGTTCGGGTGGCGCGTTGATCTCTGAGGCGGGCGAGCCTGAACCGGTAATTGAAGAGACCGAAGCTAAGTCGGGCGGTGTCGGACTGCCCCTTCCGGCACAGACGAAGGTCGCACGCAAAGGTCAGGGGCGCGGCGAGAAGACCGAGAGTTAAGCGCGTCCATCGCATTGACAAACAGAAGGGCCGGAGTTGATTGTCTTCAACTTCGGCCCTTCTGTTTGTACTGGATGGGTAGTTTCACAATTGCCGTTAATGCAGAGTCAGTTCAACACAGAGACCGCAGAGGAGTTGAAGTCGCTAATAAAAGTGATAAGTCAGGCCGGAATTCGGACGCTCGCCGGGTCGAGTTTGCGTAAGACATCGAAAGCGATTTGAGCGAGGTAGGGATCGCGTGCGGTGAGGACAGAGCGAAGTGCGGGTATGGCCGCTGGATCGCCAATTATACCGAGCGCGCGTGCGGCTTCGCGGCGCACATCATCGCCAGCATGTTCGTTTGTGAGCGCGGCGATAAGTGCAGGCGCGGCGGTGCGACTGCCAATGCGGCCGAGCGCGGCGGCCGCAGCGCGCCGGACAAACTCATTCTCGTCCATCTTGCCCCGTGTGATGCGACTGAAAACACCTGTACCGGGAATACGCCGGCCGAGCGTCTCACTGAGAGCGGCAACGGCGCGCTCATCGCCGAGCCGGCCGAGCGCGACAGCGGCCGCGCCGCGCACGCCCGCCTCTTTGTCGCGCGCCAGCGCGGCCACCAGCGCGTCAACAGCCGCGCGATTGCGTGTCTCACCTAGCGCATAAGCGACCGCACGCCGAACAAATTCTTGGCGGTCAGCGAGTAGCGGGACGAGGAGCGCAGTGGCTTCAGCCGGAGGCAATGAGAGAATTGCGTGTGCGGCCGTGGCGCGGACAATGATGGCGGAGTCTTGGAGCGCAAGCACGGCGGCACGAGCGGCATCAGGCCGGCGCATTGCGCCGAGGCGTGTTACCGCGTCCCGCCGCTCCTCTGTATTGGCAGAAGCTAACCGAGCACGCTCCTTTTCGATCTCGCGCTGTTGCGGCGTGAGCGCGGACTGCGCGCCATGAACGTGTTTAGCACTGCATAGCGAGAAGGCCGCTACCAGGATGATGGCGAGCGTAAAGCAGACAAACGCACGCATACGGCGGCAAATGAAGATGCATTGCTGCCGATTGGTGCGCAGATATGAAAGCGAGGCGGCGATCATGTAGCTCATACGCGCGGCAGAACAACAGTGGCAGCACGGCGGCGCGCCGCTTCCCATTCGAAAGCTTGCCGCGCACGCTGGTTCTCTTGTGCATCGGCGAGCAGCGCGACAAGATCGTCCTCCCAGAGACCGGCGGACGCGCATGCGCGGCGCATGGATTCCATGATTGAAATATAGTCGAGCACCTCTTTGACTTCAGTGTCGTTTAGTGAGTCGAGTTTGAACGCGAGGCGCTGGCGTTCGGTGATGCGCTTGGCCATTTCCGTAACCTCCGTGTCGGCGAAGGGGGGCGGCCCAAGCGCATCCAGTTGGTCAACTCGGCGAGCGAGTCGGGGGACGGCGCGTGTAGGGCCGGGAGCTAAATGTTAGTGGCGCGCATCTGTGCGCGCGAGTTTTGGGGTTCCGCACTTTTGGACTATTGAGCGGCAGTCGTGTTGTCCGAACTGGGGCGCGCCTGTTGCTTCGGCGTTTACATAAGAGTCACATGAGAGGCGAAAACGGAGACGACGAGACTGCAAACGTTTCAGCCGTGCGCGGCGCTCTCCGTGTGCCCTATTGCCCTGTTGAAGTTTTACACGCGACCGTTCGCAGATCGCCTGTCGCGGAATATACACAAGCGACACACGATAGGCAAGATGCAGTTTAATCTACGGAGGATGAGATCAACTTGCCGTTGTATGCAGGGCGCGGTGTGATTCACCGCATTTATGTCTGTTCCGGTTAATCGATCTTCGCCGCAATCGTGTGCAGCGTGTCCACGATGAGCACGGCGATGGGCGGGTAGAAGAGCAACTCAGGGCGCACGTGCGGGTCGAAGAGACCGGGGATTGCGCTCAAGATCAGATCGTACATGTGACTGCCGACGAACAGACCGGCAGCCAGGCTCAGCATGTAGCCACCGACGAGATAGCTTGAAGCGGCGAAACGCGTAAAAGGTTTATCCGGCTTCTCTTCCTCGCGCATAATCGAGTCGTGGATCGATTTCGGTTGGTAGGTGTAGCGCTCAAAGCAGGCGCGCAAGCGGGTGAAGAGTTGCCAGAGGCCAAGCAGAAATAATGTGACCATGATGGCGCGCCAAGGTAGAGCTAAGCTATCCCATAGGCGCGGCTTGAACATCGTGACGAAGAAGGTCGAGAGGAAGAGCGAGACAATAGTAAAAACAGCTTGTTGCAGCGCGTAGGTCTCGCGCCGCTCGGCGTCAATGAAGTTGTCTACGATTCGATCCAGCCGGGCCTGCACCGCCACCTGCCGCGCACGCCGCGCGTGTGGATTGTTCGACTGGAGCACCGAGCCATTGCTGCTGGTAAAACCACTGGCGAGGCGCGTTAACTGGCTGTCGTAATAAGCACGCTCTTGCGGGTCGCTAAGTGTGCGGTAGGCCAGCGAGATCAGGCCGAACTCACGTGCAGACTGTTCCGATCCGCCATTTAGGTCCGGATGGCGTTGCCGCGCCAAACGCCGATAGGCCGATTTGACCTCAGCCGCTGAAGCCTGTCGCTTAACACCTAAAATTTTGTAATAGTCGAGCACTTGCGTAAATTCCCCATACGCACTATTACGGGCCGCGATGGGGCGCATCAAGCACGGTGCGCCCCCGGCAGGCAGGGTCAACCCGTGGGCGCACTATAACATTTTCTGGCGAATTCGTCTTGCAGGAATTGGAAGGGATTTGAGGTAGCACTGGAGAAGCGCGGAGTCTGCGGTGAGGCGAGCCAAAGGGGCGGTGTTTCAACCTCGGACGGCCATCGAGGCAGGGGCAAGGACATTTTTTGTAACCGCTCCCTTTGGCTCACTCCAACAAATCTGCAATGCTTATGCCAGCAGGACAATAGATCAGAATAGTCAAAAATTGCAAGGAATCTTGCAAGAATAGTGATCTTTTTCATTTGCCCACTGATACCAGCGTGTACTTTTGTAGACACAACCTTACACAATTGATGACACCGTCGCCAAGCTTTTAACATTGATTCTCATTTCACAGTTGCGAAGGGCGTGGGGCCTACAGTCCCACGCCTTTCATAAATATGCAGTAAGCAGCTGGCGCTTGTTATTACTTTGATGCCGCCGCCGCGCGGTCTATGATTCGTAACATCGTGCGCACGGCAACGCCTGTCGGCCCCTTAGCGCGATATGGTTTAGCCTCATCGCCCCAAGCCGTGCCGGCGATGTCAAGATGCGCCCAGGAGATGCCGTCGGCGAATTCTTTGATGAAGGCAGCGGCCGTAATCGTGCCCGCTTTGCGCCCGCCGACATTTTTAATGTCAGCGATGTCCGACTTGATCTGCTTCGTGTACTCTTTGTCCAGCGGCAACTGCCAGAACTTCTCGCCTACTTCCTGTCCCGCCGCGATCACTTCATCAATCAATGCCTGATCCGTGCCGAGAATCCCCGTGTTGACATCGCCCAGTGCGATAGAGACCGCGCCGGTCAGCGTGGCCATGTCAATCACGCGCGTTGCGCCTAATTTTTTCGCATAGCAGATCGCATCGGCCAGAATCAATCGCCCTTCTGCATCCGTATTGATGACTTCAATCGTTTTGCCGTTCATCGCCCGCACCACATCGCCCGGCTTCGTCGCCTTGCCCGACGGCATGTTCTCACTCGCCGGCACGACGCCCAGCACGGGGATCGGCGGCTTCAACTGCGCGATGGCACGCATCACGCCCAGCACGGTCGCGCCGCCCGTCATGTCATACTTCATCAACTCCATGTTCTCGCCCGGCTTCAACGAGATGCCGCCCGTGTCGAACGTGATGCCCTTGCCGACGAGCGCGAGCAACTCGGCTTTACCGTCGCCGTCCGCCGCGCCGTTCTGTTGTTGCCCTTCCGGCGTGTACTTCAAAATGATCAACTTGGGCGGCTCTTCCGAGCCGCGCGCGACGCTCAAGAGCGCACCCATCCCCTCCCGCTCCATCTGCTCGCGCTCCAACACGTCGCACTCCAGCCCGAACCGCCCCGCGATCTCGTGCGCACGCTCGGCCATGATCGTCGGCGTCATGTACGCGCCCGGCTCGTTCGCCAGATCGCGCGTGAAGTTGACCGCCTCACCGATGATGCGCCCGCGTTCCGCGCCGCGCTTGAGCGCCGCGTCGTCCGTGCCCGGCGCGAGCAAAATCAATCGCTCGATCTGCCGCTCCTCTTTGTCAATCGTCCGATATTTGTCCGGCTCGAACAGACCCATTAACGCGCCTTCAACCGCGGCGGCGGCCGTACCTTCGCTCTCGCCAGCCGATGTGCGCAAGATCAGACCGGCCGATTTCACATTGCGCGCACGCAACGCGCGCACAGCCGTCCCGGCCCACTGCGCCACCTGCGCCGTCTTGTACTCATCGCGCTCGCCCGCGCCGACGAGCAACAAACGCTGCGCTTGCAATCCGCCGCGCTCCGCACCGAGATGCACGTAGACCGTCTCGCCCTCTTTGCCTTTCAACTCGCCCGATTCAATTACCGACTTCAGCAAACCGCCCGTCGCCACATCGAGTTCCTGTAACAGACCTTCGCCGGCCTGTTCGTCTTTGAACACGGCGACGGCCAGCGCCTGCACATCCGCGTCCTTGAAGTTTCCCGTACTCGTCTGAATCTCCATCTGAGCCTTCTCCTATTATGCTTATCTTTTGGTTTAACGATTTCGTTCTTTAAGTTGCGCACGGGTCTCACGCTCGACCGTGCGCCGCATCTCCGTCTCGCGCTTATCGTAAAGCTTCTTGCCGCGCGCCACACCCACTTCCAATTTCACCCGTCCGCCCTTGAGATAGATGCGCGTCACGATGAGCGTCATCCCCTTTACGGTCGCAGCCTCGGCCAGTTTCTCTATCTCACGACGATGCAGCAAGAGCTTGCGCGTGCGCGTCGGATCATGGTTCTCGCGGTTGCCATAAGCATACGGCGAAACGTGCGCGTTGAACAACCACGCCTCGTCGTCACGCACCGCGACGTAAGACTCGCGCAACTGGATTTGCCCGGCGCGGATGCTCTTGACCTCCGTGCCCGTCAACGCGATACCCGCCTCGTACTTGGCCTCGATGTGATACTCGTGAAAGGCCGCGCGATTGGTCAGCAGCGCCTTCTCTTCGACGGCTTGAGTATTGCTTAATTTACTCATTGATTCTTTGAATCAATCCCTTGTCTCTTCAAACTCGCCTTTGAGCGGGCGCGTCATCAATTGCTCGACGGCCGCGCGCGCGCTCTGCTCTTCATATAACACGGCATGCACCTGCGCCGTGATTGGCATCTCGACATCGTGCTTGTCTGCCAACAGTTTGACCGCACGTGTCGTGCGCACGCCCTCCGCAACTTCGTGCATGCCCGCGAGTATCTCCGCGAGCGTACGGCCGCGCCCCAATTCTTGCCCGACAAAACGGTTGCGCGATAGCCCACCCGTGCAGGTCAGCACCAGATCGCCAAGCCCGGCGAGCCCCATCAAAGTCTCCACCCGCGCGCCCTGCGCGACGGCCAGCCGCACGATCTCTGCCAACCCGCGCGTGATCAAAGCAGCGACGCTGTTTGCGCCCAATCCTAACCCGGAAACCATCCCCGCCGCCACCGCGATCACGTTCTTGACCGCGCCGCCCAACTCCGTCCCCACTACGTCCGCGTTCGTATAGACGCGCAGGCTCTCGAAACTCAACGCTGCCTGTACCGTGCGGGCCAGTTGCTCGTCCGCGCTCGCTGCGACAACGGCGGTCGGTTGCCGCGCCGCGACCTCTTGCGCGAATGAAGGGCCGGATAGACAGACGAACCGCGCCGCACAGTCCGCGCCCAACACAGCGCGCACAACTTCAGAGATGCGCTGCCCCGTCTCGCTCTCGATGCCCTTCGTCGCGCTGACTAAGATCATCTCCGGCCGCACGTCCGCCGCCATGCGCCTGAGTAACCCGCGTGTCGCGTGCGACGGCGCGGCCAAGATCACGATCTCCGCCGCACTGAGCGCCGCGCTTGTATCCTCCGTCGCGCGCACATCGCCTTCGATCTGATGCGGCGCGAGATAGACACTGTTCACGCGCTCGCGGTTGATGCTTGCGACCACCTCCGCGTTCCGCGACCACAGGCGCACCTCATGCCCCGCGCGCCCGGCCACCATCCCCAAGGCCGTGCCCCAACCACCCGCACCCATGATCGCGATACGTCGCATCTTCAGAGTTTGAGTTTACTTTCCGTACCGCGCCATAGCCGCGCGATGTTGGCGCGGTGCATGTAGATGATCAACGCGCTGCCCGCTAATGCGACCGCGATGAGCGGCGCAAGTGGTGTCGGCTCGCCGCGCACACGATTGAGCAACCAGACGCACGGCGTCAGCAACGCCACCGCCGTGATCGAGCCAAGCGAGACGTAGCGCGTGCGCCAGACGACGAGCAAAAAGACGATAGCGACAATGCCCACCGCCGCCGGCACGAGCGCGAGAAAAACACCCAACCCGGTGGCAACGCCTTTGCCGCCGCGAAATTTAAGCCAGATCGGAAAGCAGTGGCCGACGATGACGGCGAGCGCAGCACACGCGACCCACCAATTGACGCCGAACCCCGTCGTCAACAACCAACGCGCCAGCCAGACCGCGAACACGCCCTTCGCAGCGTCGAGCGCGAGCGTCAACACACCCGCGCCTTTGCCCGCGCGTCGTGTCACATTGGTCGCGCCCGTCCCGCCCGACCCGCTCGCACGCACATCACCGCCGCCCTGCGCACGAACGATCAGATAGCCGAACGGGATCGAGCCTAACAGGTACGCGAGGATGATGACGGTTGTCGGCCACATGCTCAGATCAATCGCCGTCTCAATAGGTCGAGCGCGGCTTGGGCGGCGCGCCAGCGGATGAGCTGACGGTCGCCGGGCAGGAGGAGTTTGCGATGCTCTGTGTGCGCATCGTCCGCAAGCGCGATATAGACGAGACCGACGGGTTTGTCTTCCGTGCCGCCGCCGGGGCCGGCGATGCCGGTGACGGCTAAGCCGAAATTCGTTTCAGCGCGCTCGCGCACGCCTTCGGCCATCGCTTCGGCGACCTGCGCACTGACCGCGCCGTACTCGCCGATCAGATCGGCCGGCACACCGAGCAGACGCACCTTCGCCTCATTTGAATAAGTTACCAACCCCTCTTTGAAATAGCTGGACGAGCCGGGCACTTCGGTCAAACGCCCGGCGACGAGGCCGCCCGTGCAGCTTTCGGCCACGGCCAGCGTGAAGCCGTTGACGGCGAGCCGCAAGCCCACAACTTCTTCCATCTGTTCGCCGCGAAACGCGAACACGGCGTCGCCCAATCGCTCTTCGATCTGGCCGGCCAATCCGTCGAGCAAAAGCTCCGCCGCCTGCTCCGTCTTCCCTTGCGCGGTCAGGTGTATCTCGATCTCCGAGCGATTGAAGAGGATGGTCGTCTGTGGATTATCGTACTGCGTATAGACCGGCGCGATGCGCTCGTCCACCGCCGACTCGCCCAAGCCCGACACGCGCAGCACGCGCCGCACGACGCGCACGTCGCCCGCCTTCGCGCCGAGCCTCGGTCCGATGTGTGTCTCGTACATCGGGCGCATCTCGCGCGGCGGCCCCGGCAACAGCACGAGCGCGC
>JBBRYU010000187.1:0-8537 GCA_038237345.1 Pyrinomonadales bacterium
CGCGGGCGCGAACGCGCCGGCCAGATAGACGGGGCCCATCGGCAACGGCACTTTGCTCGTGCGCCGGATGGGGCGGCGCGTGTCGTCGAAGTAGCAGTTGACGATCAGCACCCGCTTCCGCGGCAGGGGCGAGATGCGGCGGTAAGATGACAGGGGCGTTGCATGGTGATTCATCGGTCTACTCCGTGCGTGCCGCGCAGTGAACTGGCTGCGCCGCCATGTATATGCGAAAGGGAGACGCTGGCTACGCAGAGAGTCAGCGCCTCCGCTGTACTGCTACGGCTCTAAGGTAAAGGACGCTCTCACCCCGGCGTGGTCGGACGGCCACAGCCCGGAAAGCGTAAGGTCTGCGGTCGTGTGCCCGATGAGTGCTGCCCCGCGCAGGTCAACTCCGCCCCGGTAGAGCACCAGATCGATCCGCTGGGTCGGCGTGCTGGCGGATGTGTACGGGTCTTCGCCGTGGAGCGGCCAGGTGAAGCCATGCTCGCCGGGGTGCGTCGCTGGCCACACATCCGCCAGACCGGCGGCGCGCAGGTGGAAATACGCGGTGTTCTGGATGGGGTCGCTGCTTTCCGCATCCGAGTTGAAATCCCCGGCCAGTAGCACCGGCAACTCCGTGTTACACGGCCCTTGCGTTAACTCGTCCGCCTGCGCGATCTGGACCAGCGGAGAGAAAGACTCCAAGTGCGCGGTGACGAAGCGAAACTCCTTGCCGCGAATCTTCCCATCGACGGCGATCCAACCGCGCGGGATGGTTAACGTGCCGAGGACAGGGCTGGTGAAGACTAAGTTGGTGGCGAAATGCTGCGCCTGAATGTTCGCTAGTTTGAGGCCCGACGTTTTGAGATCCGTTCGCGCGAGCACGACATCGTAGTCGGTGAAGCGAATGTTGATGCCGAGGGCGCTGGGTGCTTCGGCGTCGAACTCGGCCAAGACCGCGATGGGGGTGTAATGCAGCCCACGATTATTAAGCTCGTCGAGGAGCGACTGGAGCGCGTCATAGGTTACGACAGTGGCCGGGCCGCCGAAGGGGCCTGTGCGCCAGATGCTGACCTCTTGCAAGCCGACCAACTGCGGCTGCGTGGCTTCTATCTCGCGGGCGATGGCCGCGGCCCGTTCTGCGATCTTGCTCTGCTGCACCTCGCCGTAGGCCGCCGCAACCTGTGTGGCGAACTCAGGGAAGGTCTGCGCGGCGAAGATCGGCCCAAAGTCTGTCGCCTCGTCCATGTTGCGCGTCATGACGGTCAGGCCTCTGTCTTTATTAGCTGCTTGCGCATGGGCCAGGGGCAGCCCCACGAGGGCGGCGATAATTAGAAAAAGGGCCGGCGATCTGAAGTACATTTTGTTCGGAGAAAGCATCTCTTTTTATTCTCCTCTCGGCATTGGTGGACGCGGCGCTGTGGCTACGCCTTGTCCCGTTTACATCCAGCCGCTACAATGCAAGGCGCACAAACACCCTCTGGCCTCGCGAGCCAGTCCACAGCACCGTCAAGCGACGCGGCAGACAATACGCGCCAACCCGGCGCAAGTCTTTTAAGATTCCTGAAAGAGTTCTTAAAAAGTTCTGTAAGCGACAATGAGCGCGCGCGAAGAGCTAAGCTACGAGTTTGGGCCCTTTCGTTTAGACACGGCGGAATCTCTGCTGTGGCGCGACGGTGAGTTGCTGCCGCTAACGCCGAAAGCGTTCGACACTTTGCGCCTGCTGGTCGAGAACAGTGGTCGCGTCGTGAGCAAAGAGCGGCTGCTCGAAGCGGTCTGGCCCGAAAGCTTCGTCGAAGAGAACGTGCTCGCGGTGAACGTTTCGACACTGCGGCGGGTACTCGGCATGCAGGCGAACAATCAACCCTACATCGAAAACATCCCGAAGCGCGGTTATCGTTTCATCGCCCGTGTGAAGGAAGTGCGCGCAGGCGCGGCCGGACTCGCCGGCAACCACAACGCGGCGCTGGACAGGAAAGACAAGACGGTGCCCGCACCTGCGCTGACCTCGTTGGCCGTGCTGCCGCTCGTCAACGCCAGTGCCGATCCAAACGTCGAATATTTGTCTGACGGTATCACCGAAAGCATCATCAACAGCCTCGCACAACTGCGCCAACTGCGCGTCATGGCCCGCAGCACCGTCTTTCATTACAAAGGGCGCACAGTTAACCCGCAGCAGATCGGGCGTGAGTTGAACGTCCAAGCGGTGTTGACAGGGCAACTGCTGCAACTGGGCAGCAACTTGATCATTAGAACTGAACTGGTTGATGTAGCCGACGGACGCCAACTCTGGGGCGCGCAGTTCAACCGCCACCTGTCGGATATCCTGGCGGTGCAGGAACAGATCTCGCGGGAAATTTCGGTCAACCTGCGCCTGCAATTAAGCGGCGCGCAGCAACAACTGCTGACGAAGCAGCACACTACTAATAGCGCCGCTTACAACTGCTATCTGCTGGGTCGCTACCATTGGAACAAGCGCACGCTGGCCGGGCTTAAGGAAGGGATTAAACACTTCGAGGACGCGCGGGCGCTCGACCGCAGTTTCGCGCTGGCGCTCGCGGGTCTCGCCGACTCCTACGCCCTGTTGGGGGCCGTTGAATACGGCGCGTTGCCCCCGCGCGAGGCCATGAGTAAAGCGGGGGAGTTCGCCTTGCAGGCGCTTAAGTTGGACGACACGCTGGCCGAAGCGCACGCTTCACTGGCTTACGTCAATATTTTCAACTGGGATTGGGCCGCGGCCGAGCAAGGCTACCTGCGCGCCATCGAACTCGATCCTAATTATCCGACCGCGCATCACTGGTACGGCCACTACTTGACGGCGATGGGCCGGCAGACCGAAGCCCTCGCGGAGTTAACGCACGCACGCAAGCTTGAGCCGCTTTCGCTCCCGATCAATGCGGGCCTCGGCTGGCATTTTTATCTCACCCGCCAGTATGAGGCGGCCATCGTCGAGTATCGTAAGACGCTGGACATGGAACAGAATTTTTATCTGGGGCGCTTCCTGCTCGGCATGGCCTACGCACAGATTGCTAATTACGATGCAGCGCTCGCCGAGTACCAGCGCGCGAATGACCTGGTCGGCAGCACTCCGCCCCTGCTCACGGGCATGGGCCATGCTTATGCCAAGTTGGGGCAGCCGGAACGTGCGCAGCAAGTCATTAGCGAGCTACAGCAACTCGCGCAGCAACGCTATGTTTCGCCCTACTACATCGCAGTCATCTACGCGGCGCTCGGCGATCAGACGCAAGCGTTCGCGTGGCTGCACCGGGCCTGCGATAATCAATCCGAAGGTTTGATCTGGGCCGCCCTCGACCCACTGCTCGACAACATCCGCACTGAACCGCAGTTTGCCGATATCCTGCGCCGTGTGCGGCTCGTAGTCTAGGCGCATACCGCGCCGCCGATGTTCATCCAACGTCGCTGTTTTCTGCTTGCGCGGCAGATGAATTTAGCCGTGCGTTTTAACCCACGGTCAACCTGCGGGGTGCTTGCTTGGCGCGGCAGCGACGATTGAATTCAGCCGTCGCTACCGCGCTGAGGGCACTGGCATTCATTGTCCCCGGCGTTGCAACGCCAAGCTCAAGTCAGACCGCCACGCTGCGGCGCAGAGCACCGCAGCATTACCTCATGACCACTATCCTACGCCGCTCGCTTATCACGGTTGGCCGAACCTGAGCCGATATTCGGTGGAGTTCATAAAGCCGTTAACCATGGTGCGAAAGTCGGTCGGGTGTGCGCTCAGGTAGTTGAGCCACGACTGATAGCCGCTCTCTTCCGGCGTTCGTCTGAGATAGCCGTAATACTGCATCGCCACGAACGCAGAGTTGAACTCGACCGCGTTCACCTCGCGGCTCTGCACCAGCGCACGCAAGACTTGCGCTCTGGTCAAGTGTTGCGCCCCGCTCGCGTCCAGGCGATTAAGCAACTCGGCTCTGGTCAGCGTGACAAACTGCTGGCCGTCGGGATTGGCCGGATCGGGCGTCGTGATGCTCGCCAATTGGTAGCGATCCATCAGCACACCGACGTAAGCTTGATTCGGCAACAGATCATAGAGGCTTCTGAATTCCGGGCGGAGCGTCCAAGCCTGCGCAAAGTTGGTGCGCTTCTGGAAGGTGTCGGCCGGGGTCTGCCCTGTCACCGCGCGCATGTCGGGAATGATCTCGTCGTAGAGCGGCCGGCGACTCAACGAGACCTTATAGAACAGATAGACGAAGAAGCCCTTCAATTGAAATTCGGGCGAACCGAAGAAGGACGACGAGACGAGGATGCGATCACAACCGGCCGCCGCGCTGTTCGGATCGAGATTGTTCACGTCCGGGCAACGATTCAACACGCCCGACCACGGCTCGCCTGCTTCCGGTTCGCGCGAGAGGAAGTCAAGATATTGCAGGCGCACGAAGAACGGCGTCTGGAAGATCGGGTTGGGCACGTTGGCATTCGTGTCGTCGTTCGCGATGGTTAAGGTGGCCGTGCTCTGCGCGCCGAGCGTGGCCCCGGCGGGTGCGCTCAAGCGCAGTTGCACGGTCTCCGGCGGCTCGACGTGCGCGTCGTTGATGAGCGGAACGGTGAATGTCTTCTGCGTCTCGCCGGCAGCGAAGCTGAGCGTATCAACCGTGGTCGCGTAGTCGCAGCGCGCGTAAGCCGTGCCCGGACTGACGACGCTGAGCTGATCGCACCGCACGGCCGCCGGGTCGTCAACCGTGGCGTAGCCGACCATGGCCGCGGCGGCAGTGTCGCCGCTGCGCGTCACAGTGATCGTCGCCTGCTCGGCGCTCTCGTTCGCCTGAAAGCTCGCGGCGTTGAACTGCACCGTGTTTGCGGGCGGCGGCGCGGACAGGGCTTGCCAGTCGGGGAACCAGTCGAGCGCGGCGTTGTTCGTGAGCCGCACGGAGTTGCTGCCGTTCGCGTTCAATGCGTACAACTCGACGCCGTTCTCGTCCAAGATGCTGCCGCTGACGAACACGATCCGCGTGCCGTCGGGCGACCAGGCGGGGAAGCCGTCGGCGGTCGGATTGTTGGTCAGGCGAGACTGATTCGTGCCGTCGGCGTTCATCAGGTACAGCTCGAAGTTGCCGTCCCGGTTGCTGATAAACGCGATGCGTGTGCCGTCGGGCGATCAGCGCGGCTGATCGTCGTAAGCCGGGTGATAAGTGAGCCGGGTCTGCTCGCTGCCGTCGGCATTCATCGCGTAGATTTCGTGGTTGCCGTCGCGGTTGCTGGCGAAGACAATGCGCCCGTTGGCCTGCGGCGCGGCCGCTGCGACTAGCCGGGCAGGCATGGGCGCGGCTCTCGGCCCGGCCCTATCGACGCGCACTATCTCGGCTTGTCTGTCCGGCGCGGAAGCACGCCCGCGCGGCTGCGCAGCCAGCAAGTAACCCGACACAGGCAGCGCGAATAGCACGACGAGCAGCATGAAGGTATGCCTGCGATTGTACATGGGCGACTCCTTTGTCATCTGATTTTGCGCAGCGGGCCATAGCTGAAGAGCGCACGCCGAACAGTTTTGGCGCGCTGCTGCTTCGGCCCCGTTCGCAGCACTTGAGCGCTGGGCCGGGCGGCGCGCCGAGCGCGCCGCGCTCAATTGCAGAAGTCATTGCCCCTGCACTTGATGAGCACAACCAAGAGCAGTACGCCGATGCCGATGCCGACGCCAATGGCAATCTTCGCGCCGGTCGAAAGGTTGTTGCCCTTGACCTGTTTGACCTGCGGGTAAGGCACAGTCGTGGCCACCCCGGTCTTCGTATCTGTCACGACGAACGAATCTTCCCCGGTTACGCTGACATAGCCTTCCAACTTCGTCTTGTCCCGCAGCTTGACCTTGACGCGCGCCGCCGGGCCCGTGCCGAACGCGAGGACGCTCGCTTTTACTTTGGCGGCTAAGCGTGCCTCTTTGTCCGCCGACGCTTTAGCCCAGACCGGCCCGGCGCAGGCCAAGTTGATCAACATGACGCTCAGCACGAGCGCTAAGTATTTCTTGTGCATGATTTCTCCTTGCAGGTGGCTTAGCTCTCAGGCAATCGTTTCTCGGGCCGGATGCTCGCCTCGCCCTAACACTGCGGGGCACGCCAGAGTTTGCTGACTCTGCCGCCCCAATGACACCACGCGACGCGCGGCGGACAATACTCGACCACACGAGCGGAAGTCTTTTAAGTTCTCTGAAAGAGTTCTTAAATAAATCTGAAAACAACCATGGGCGGGCCGGGCAGACGGGTCTATGAGTTCGGGCCCCTGGCGTTGAGACACGAGGGAGTCGAGTCTGGTTTGCGAGTCGGCCGCGCGCTCACCTTTCCCTTGTCGTACTGACAGCAGACTGGCGGGTCGCGCGGGCCAGCGCGCGGCGCAGGCCCGCGCTCGTGTTGAGGGCAAGTGCGGCGGTCGCAATGACAACGGGCGGGGCGAAGGCGGCACGGCGCAGGAGCGAGCAGACGCGCAGGCGCGCATCGAAGCGTGCGCGATAGCGTGCGCGATAGTCGGCGGCGAGCGCGGGGAAAGAGTCGCCCGTGCGCAAGTTGGGTAGAGCGTGCGCGATCACATCGGCGGCGAGCGCGCCGCTCTCCAAGGCCATCAACATGCCGCTGCCGGTGAACGGATCGATGAAGGCGGCAGCGTCGCCCACGGTCAACAGCCCTGCGGCGGGCACGAGCGGCCAACGGCCGAAACTCTCTAACGCGACCGCGAGCCATGCGGAGCGGACGCGCGCGTCGCGCAGTGTAAGGGCCGCGCGCCGGTTCGTCATCACGACCTCGCGCATGACCCGTTCGGCGTCGCTCGCGCGGGCGCGCACGTCGCGCGTCGCGACGATGAAGCAGAGGTTACTCAAGCCGCCTTCGACGCGGCTCAAGCCGCCATAGCCGCCGCGATAAAAGTAGATTTCGCACGCGCCCGCGGTTAGCTGCACATTCTCCAAATGCGCCTTGAAGGCGACGAGCGGCGCGCGTATCTTATGCGTGCGCCCGTGCGCGTCTGCCGGCGCGTCGCTGCCGCGCGCACGTTCAACGCGGCGCGCCAATGCCCGCGCACGGCCCGTCGCGTCCAACGTGATCGCTGCGCTTAACGAGCGCGTCGCGCCCGCGCGTTGCAACTCCACGCCGCGCACGCGCCCGTCTTCCAACAGGAGACCGCACGCCTGCGTCTCTTCCCAGACCTCCACGCCCGCCGCCCGCGCACGCACCAACAGACGCTCGTCCATCTCCGCGCGACTCAAGCCCAGCGCGCCGCCGCCGGCTGTATCGTTGTTGACCGAACCGCCGCCGCCCGCGTGTCCGAACCAGGCACTCGGCACAGAGACTTTGCGCCCACCGTGCGTGTAGAAGTCCGTCGTGTTGATGTGCGTGCCCCCCGCCGCAGTCATACTTGCGAGTACGCCGAGTTGCGCGAAGTGCGCGAGGCATTCGGGCGAGATGAACTCGCCGCACAGCTTGGCGCGCGGAAACTTTTTCTGTTCGGCGAGCAACACACGCGCGCCCGCTGTCGCCAAGCGAATGGCCGCGCTCGCGCCCGCCGGCCCGCCGCCGCCGATGATCACGTCGTAGTCAGTTGTCCCGTTGTCGTCCCGCTTGATCATTTAACTTAAACCGCTCGTGTCGCCATGCGCGTATTACGTCTTGCTGCCGCTCAATACCAACCGATAAGGAAAACGCCGCCGTACTTCAATCTGCTTCAGCCCCGCCTCCTCCGCCAGCCGGCGTAACTCCGCCGGTTTGAAACTGCGCCGGATCGAGAGCGCGCCGTCCGCGCGGATCAAGCGGTTGTGTAGAAACAGCCGGCCGATGGTCGTGTAAAAATAATAAGCCACCGGATGCCGGTGCAAATCGATCACGAAGACGCGCCGCCGCGCCACCCGCGCGAACTCGCGCAACACGCGCACGACGCCCTCGTCGCGGAAGTGATGCGTGAAGAGCGAGCAGATCACGTAGTCGAACGCGCCGTCCGCGAACGGCAAACGATAAGCATCGCCGCGCACGGCCGCGATCTCCGCATACGCGCGCGCCTCTTCATTGATCGCCCGCGCCGAGCGTTCGTTCAACTCAAGCCCGACGAACCGCGCCCGCCACCCGCGCCGCCTTGTCTCGTCCGCTGCGACGCGCAGCAACTCGCCCGACCCCGCGCCCACGTCCAGCACTGAGAAATCCGTCAACTCCACACGCGCGATCTCCGCGAGTAAGGAACGCTTCAACGCTCGCGCATCGCCCAGCCACTCGTTGATGAGCCGCAGTTCAACTAAACAGCCCTCGTACTCCGCAGGCGTGTAGTCGCCTTTGTCCAAATGCTCAAGCTCATAGCTGCGCTGGCGGAACATATAAATTCAAAGTTTTAGGTTCAAGGTTAAAAGTTCAAAGTTGTGTTCAAACCGCGCCTTGAACCTTGAACTTTTAACCTTAAACTTTTTCCACCACCAGCGCGCTGTTCTTCGAGCCGAAGCCGATGCAGTTGCAGAGGGCGACGCGGACGCGGGCTTCGCGCGCTTCGTTGGGCACGTAGTCGAGATCGCAGTCGGGGTCGCGCTCGTCCAGGTTGATCGTGGGCGGGATGATGTTTGTGTCCATGGCGCAGAGCGC
>JBBRYU010000188.1:0-8526 GCA_038237345.1 Pyrinomonadales bacterium
CGAATCCCATCGCATTCCTCCTGCGAAATGAGTAAGGTACTTTTGCGGGCAGGGGCGACTGCGTTGTCACCGTCGCCGACTCGGCGTGCAGGCCTACTGTGTGTTGGTGATTATCCATCGACATGCAGAACCTGTAACTCACGCACGACCCGGTTACGACTGACCGAGACGCAGACACCCCAAACTACAAGCGTACAACCCAAAGTCAAATTAGAACTGCTACCGCCCAGGACCGTCTACGGCTTGTGGCTGGAGCGGAGCAGCGAGAGGAGCCGAACCCTGTAAGAAGTTCGCGGGCGTTGGCTCTGCCTCTACGCGCCTCTCAACTGTATTGTCTCGTTTTTGCAAGTGCGCGTTACTGCTTATACGAAAACGGCAACGCCCTGTCAACGCTACGAGTTCGCTGTCAGGAACCTTGACCTTTCATCATTCACGTTCCTCACATTGTTCCTGTGACAACAAACCCCGGCAGACCATATCTTAGATTCGCACGGAAATCAAGACATTTTCACTACTTAGCCGTAAAAAACCCCGCACGTCTTTGTCACGCATAGATGCCGCGCATGCGCGTATCATAGGCTACACGGTCAATCGCCAGCATGTAGGCGGCGGTGCGCGTGTCCACGCCATGCGTGTCGGCGTACTTCACCACGTCGTTAAAACTGGCGACCATCACGTCCTGCAAACGCTCGTTGACGACGTTCTCTTTCCAGAAGTAGCCCATCCTGTCCTGCACCCATTCGAAGTAGGAGACTGTTACGCCGCCCGCGTTCGCCAAGATGTCCGGAATGACGAAAACGCCTTTATTGTGCAGGATTTCGTCGGCGGCGGCGGTGGTCGGCCCGTTCGCGCCCTCGGCCAAAACTTTACACTTGATGCGCTCGGCGTTGTCCGAGCGAATCTGATTCTCGGTCGCGGCGGGCACGAGGACGTCGCATTCGAGTTCGAGCAACTCGTCGTTCGAGACGCGCTCGACGTTTTGATATTCCTCGAACGAACGGGTGGCGCGTAGGTGCGCGAGTGCGGCCGGGATGTCTATGCCTTCAGGGTTGTAGATACCGCCGTTCACATCCGAGATGGCGACCACCTTGTAACCCGCTTCGTGCAGAAGCTGCGCGCCGATGCCGCCGACATTGCCGGAGCCTTGCACGACCACGCGCGTCTGCGGCGGCGACATCTTGAATCGCTTGATCGCTTCGTTGATGACGAAAAGCAGTCCGCGGCCCGTCGCCTCGCGGCGGCCGGCCGAGCCGCCGATGTCAATGGGCTTGCCTGTCACGACCGCCGTGACGGTGTGGCGCGCGTGCATGGAATAAGTGTCCATGATCCACGCCATCGTCTGTTCGTTCGTGTTCATGTCGGGCGCGGGCACATCCTTTTCGGGGCCGATGAAGTCGATCAACTCGGCCGCGTAGCGCCGGGTCATGCGCTCCAACTCGCCCAGCGACATTTGCTGCGGGTCGCAGATGACGCCGCCTTTGCCACCGCCGAACGGCACGTTGACGACCGCGCACTTCCACGTCATCCACGCGGCGAGGGCGCGCACTTCATCCAGCGTCACGTCGGGCGAATAACGTATGCCGCCCTTGGCCGGCCCACGCGCGAAGTTATGCTGCACGCGGAAGCCTTCGAAGACCTGCATGCGCCCGGAGTCCATGCGCACGGGGATGTAAACCTTCAACTCGCGGTTCGGCACGCGCAGCACCGCGTACAAATCCGGATCGAGATTGAGCAACTGCGCCGCCCGGTCGAACCGCGACATCATCGACTCGAAAGGATTCGTCTCTTTCGGCATCATGATCTGGTCTTCAACAAGTGCAGTGGCCATTTTAATCTCCTAAAAGACAGTGCCGGGTGACAAATGACGAGCGAACAGTTAAATTATTTTCAGCACTCGTCACTTGTCACCCGTCACCCGTCACTGTTTTTAAGACTTCGTTCATCGCGCCTGTGCGGTAGCCGTGTAGGTCAAGCGTGACGTAGCGAAACCCGAGCGCGCGGAAACGGCGCGCAAGCTCATCAGCGACGGCACGGTCGAGCGCGCGATCAAGTTCCGCCGGCGCAATCTCAAGCCGCACTAACTCGTCATGATGGCGCACGCGAAACTCGCGAAAGCCCAATGCGCGCATGATCTCTTCGCCGGTGTCAACCGTGCGCAGACGCGCGATGGTCACAGGCGTACCGTAGGCAAGGCGCGAAGATAGACAGGGACTCGCGGGCGCGTCCCACGTCGGCAGCCCCGCGCGCCGGCTCAACTCGCGCACTTCACTTTTGCTCATACCCACTTCAACCAACGGGCTGCGCACACCATGCTCCTGCGCGGCGGCGCGGCCGGGTCGGTAGTCGCCCAGGTCATCGGTCGTCGAGCCGTCAACGACGACACCGAAGCCGCGCGCCGTGGCGCGCGGCGCGAGTTTGTCGTACAGCTCGGTCTTGCAGAAATAGCACCGGTCGCCCGCGTTTGCCGTGTAGCGCGGGTCGTTCATCTCTTCGGTTTGAATAGTTTCGTGCGCGAAATGGAAGCGGGCGGCGATGTCGCGGGCCTGCGTGCGCTGATGCGCGGCGAGACTCGGCGAGTCGCCCGTGATGCACAAGGCGCGTGCGCCGAGTTCCGCCGTGGCGATGTAGGCGACGTATGAACTATCCACGCCGCCGGAGTAGGCGACCACGACCGAGCCGAGTTCGCGGCAGAGCGCCCGCAACGCACGCTCTTTTTCGGCGGCGGCGGGCGCACACGCCACGATCTCATCAGTGGGATAAGCCGATGCTTCGATTACCAAATCGTTCACAGCTATCCGTCTCTCCACTTCGACCGCCCGCGGCGGCGCGCCTTTCGCTTTTACTCTGCTGCGTCTCAGTTTGCGCTCAACATTGATTCTGGTAAAACAGGGATGCGGCGCATGTTAGCGCAGGCATCCCGACAGCGCAACCCATCATCCATCACATACACACTGCGCAACCGGGCACAAATAGACGCCCTCCGCGCGTGCGTGTTATGCTCGACGCCGAGCAAGACACTACGGTTCATGCGGCTTGTGCCGCAGACAAATAACACCAACTCAGGCCGGAAATTCTTTCGATGCTGTCTCGCACGCGCTCACGTTTTTTCACCTTCTTACTACTGACCTTGTTCTGTCTGCTTGGGGCAGGCGGACTGCGTGCGCAGGACGTGGACGGGACGGGCGAGGGTGCGGACGATCCCTTCAAGCTTTTTCAAAAGGCACAGGCAGCGCAGGCGCGCAACCAACTCGACCGCGCGCTCACGCTCTACGACGAAGCGATCAAACTGCGCCCCGAATACCCTGAAGCGGAGTATCAAAAGGGCCTTGCGCTCACCGCCCTCAATCGCCTGCCGGAAGCCGAAAAGGCTTTGCGTCGGGCCGCCGAACTGCGCACTGAATGGGCGTTGCCGCAGACTGCGCTCGGCTTACTCTTCACGCAACAGAAACGTGATAAAGAGGCGGAGCCGTTTTTGCGCCATGCCCTTGAACTCGATGCGGACGATCAGACCGCGCTCGTCGCATATGCCCTGCTCTGGTTGCGCGCAGGCGACAAGGAGGCGGCGCTCGCTCTGTTCAAACGTGCGACGAGTGACGAGAGCGCGGACGCCGACAGTTGGGCCGCGCGCGGCAGCCTCGAACGCGCCGCAGGCGACGACAAAGCAGCGACGGCCAGTTTTAAGCGCGCTATCCAACTCGATCCGAAAAACATCATCGCCCGTGAAGAGCGCGCGGAACTACGCGCCGCCGCCGCCGACTACGCACGCGCCACCGAAGATTTACAATTCCTCTTGCGTGCGCAAGGTCAATCGCCGCGCGTCAAACAATGGCAGCAACGCATCGCCGAGTTACAGGCGTTAGCGGCCCGACAGGCCGCCGGCGCGCCGGACACGAACGGGCAAACGGCGGCCGCGCCCGCTGCGACGATTGCTGCGGCCAACAGCGACGCTCCGCAAGTGGCACGCCCGGCGTTGCTTGCATTGCTGCAAACCGATCCGAAAAACGCGGTCGCGCACGCGCGTCTCTGCGCCATTGATCGCGCGCGTGATCCGCAGAGCGCGCTCGCGCATTGCCAGAGCGCCATCGAACTTGAGCCGCGGAACTCCGATTACGCCACCGGCTACGCCGCCGCGCTCGTGCAAGCGCGTCGCTTCGCGGAGGCCGTGCCGTTGCTCCGCAAGGTGCTCGCCGTCGCCCCGGACACCTACGCCGCGCACGCCAACCTCGCCACCGCGCTCGACGAGTTGAAACAATACGACGCGGCGCTCATCGAATATCAATGGGTCAATCATGCGAAGCCCGATTTGGCCGGCGTGTATTATTTCATCGGCCGCGATCTCGATCTCATCGGCGAGTTCACACAGGCGCTCGCCGCCTACGAGACGTTCCTAGCGCGGGCCGACGTGCAGGCGAACAAGGATGAGATCGAGCGCGTCAACTTGCGTCTGCCTAGTCTGCGCAATCAGATCGCGCGCGGCGAGAAACGCCGCAAGCGCCAAGATTAAGGAAACGTCTAAGCGTCTGATTCATGTCTCGTCCAGCCACACAAATTCGTTCATGGTCGCTATTGCTGCTGTGCGCGTTGCTGCTGTGTGCTTGTACAGCGCGAGCGCAGCAGGATGTCACTCTGCCGCCGCAGCCCGCGCCGCCGCCGATGAAATATATTCCCGCCGCAGTCCGCGAGCAGTTGGGCGCGGCCCGCGACAACAAGGCGCGCACGCGCCTCGCATTGGATATAGCTGACGCGCGCCTCGCCAGCGCCGAGCAGCGCACGGCAGCGCAACAGCATGATGCCGCTGCCGCCGAGTTGGGCGTCTATCAGGCACTGATCACAGACACGCTCGTCTATCTGCACCAGACGGGCAAGACGGACGGCAAAACGCGCGATCTCTTCAAACTGCTCGAACAGGCGCTCTTCCGGCACACGGGGCGCATCGAGGCGATGCGGCGCGCGACGCCGTCCGAATACGTCGGCAACGTCCGCGCTGCCTTCATACATACGCGCGACACGCGCGCCGCCGCGCTCGAAGCTTTTTACGGCAACACCGTGCTGCGCGAAGCAACGCCGGAGCAGAACAAGCCCGCGCCGAAAGAGCAACCGCCAACAACACCACCTGCCGACCAGCCGTGACGACGACAAATAACGGCGCAGGCCCCTACATAAAGTGAACTACATGATGCTCAAGCAACGCTCGCTCACCTTTGTGCTGTTCGCGCTCGTGTCACTTGTTTGCGGCGCATCTGCGCAGGGCGCGCAACGCGATCACCTGACACCGGCCGAGGTCGAAATGGTACGCAACATGCAGACACTGGATAAGCGCACGGATGTTTTCATCAAAGCGGCCGAACGGCGACTGCTGTTGTTGACCGATCCGCAGGCGGCGCAGGCGAAGCAAGCGCAGATGAATCAGGCGAAGCAGTCACAGAAGGACAAAGAGCTATGGGGCGATCTGCCGCAAGGCACGCACGCCGATCTCTACGCCGACCTCGCGCGCATCTTCGACGAAGCGATCACCAACATCGACGACGTGGCCGCGCGCGACGAGAACAGTCCGCTGCTGCCCAAGTCGCTGCGCAAACTCGGCGCGGCCGCCGAACGCTTTCTCGCGCAACTACAACCCATGCGCGCGGGCGCGACGAACGCGGAGCAGACGTCGCTCGACAACACGCTCGGCGAGTTGCAAGAGATCATCGCAGCGGCCAAGAAGCTGCCGCCTGAGACAAACGCCAAACCGGCGAAGTCGCACGGTTGAGATTTCACCTCTGCCTTCATGGCATTAGGTTGAACCGATGCGGGCCTGTAGGCGTAGAATGATGCGCGCGTGTCCGACGCGGAGCAACCGAGCGAAAGGATCATTGGACAGCTTATATGGATAACCGTTTCTACCCCGGCGTCGAGGCCGACGCGACCCAGCTCGTCACCGAACTACGCAACATCTTCGACGAAGCATATGACGTGCAGACGATGCAGGTCTCCGCGACGACCGTGCTGCAAGCGCGCAAGTCGAGCACGTTGCGCGACCTGACGGGTCTTTCCACCGCGCTGACGATTAAGATCACGCCGGAGCATGGCGGCACGCGCGTAGAGATCGGTATGCAGAAGTGGCTCGACAAGGCGGCGATTGCGGCGGCCGTGCTGCTGCTCTCCGGCGGCTTGTTGCTCGCGCTGCCCGCGCTCGGCGCGTACTGGCAGTACAAGGTCACGGAAGATGCCTGGAAGATCATTGAGGCACACATCGCGCGCAAGGCCGGCGGTTACATTCCGCCCCTGCCCGGTCGCTGCGGCACGTGCGGCGCGGTCGTCACCTCAAGCTCGACCTTCTGCGGCACATGCGGCGCAGACCTGCGCGTGGGTCACACCTGCGACTCCTGCGGCGCAGCCCAACCCGACCCCACCGCGCGCTTCTGCAATCGTTGCGGCAAGCCGCTCGGCAGCAAGGCGTAAACAACGGAATTAAGGCCGCCGTGCTAAAATCTGTTCGAGGTGCGCGATGACTTTCACCATAGAACTTGAGCTAGAAGAGGATGGTCGCTGGCTGGCAGAGCTACTTGGACTGCCCGGCGTGCTGGCTTATGGGCAAACGGCCGCTGAGGCAACGGTTAAAGTTCAAGCCTTGGCCCTTCGTGTTTTAGCAGACCAAGCTAAGAATGAGTAACGCACATCGGCATATTTCATTGTTCGGCTATCTGCTGCTCGCGTGCTTGCTTTGCGGTGTAATGCAAGCGCAGTCGGGCCGGCGACAGCCGCCGCCGGTGGTTGCGCCGCCCGTGCCCACGCCCACGCCTGAGCCGCCAAAGGTTAAGCCCACGCCGCCGCCGCAGACACGTGTGCTCTTCACCTATTCCTCGCCGCCGTCCGTCCATCTCTCGATGCTCGACTCGAACATCGTGGCCGATACATTCGCGCAACGGCTGCGCGCTTCCGATGCCCTGAAGGTTGAGACCGCCGACCGCATGAGCCGCGATGCGGCGCGCAAACGCGCGAAGACTGAAGAAGCGGGTCGGTTTATCATCTGGCTGGAGTTACAAACCAACGGCATCGATGTGGACACCATCGGCGTGCAAAAGCCTTACCCCGAAGACTTGCACATTCAGTACATCATCTATGAACCCGGCACCGGCGCGATGCGCGCTAACGGCAACATCTATCTGCGCCCCGTCAGTTCGCTCCCCGGCGGCCGGACTACCGTCCCCAGTTGCTACCCGAACCGCTACTACGGTCTCGACGGCGCACTCATCGCTGGCGCGATTGACACCGCCACGCGCGTCTTCGGCGCATTGTCTATCCCTGATCCGCCGCTCTGCCCGTAAGTCAGTACCGCTCGCGGTAACGACTCCACCATTACCCTTCAATCATGTCTTAAAGCTCTGACCGGATCGATGCGGGCGGCGCGGGCGGCCGGGTAGAGCGCGGCGAGGATCGAGATGACGATGGCGAAGGTGATCGCGCCGAGCCAGAGGTAGGGCGGGAGGGAAAAGAAATTGATGAAGGAGACGCCGCGCGGGCGCAGCAGGAAGCGATAGGCGAGCCGGTTCGCCACCGCGTCTATGCCCCACGCGGCGAGCGAACCGATGACGCCGCCCGCGAGTCCGATCAGCCCCGCCTCGACGAAGAAGATCAGTTTGATCTCGCGATCCTCCGCGCCGATAGCTTTCATGATGCCGATCTCGCGCGTGCGCTCAAGGATCGACATGACCATCGTGTTCGCGATGCCGAACGAAGCGACGAGCAGCGAGATGCCGCCCAAGAGGCCGAGCGCCGAGTTGACGATCAGAAAGAACGTGCGTATCTCTTCCAACTCGTCCACGATACTGAAACTGCTGAAGCCGAGCGCGGTTAGTTGCTTGCGCACGTCGGTCAACACGTCCGGATCGCTCACGCGCACGATCACGGACGGATAGCCTTCCGCATCCTGCTCTTTGACCACACCGCCCTCGCGCGCCAGTTGCAACGCGACCTCGCTCAAAGGATCGCGATACTGTTTGGCCCAATCGCGCGCAATCGCGAGCGGCACGTAGATGCGCGCGGCCGGCATCAAGCCGCGAAAACGCTGTCGCCCCTTCGGGCCGCCGCTCTCAACCTCGTCCTTCAACACGCCCGCGATGCGCAGTGTGCGCGCCGCCAACTGTGATTCAGTCGCCGCCTCTTCATCACCGCCAAGCGGCAGCCCGAAGAAACTCATCCCGTCGCCCTGCCCGTCGCCCGCGCCTTCCTTTTGCCGCTTATCATCCGCGCGCCGCTCCGTGCCCGGCGGCGCGAGCAGTTCGACGGTCTGCCCGACCGCATCCGCGGCTTTCGTATACCCGAAGTCCTTGACGAACTTTTCGTCCACCACCACTTCGTCCGCGTCGGGTGCGGCAATCATGTGGCCGGCAGCGTAAGTTTTGAACCGCGACGCCGGATTGGGCACGAGCGCGCCGCCGATTGATTGCGGCTGCGTGCGTCCGTTGGCGCGCGCGTAAGCGGTGAATATGACGGTCGGCTCGACCGCCTCGACGCCGGGGATGCGCGCGATCTCGGCGAGCG
>JBBRYU010000189.1:0-8480 GCA_038237345.1 Pyrinomonadales bacterium
ACGGGCGCGCCCGCTTCCGGCGGGATGCGCGGGTTCACGAAATCGCCGAGCTTATGACTGAAGTAGCCGGTGGCCTCAACCGTGATCTCGTACAACTCGCAACCTTCGCCGTCCAAGCCGATGAGCGACGAGACGACCGCGGGCGGCGTCTCCGGATCGGCGAGAAATGCGTCCGGCAGATTGCGCACGAGTTTGCGCGCCGTCACCGTGCCGAGGATGCGCCGCTCGTCGTCGCCGTCGCGCGCGGTGTAATAGACAAACTCGCCGATGCGCGCCCGCCGGTTGTCCGCCGTGATGAACAGATACTCGTGCGGCGCGTCGCCCGGCCCCTTCACCGTGCCGACGAGTTGATCATTTGTCGCGGTATCTGCGCTCATGGCTTACTACCCTTATTTAACGACGGCTGCGAGCGCCCTCTTCGTGCGGGCCGATTCTACTCCTTTGCGCTCTGCCTGGCGGCCTCTAAATCAGTGGCGATCATCTCTTTGATCATGCCCTCGAATGTGTATTCGGGTTGCCAGCCAAGCTCGCGTTGCGCCTTTGACGCATCGCCGATGAGCAAGTCAACTTCCGCCGGGCGATAGAAGCGGTCGTCCTGCTGCACGTACTCGCGGTAGTTCAAGCCGACCTCGGCGAACGCCAACTCGCAGAGCTCGCGCACGGTGTGCGTCGCGCCGGTGGCGACGACGTAGTCGTCTGCTGTGGGCTGTTGCAGCATCAGGTGCATCGCGCGCACGTAATCTTTGGCGTGCCCCCAGTCGCGCCGCGCCTCCAAGTTGCCGAGGCGCAACTCTGTGGCTTGACCGAGCTTGATGCGCGCCACCGTCGAAGTGATCTTGCGTGTGACGAACTCATGTCCGCGCCGCGGCCCTTCGTGGTTGAAGAGAATGCCGCTCACCGCATACATGTCGTAAGCCTCGCGGTAGTTGCGCGTCAGGTCAAAGCCGGCGACCTTGCTGATGCCATAGGGCGAGCGCGGATGAAAGCGCGTCGTCTCGGTCTGCGGCGTCTCGGCGACCTTGCCGAACATCTCCGATGAGCCGGCGAAGTAGAAGCGACACGCGGGGCGCAACTCCCTGAGCGCGGCGAGCATGTAATGCGTGCCGTTGATGTTCGTGTTCATCGTCGAGAAGCCGTCGCGAAAACTTTCGGCCACGAACGACTGCGCGGCGAGGTGATAACACTCCTGAAAGTCATGTTGGCTGATGATGTGAAAGATCGAGGCGTAGGATTCCAGACTCGCCGGATGCAGCGTCACGCGGTCGAGCAAGTGATTGATGCGCGTGAAGCGGCGTTGCGGGTCTTCGAGCGCGATGCGCCGCACGATGCCGTGAACTTCATAGCCTTGCGCGAGCAGCAATTCCGCCAAGTAGCTGCCGTCCTGTCCCGTAATGCCGGTGATGAGAGCCTGCTTCGTCAAATGTTATCTCTTAAATAGTCGTTGAATTCCACGGCGCAGCCCCTTCACACTTGAAAGCGACTGAGCATTTCCACCACGTACTGTTGTTGCTGCACGGTCAATTCGGGATAGAGCGGCAGCGCGAAGGTCTCGCGGGCGGCGCGCTCGGTCTCAGGGCAGTCGCCCTCTTTGTAACCGAGATAGCGGAAGCACTCTTGCAGGTGGAGCGGCACGGGATAGTAGACCTTCGTGCCGACGCCGTGCGTGCGCAAGTGCGCCATGAGCGCGTCGCGGTGCGCCGCCGCGACGCGCACGACGTACTGATGAAAGATGTGGCGCACGTTCGGGCGGATGAATGGCGGCGTCAGTTGGAACGGCAAACGCGCATTCGTCAACAGCAGCGTGTAGCTCTCGGCCTTCGCGCGCCGCGCCTGCGACCAGTTGTCGAGATGCGGCAGTTTGACGCGCAGGATGGCGGCCTGTATCGCGTCGAGCCGGCTATTGAAGCCGACCTCCTCGTGCATGTACTCGGTCGCGCCGCCATGCACGCGCAGGGCGCGCAGGCGCGTGGCCAGCGCCGCGTCGTTGGTGGTCAACAGCCCGGCTTCGCCGGCCGCGCCTAAGTTTTTCGACGGGTAGAAACTGAAGCAGCCGATGCGCCCCATTGAGCCGGCGCGCCGGCCCGCGTCTTCCGCGCCGATGGCTTGCGCCGCGTCCTCGATGATCGGCAACTCGTGCGGCGCGGCAATTTCATTGATCGCGTCCATCTCGGCGCACTGCCCGTAGAGATGCACGGGCATGATCGCGCGCGTGCGCGGGGTGATGGCGGCGGCGATGCGCGCGGGATCGATATTGTAGGTGCTAGGGTCGATGTCCACGAAGACGGGCCGCGCGCCGGTGCGGGCGATTGCGCCGCCGGTGGCGAAGAAGGTGAACGGCGTGGTGATGACCTCGTCGCCCGTTTTGATGTCGAGCGCCATGAGCGCGAGCAGGACAGCATCGGAGCCGGAGCCGCAGCCGATGGCGTGTTGCGTCTGCGAGTATTGCGCCAACTCAGTTTCGAGCGCGCTCACCTCCGGCCCCAAGACGAATTGGAGCGAGTCGAAGACGCGCTCGATGGCCGCGCGCAGTTCTGTGCGCAACGAGTCGTACTGCATTTTCAGATCGAGCAGCGGGACTTGCTGCGCGGGCGCTTCGGTGGTCATCGTGGTCGCATTATTAGAGTTCAATCAAACGGCCTCCTTGATTAATTGATTGCTGCGCCGCTTCGAGCAGGCGCACGACGCGCAAGCCGGCCGCGCCGTCGGTGACGGGGCGACGCTTGTCCCGGATCGCGGCGAGGAATTCGGCGCAGACGTGCGCGAGCGCCTCGGTCGAGTCGAGTTTGGGCACCCACACGTCGCCGGTGCGATAGCTGACGAGCGTGCGATAAGCGGCGGCCTTGTCCGTGTCGGCTTCGATGCGGCTGGCGGTTACGCCTTTGTCATAGACGCGCACCTTCTCGGTCGGTTCGATGTCGTCATAGACGATCATCTTGCGGCTGCCGGCGATGAGCGTGCGGCGAATCTTGACGGGCGCGAGCCAGTTGAAATGAAAATGCGCGATGAACTGGTCGGCGAAGCGGAGCATGACGTAGGCGATGTTCTCGATGCCTTGCTCGATGTGGCTGCTGCCCGTTGCGGTCAGTGCGACCGGCTCGCGCCCGACGAGATAGTCCATGATCGAGAGATCGTGCGGCGCTAAGTCCCAGACGACGTTGATGTCGCGTTGGAAGAGGCCGAGATTGATACGCACCGAGTCGAAGTAGAGCAGATCGCCGATCTCGCCACTGTCGACGATCTCTTTGATCTTGCGCACCGCGCCGGTGTAGACGAAGGTGTGGTCGAGCATCAACGTCAAGCCGCGCGACTCTGCGAGTCCGATCAACTCTTGCGCCTCGCGTGTGTTCGTCGTGAACGGCTTTTCGACCAGCACGTGCTTGCCTGCGAGCAGCGCGGCCTGCACGAACGGGTAGTGTGTGGCGACGGGCGTAGCGACGACGACGGCGGCGAGTGCGGGGTCGGCGAGTAGTTCGTGATAGTCGGTCGTCGTGCGTGCGTAGGGGTAGCGCCGGCCGATCTCGTGCAGCCGTTGCGCATCCAGATCGCAAATCCAGCGCAAGGCCGCCGCTTCGTTCTCCACGAAGTTGCGGATCAGATTCGGCCCCCAGTAGCCGCAGCCGATAATGCCGATGGAAATCATTGAAAAACAGTGATGAGTGACAAGTGACAAGTGACGAGCAGGCACAAGTGTTTAACTTGCCACTCCATCACTCGCCACTCGTCACTCTTAAAACACGCGCCGGGTTGCCGACGACGACTGTGTCGGGGGGCACGTTGCGCGTGACGACCGCGCCCGCGCCGACAGTTGCGCGCGCGCCGATCTCCAGTCCGCCTAAGATTGTCGCGCCCGTGCCGATGGATGCGCCGCGGCGGACGATGGTGCGCTCAAGCGGCCAATCGGCTTCTGTTTGTGGTGTGCCGGCGCGGTTGGTGGCGCGCGGTTGGCGGTCGTTGATGAACTGGACGCCGTGTCCGATGAAGACCTCGTCCTCAATCTCGACACCCTCGCAGATGAATGTGTGGCTGGAGATTTTGCAGCGGGCACCGACACGCGCGCCTTTCTGAATCTCGACAAACGTGCCCACGCGCGTCTCGTCGCCGATCTCGCAGCCGTAGAGGTTGACGAAGTTGTAGAGGCGCACGTCGCGGCCGAGTTTTACGTCCGGCGCGACGACGCAAAACTCGCCCCGCATTACGCGCTCCGCCCATCCGCGCCCGCGTGTGCGCCCTCGGTCTCTTCCGCTTCGTCGCCCTGCGCGTAGTAGTTTGAGTAGTAGCCGTAGCCGTAGTAGGAGTCGTGGGCATCGAGCTTCACGTTGTTTAAGACGATGCCGAACAGGTGCGCGCCCACGTCGAGCAGTTGTTGCTTGGCGCGGCGCACGACCGCGCGCGACGAGCGCCCGCCATGCACGACGAGCATCACGCCGTCCACCATCGTCGAAAGGATCGATGCATCGGTGAAAGAGATCGCGGGCGGCGAATCGATGACGATGTGCGTGAAGTGATCGGTCAGTTGCTGGAGCAGCCGGCGCATCTGTTCCGAGCCGAGCAACTCGGCGGCGTTCGGCGGCACGGGGCCGGAGGTGATGACCTTCAAATTCGGCTGCCGGTCGAAGGGCTGAAGGATATCGCTCACCAGCGCGTCGCCCGACAGATAGTTCGTCACGCCGCGCGTATTCGGCATGTTGAAGTGAGTGTGTATGCGCGGGCGACGCAGGTCGCAATCGAGAAGCAAAACTTCCGCGCCGGTCTGCGCCAGCATCATCGCCGTGTTGACGGCAGTCGTCGTCTTGCCTTCGGACGGTTGGCTCGACGTGACAAGGATCGTCTTGGGCGGCTGCCCGGCGGACGAAAGCAGGAGCGACGTGCGCAGGTGGCGATAAGCTTCGGCCACCGGCGAGCGCACTTCTTCGATGAGCGTGAGCGCGGTGGTCTCCGCGCCTTCATGCACGGGCGCGGCGCTGCGCGCGAACGCCAACCGCCGCGCCTCGCGCGGCGCGGGGATGAGCGCGAGCGTCGGCAAGTGTACGTGCCGGTCTACGTCTTCGATGGACTTGAGTGTGTCATCCAGATAGTCAAGCAGGAAGGCAAGCCCGACACCCGCGCCGAGCGCGAGCAGGAGCGCGATCATGATGTAGCGCACGCGCGGCGGCCCGACCAGCGTGGGCGTCCGCGCCGCCGTCTGAATCGAAACGTTGCTGGGCTGCTCCTGCCCGGCCAAATCAAGCTCGTTCTTTTTCTGAATGAGCGTTTGATAAATCTGCTTGTTCGATTCGAGTTGCTGCTGGATGTTGCCGAGCCCGATTACGCGTATTCCCTGCGTGGTAGCGGCGGCGCGCTCTTGGCCATAAGAATACCTCAACCCGGCCTCGCGCTTTTTCGCCGCTTCGAGTCGCGTGGCCAGTCCGATCACTCTGTCGTTGGCGGTTTTGTCCAGCGCCCGTTGGGTCTGATCGATCTGCGCCTGATTCTGTTTGGTCTCCGGCCACTCCTTGGTGTATTTCTCGAGCAACGCCTGCCGCTTCTCTTGCAAGTCCGCGAGCTTGGTTTGCAGCAACTGCACCTGCTTGTCTTCCTGCACGAGCGGAATCGAGAAGATGTCCGCCGCCGCCTGCGCGCGTTGGGCGGCATCGTATTCGGCTTGGAGCTTCTTGACCTCGTTCTCCGCCTCAAGCGCTTGGGTACTCTGCGTCGCGACCCGCACGGCCGTTTCGTTCGAGCCTGTCATCGTCGGATCGAGTGGCAGATCGTTCTTCTGCATGTAAGCCACGCGCTGCTGTTCGAGTTGCGCGATCTGTTGCTGGACTTCGTTGATCTGCTCCGCCGTAGACTTCTTCACGTTCTCCGTGTTGCCGAACTCGCTGGCTTTATCGCGCGCGATAAAGACGGCCGCGAGCGTATCGGCTATTGTGCGCGCCAGTTCCGGGTCGCTGTGCTGAAAGCGTATGTCAACGAGATTAGTGCGCTCCTCCGGATCGACCGTCAGGTTGGCCAGCAGCGCATTTTCATAAGGCTCAAGTTGTCTTAACTGTTCCGCTGTCAGCTTCGTGTCCGTGCCGGGCGTGGTCTCGTTCGCGACCGTTAAGCCGCCATCCGCGCCGGGCGCAGCCTCATCCGGCTTCGCCTTGTCGCGTGCAAGCGTGCGGCGCAAGGTGGTGAACAGACTGCTGCGCGCCTGCCCGCCGAGAAACGCCGGATTGTTCTGGAGACCGAGCTGGAGGATGACCTGTCGGTGCAGGCTCGGATTCTCCAACAGCTTCAACTGCGTGTTCCAGTAGGCCGGGTCTGTGCCGGCATTGAAGACCACATCCTTAGAGCGAAATAGGGTCTTATTCTTCTGCTCGATCTGGATGACCGTCTTGGCCTCGTATTGCGAGGGCAGGCGGTACATCTGGATCGCGACGAGCGTCGTGATGACCGTGACCAGACTGAGGATGAGCCACTTGCGTTTGAGCACGACGGTCAGGTAGTCGCGCAGGTGCGTCGGCTCGGTCATCGAGTACGAGCCGGTGACTTGCACGGGCTGCGCCAGATCGCGCAAGGGGCGATCAATGTTTCCGGCCGGGGTCAACGGCATCAGACGGTTATCTTGAGACATCTTTCTTCAACCTTACTTCTAAAACTGGATCGGGCGCGCGGGCACGCCGGAGCAGCCACGAATATAGCAGAGAGTGCGGGGAAAGGATAAAGCAAGCGCGGGCAAAGGCGAAAAGGGAAAAGGCAAAAAACGCTGACGGCAACTGTGCCCGCCCCTTGTGCGGCTAAACGGTGGCCCCCGTCGCCGCGAACTCCGCGAGCGCCGCCCGCCAGTCAGGCAACGGCGCAAGGCCGATTGCTTCTGACAGCAGGCAGTGCAGACACGAGTTGCGCGGGCGTGGCGCGGGCCGTTGCAGCGCGGCCATCGAGACCTCTTCGACCACACTCTCTTTGTTACCCGCCAATTCGACGGCGGCCCGCGCGAAACCGGCGAAACTCGTGCCCGTCCCCCCATTGACGACGTGATACACGCCGGGCAGATCGCGCACGGCCAAGTCGCGTAGGCGCGCGGCCAAATGCGGCGCAAAAGTCGGCGTGCCATAGGCGTCGGCGATGGCCTTTAGATGTTCGCCGCGTCGTGCGCGGGCCATTGCCGTGGCCAGAAAATTCCGGCCCAAGGGGCCGAAGACCCAGCCCGTGCGCACGACGACGGTGCGCGCCGCAGCCACTTGCGCCAGCCATTCGCCTTTGAGTTTCGAGATGCCGTAGGCGCTACGCGGTTCGGGGTCGTCGCGTTGCGTGTAGTAGCCTTCCTTGTCGCCCGCGAACACGTAGTCGGTCGAGATGGTGACGAAGGACGCGCCGACGTGTCGGCTCGCATGCGCCAACGTCTCGACCGCGACAGCATTGATCGCGAGCGCACGCTCCGGGTCTAACTCGCAGCCGTCCACGTCCGTCCACGCGGCGCAGTTGATGACCGTGTCGGGCCGCGTTCGCACAAAGAGCGCGTTTACTTCGTCCGCGTTCGTGATGTCCAATCCGGCGCGATCATACGCCAGCGCTTCGTCGCCCTGTGCGCGGCAATGCGCCACGAGCGCGTGCCCGACCATGCCCCCGGCCCCCGTGATCAAAACTCTCACTGTGCGCCCGCCTCCACGCCATATTGCTGCGCGTAGTATGCGCGATAAGCGCCGCTCCGCGCCCGCGCGATCCAGGCAGGATTGTCGGCGTACCACTGGATCGTTTTCTGTAGACCGCTCGCCCAGGTCTCAACGGGCCGCCAGCCTAATTCGGTCTCACACTTCGTCGGATCAATCGCGTAACGGCGATCATGGCCGGGCCGATCCTTAACATAACGGATCAACGAGGCGGGCTTGCCGAGCGCGCTCAACAGACTTGCGATGACTTCGAGATTGCGCCGCTCGTTCCGCGCGCCGACGTTGTAGATCGCGCCGATCTGACCTTGCTCCAGGGCTAACAGGATCGCTCGGCAATGGTCGTCCACGTAAATCCAGTCGCGCACGTTACGCCCGTCGCCGTAGACGGGCACGGGTTCGTCCGCGAGCGCGTTGGCGATGAAGAGCGGGATCAGTTTTTCGGGAAACTGGCGCGGGCCATAGTTGTTGCCGCAGCGCGTGACGACGGTGTCGAGGCCGTGCGTGTGCTGCGCCGCGCGGACGAGATGCTCGGCCGCCGCCTTCGACGCGGCATAAGGACTGTTCGGCGCGTAGGGGCTGTCTTCCGTAAAGAACGCCTGTTCATCTTCCGGCAGACTTCCTAGAACTTCATCCGTTGACACCTGCACATAACGACCGACGTTGCGCGCCCGCGCCGCGTCCAAAAGGACTTGCGTGCCGAGGACGTTGGTGCGCAGGAACTCGTCGGCCGAGGCGATGCTGCGATCCACGTGCGACTCGGCGGCGAAGTTGATGATCGCGTCCGTCTCTTCGGCGAGCGCGGCCAGCACCGCGGCGCGGTCGCAGATGTCGCCGCGCACGAGCTTG
>JBBRYU010000190.1:0-8402 GCA_038237345.1 Pyrinomonadales bacterium
AAAAAATTCAAAAAAATTTCTTTGGGTTTTTTTTTTGTTTTTTTTGTGTTTTTCTCACTCCTCAACCAATATTTTTAAACCAACCATATCCCCCCCAAACACCCAACCCCCCCACTACTGTCAGGCGCACGGCTGCACGCACGAGCGTGTTCAAATGGACGAGCGCGTGACTCTCGAATTCTTCGCGCTGCCATCGCGACAAGCGATTAAACAAGAGGCTTTCTCGCTTTCTCTTGTTACAGTGCAGGCCGGGAAGTCGCTCAACCATCTCCCGTCCCTGCCTACTACTCTGAACAAGTCAAAAAAGCTGCAGATTATTCCCGCCAAGCCAACCCTGGCTACAGAAACGCAAACGTGAGCCGTTCGGAACAGAAAGAGATTAAAAAAATTGAAGCCGGGTTTATGTAAGCAGGCTTACATAGAGAGAAGGCGGAAAACCGTAAAAATTCGGAATAAATCCCTCTGTCGGAAACTTGTACAGTTTGAGGGATGCATTTCAATTCGGAATTTCAAAGGAGGACGTAGTAATGCGTTCAAAGATTGGTGCGGGCGTTGTGGCCGGTCTTATCGCGGGCGTAGTGTTCGGCATGATGATGCAGATGATGACTGCCCCGACGCCGCAGGGCGGACAGATGCCGATGATGCAGATGGTGGCGATGGTCGTGCGCTCCGATAGCATGATTGTCGGCTGGCTCTATCATCTCTTCAACAGCGCAGTCATCGGGGCGATCTTCGGCCTCGCGCTGGGCGGTCGCGCACAGAGTTACGGCGGGGGGCTGGGATGGGGAGCGCTCTACGGCGTTATCTGGTGGGTGTTGGGCGCGCAGATTCTGATGCCGGTGTTTCTCGGAATGCCGCCGTTCGCATCGCTGATGATGGCACCGATGCGCATGGTGGCGATGGGCAGCCTAGTGGGGCACGTCCTCTACGGCCTGATTCTCGGAGCGGGCTTCGTGAGGTTAGCTAAAAGGAAAGAACTCGGAGTCGCCGCATCGGCCAGATGATGTAAACGTCATCATGGAGTCGCCGCGTTACTGGCTGAGAGTGCCGACAAAATCCTGTGAAGAGTCTGAAGTATAAACTGAGCGGCATAATTGCGCTCAAGTATGTCAGACTTTTTTCAATAACGACCATCTATGCCGGTAAACTGAATGTCATCCGGCTCGCACAGAAGTAGTATCCTGTGAGGGATTGCTGACAGGGTGCTCGCATGAGAGCGGCTTTAGGGTGGTAGGGATAGATAATGAAACCCAACGATGACAACGGCAAACTCCCGACTCCGGAAAGACCGTTTCGCGTCCTTCTCATCTCCGGCTCAGATCGCCGGCAGTACAACTGCCCCGGCGTCGATTCCAAGTCGCGCACGCTGATGCTGCGCATGAGTGAGCGCCTCCCGCAGGAGTGGGAGATTGATTACGAAGACCTCGGCAATGTCTATGCCCGTGCGCGCATACAAAGCTGCAACGCCTGCGTCTCGACTTCGATGGCGCTCTGTGTGTGGCCGTGTAACTGTTATGAGAAGAACAGTTCGGCGGAACCTGACTTGATGTGGGATTTGGACATGTACGCGCGGCTCGATCTGGCGGACGCTTGGGCCATCATCGGCCCGGTCAACTGGTACGCGCCGACGAGCAATCTGAAGCTGATGTTTGACCGGCTGGTGTGCATGAACGGGGGCAACCCGCGTGAGGATTTGATTGAACATAAGAATCAGGAGATGGCGATGAAGCTGGAACATGCGCCGGAGTGGGCGGAGTTGAGCACGAATCATCTGGGGGGGCGCACGGCTGGCTTCTTCTGCTACGGGGATGGCGGCGGCGATGAGTTGGACGACCGGGGACGCCCGAAGATTCTTCGGCACAAAGAGTACTTCGATCCTGAGAAAGAGCCTTTCCCGGAGATGCGCGATACTTACGCGCCGCTCGTCTGGCAATGTCGCTACGGCGGGGTCGAAGTCCCGGATCAGCTCTGGCGTTATGTCGAGTTCGGGCAGGGCAAGAAGTACAGCGACAATCAGGCCGAGGACATGGCAGCCGAGACGAACGTCTTTGCAGAGTTTGACGAGTGGACGGATGCCTTCGCCGCTTTCGTCCGCGACAAAGGCGAGGTCGAGCCGGGAAAGTACCGGGCTTATGGATACAAGCCGCCGGGCCATTTGACGGAAGACCTGAAACTGAAATGGCGAGAGATCAAGATTGGTCTGGGACATCCGCCGGAAGGATCGTCTCCTGCCAGGCAGAAAGAACTAGGTCTTAACCGCGACGAAACGCTGAGGCCCAAGAAGAGCGAGGGCGAGAAGTTGCGTGAGTGATAAACTCGTCAAAGCTGTGACCAGTTAACAACGTGTGATTAAAGAATCCGGGAGGGATGTGATGCTGGGATTCGGAAAACAGAAACAGGTGACAGAGCATGAGGCTGAAGGCGAGATCGAGCGCGTCTATCATGAGATTAGGCAAAGCTTGCGTGTCACCGGCATCAATCTAAACTTCCGCACGTGGGCCGGATACGAGAAGTTCTTTCCGGCGATGTGGGACGCGATGCGACCCTTAGCGGAGACGCGCGCTTTCGAGACGGCAGCGGATAGCGTACGTGCCGAAGCGGTGCGCGCCGCCGACAAGTTGCCCCGACTTGAGAATCAAGCGCGCGCCGCTTTAGGCGAGAGTCAGGCTTACCAGCTTCGTGCCGCGCTCGATCTGTACCATTACATCAATCCTAAGCTGCTCGTCTTCACTTCCGCCGTGAAGCTCGCGCTCGATGGAGAGCAGCCGGAACAAAGCGGCAAAGCAAGCGCGGACGTTGAACTCGTCGAACGGGGCGTGCCCGCACGGATGTATCCGATGGAGATGGTCTCGTCAGAGCCGGAAGAGGAGCGCATCAAAGAACTCTTCGGGGACATCAAGCAGACGCTCTCGCTCTCGTCCATCAACAGCGACTACCGCACGCTCGCGCTCTGGCCCGATTATCTCAGTGCCGGTTGGGAAAAATTGAAGCCGATTGTGCAGGGCGACGAGTTCAAACGGGCTTCTGACAATTTACGCGAGACGGCGCGCAAGCTCGCGCGCACACTTCCCTTTCCCGTGCCGCTGTCTCGCGAACGCGTCGAAGAACTCGGCGAGGATGCGGGCGAGATAGCCAAGACGACCGAAAAGTTCGAGCGTCTTCTGCCGTCGCTGATTATCAACATCGCTCTGTTTTCGCTCGACTGGAAGACGCCCGAGACGCTTGTGCAGTCGCCGTTTCCGGCAACGCCGCGTCGGATGGCAGTCCAAGGAGGTGCGCGATGAACTGGAGAGAATTTCAATCAATGCAGCGCGTCGCCGAACTCGGCGACCGCTTCATCAGTTATCTGGATGAAGGCACGGGCGAACCCGTCATCCTAATCCACGGCATCCCCGTATGGGGCTACCTCTGGCACGCCCTCACGCCTGCGCTCGCCAAACAGAATCGCGTGCTCGCGCCTGATCTGCTCGGCTTCGGCTACTCCGACAAGGGCGACTGGTTTGACCGCTCCATCGCGCGGCAGGCTGAGATGATTGACGCTTGGATGGAGAAGACGGGAGTTGAGCGCGCACACATCGTCGCGCACGACATCGGCGGCGGCGTGGCCTTGCGGTTGGCGACGCTCTTCCCGCATCGCGTCATGCGTCTCTGCGTGATGAACACGGTCTGCTACGACTCCTGGCCGATTGAAGCGATGCTGCAATTCGGTCACCCAGAGACGCGCCGCAAGCTTTCTGCCGCGAGCGCCATCACGATGCTCAAGGGGGCGCTCAAACAGGGCTTTGCCAAATCACCTGATGACGAACTGCTCGACTCTCTCCTCGCGCCTTACACCACGGAGGTCGGCAAGCTTTCGCTGATACGCAATGCGGCGGCGCTCAACACGAATTTAACGACCGAGATCACCGCCTTGCTCCCGAAGATAGAAACGCCAACACTCATCCTGTGGGGCGAGGATGATCTCTTTCAACTGGTGAAGTACGGCGAGCGTCTGGCGCGGGACATCCCCGGCGCGCAGCTCGTGCGCGTGAAAGACGCGCGCCACTTCCTCATGCTCGACCAGCCGGACGAAGTGGCCGAGCACGTCTCCGCTTTCCTCAAAGGAGAGCAGGTCGAAACCGCTCACGCTGGTTAATGAAAAGGAGTGACACCGATGGATAAGACGATTTCGAGAGATGAACTGAAGGAGAAGATTGATCACGGCGACAAGTTTCTGCTCGTCGAAACTCTGCCCGCGGCGGCTTATCATCACGCGCACCTGCCGGGCGCAGTCAACCTGCCGCCCGACCAAGTGACGCAACTGGCTCCCAAGCTCATGCCGGACCAGAGCGCGGAGATTGTGGTCTATTGCGCCAGCCCGACGTGACACGCTTCAGAAACAGCCGCCCGTGAACTGGCGGCGCTTGGGTACACGAACGTGCGAGATTACGCGGAAGGCAAGCAGGATTGGGTTGACGCGGGGCTGCCCACCGAGAGTGAGCATAAACATTGAGGGCGGAAAATGATCACGCGCATGGATGTGGAACAGGCGGTCAATGAAAGATATGGCCGGGCAGCGCAGAGGCGCGAAGCCGAGTTGTGCTGCCCCGTCGAATACGATTCGAAGTTTTTAAGTGTCATCCCCGACGAGATCAAAGAGCGCGACTACGGCTGCGGCGACCCTTCGGCATTTGTGCGCGAGGGCGACTGCGTGCTCGACTTGGGTTCGGGCGGGGGCAAGATTTGTTACATCGCGGCGCAGATTGTTGGCTCAACGGGGCGCGTCATTGGCGTGGATGCGAACGAAGAGATGCTCGCGCTGGCTGAGCAGCACCGGCACAGCATCGGGGAGCGCATCGGCTATCACAACGTGGAATTTCGCAAAGGACGCATACAGGATTTGCGCCTCGACCTGTCCCTCGTTGATGCGTACCTCGCCGCAAACCCCGTCGCTGCGGCAGCAGACCTCGCGCGCCTTGATGCTTACTGCTCTGAGATTAAAGCAGACCGCCCGCTCGTCGCGGACGAATCGGTTGATGTCGTGCTCTCGAACTGCGTGCTGAATCTTGTTCGTCCCGAAGACAAAGAACAACTTTTTAATGAAATGTTTCGCGTCGTGCGGCGCGGCGGGCGCGTTTGTATCAGCGACATCGTGAGCGATGAAGACGTGCCCGTCGAGTTGCAGCGCGACGCGGAATTGTGGTCGGGCTGTCTCGCCGGCGCGTATCGTGAGGACGCTTTCCTTGATGCGTTTGACCGCGCGGGCTTCTACGGCATGGAGGTCGTGAAGCGTGACGAGAAGCCGTGGCGGACGATTCATGGCATAGAGTTTCGTTCGATCACTGTGGTGGCGCGCAAGGGGAAACAAGGGGCTTGCTGGGAGCGCAAACAGGCGGTCATCTATCGCGGCCCGTGGCGCAAAGTCATTGACGACGACGGTCATGTCTTAGAACGCGGGCGGCGCATGGCCGTGTGCGACAAGACGTTTCAGATTTATCGGCGCGAGCCTTACGCGCGCGACATCATCGGGGTCGAGCCGCTCGAATCAATTCCGCTCGAAGAAGCTACGGCGTTCGATTGCCAGCGCACAGCCTCGCGCCATCCGCGCGAGACGAAGGGCTTGGACTACGATGTGACCCACCTATCAAACGGCTCGTGTTGTGAGCCGGGCGGCAGTTGTTGAGTAACTAGTGCGACTACCGAACTTGAAACTTATAGAAACTCAAAAGGAGAGATCATTATGTTCAGCTCAAACGGTCGTCCGACGGCATTGGTCGTTTTTACGATCATTCTGTTGCTTCTTCACATTGGAGCAAAGGATACCGCCGCGCAACAGCAGACCGGCACTCTGACGGGAACAATCACTTCTCCTGAAAAGAAGCCGGTCAACGCTATCAGTCCGTTAATAGCTACCGGTGTCTTCGTCAATCTCCAAGAATATGCTAAGGCGGTTTTCTATGATCCGGGCGACTACCACACGCGCGGCGTCTTTGGCGACGTGGAAAACGGGCGCAGCCGCGTGTCCAGTAATCGCAATATGGGCGGGCTTTATACATTCAAGAACCTTAGACCCGGCGTCTACAATCTGGTCGTGGAGGCGGGCGTGCTTCCCGATAACGTGCGCGGCGGTTATACATACTATCGTCCGCAGCGCATTGTCGGCGTCGTGGTCAAGGCAGGTCAGGAAACCGTGCTGGATATTACCGTGCATCCGGGCGACAAGCTCCAGCAATCCGGCGACCCGAAGAACAACACGCTGGAATATGTCGGCGAGCCGAAAGGTAATGCGGGCGACAAGGGGACAAACGGCTGGCTCGAGGGAACGATAACCAATCCTGATGGACAGCCTGTGTGGAGTTCGAGAGGACTGTTGGTCAGCGGCGTCGTCTTGACGTTAAAGAAATCCACGGGCGAACAAGGCAGCCTGCAAACCGATCACTTCGCCGGAGGCTTTTACAGTGCTTCCCCGCTACCGGGAATGTGGACTATGACGGTTGAGAGTGGAAGACGCTACGATAACACGTATCGCCCGATGATCATTAGTCAAGTGATGATTAAGCCTGGTGTGCGTACCATTCTCAACATCATCATGAAACCCGGCGATGCGCTTGAGCGGGTCAGCGCACCGCCGATGGTCACGGAGCCGGTCAGGGTAGTCGCCGCCCGCTAATAAATGCCCGGCGGTCGCCGGAACGAATTTCGGTTTGAGGTAGAGTTTTTGCAGGGGGAATTGAAAATATGAAAACGCAGTTGTTAAAGCGTGCGTTGCTGTTGCTGCTTACGTTGTGCGTCTGTGGAACGTTGAGCGCGCAGGAGGCGCAGCTGTTTAAGAACCTCGTCAGCATCAAACTGATAGACGCTTCGACCAAACGAATCATTGCCAACACTGCCGTTGAAGTTCGCAGCAATAATGGGATCATCTGCAAAAGAGCGCCGTGTCCGAACAATAGCCTAACTTGGAAGGGCGTGTCAGGCGCGGACGGATTGGCGCGCATTCCATCTTGTGTCATTCAATACTCAACAACTCTCATAGTCGCTGATTATGAAGCGACCGAGTTGAATAAGACAATGGCGGAGATCGCCGACAGCATATTGGTCGTCGAACTCGCGCCCGACACTTCAACCGCGCCGCAAAGAATGACCACTGATGTTCCGCCGCCGTCTCTTCCGGCGCGCGCAGGCGCATGGCTCGTGCGCCTTGACGTTAGGCATGGACGCGACGGAATGAAGCGCAATAGTTGGGTGATGACATCCGGAAGCGAGATCGCCGCGACTAATACTGCTGGGGGTGGAAATTGGCAGGAAACTTTTCCCTGTCGCGCGAAGCTGTCGGCGGAGGGCTTGCGCTGGGTGGAGGGCGTCTTGGCGGCGGTTAAGCCATCGGCTTGGCTCTTACAATACGGCACACCTATTCCAGATGTCGGCTCTCGCAGTTTGAGGTTGGTACGCCGTGAAGCTGATGGCGCGGTGCACACTTACGTTGTGATAATATATCCGAGAGCGGAAGAACAACCTCAAGACTTGCAGGCGTTGCACGCTGCAGTGCAGGCAGTTGCCAAACAAGCGTTCGCGGGACAAAGCTGCGGCTCGTCGCCATTACTGGGATCGCTCAACGACTTCGCCCCGACTGCTCAATCATATTTCATCACAACGCTGACGACGCGCCGCAACGCCTTCCGAAGGAAAGAATGAGAATCGCTTTTCACGTCGTCCATTGAGAACAAGCCTGCGTGTCTCGCACGAAGAAATACGCGAGCCATCAACATCCGCCGCCCGTTAAAAGGCGAGATTACTTATGCCGGATTCAGTAACGATGCGCGTTCCTTGTCGCCGGACAATGATGAGAAAGAATTAGTCTTTATGATCGTCCGCACGACAGCCATGGGTAAAACCCGACAAACGGAGAAAAAGTCTCATAGGAAATCGCAGAATCTCAAACGTAGCCCGGTTTAGCTTTGATTTTGGCCTCCCATTTTGACCTGCTCTATTGAGCCTCAATTTTGGTCAGGTCAGAACAAGTTGGAATGACAGCGTTTCTTCTCTTTAGGACTTACGCAAGAGCCATTTGTACGGACGGCGATTTGAGTTGCTCAATGAGGTAGGCAGACAACTGCCCGTACTTGATTTGATAGACTGTGCGTCCCGTTTTGTAAGCCAGTTCTTTGAACCGACACCAGACTAACAGCGCACACGCGATGTGGTTGCGCTGAAGACGTGCCTTGCGGCATTGGCAAGACTCCAAGCCCGTAATTTGCTTTGCCTCGCGGTGAAATTGCTCAATCTTGGGTATTTCCCAACAAACGTCACTTTTGTTTCATAGGATTTCCGGCAAAGACATCTGCTCCACTGGTTTAGCCTGATTTTTCACCTCCCACTTTTTGCCCTGTAAGAAGCCCACAATTTTGGGAAGGTCTAGACCGATG
>JBBRYU010000191.1:0-8336 GCA_038237345.1 Pyrinomonadales bacterium
CAACGCTTCGCCTCGCCCGCAGGGCCGCCCACGGTCATCGCCACGTGCCTGATCTCGCCCAGCAGCATGACCTATGATCCGAAGACCGGCACGCTCTACATCACCGAGGTCTTCACGGGCCGGATCGTGCGGCTTCCCATCAGTCTGGGCAAGGGGAACGCAACGCAAAAGAGCACAAAAACCGGACTCGACCTCTGAGGCGAACGGGGCGTGGTCGGCAGGCTAAGACTCTGCTGCCCGTGCCCCGCAGGTTGAATAGCACCGGGAGGCGGCGGCATGCGAAGAACCAGAACTACCGAGGTAATTGTCGAGACGGAAGAACTCCTCGTGCTGAGCTCGCGACAGGCAGCGACTATCCCGGCAGCGCGCGGCTGGTGCGCCGCCTGCGGAGCGGAAGTTTTTCTGTGCGCGCCCGAAGCCGCCGCCAGCGCCGCCGGGCTAACGCCACGCACGATCTACCATCTGCTTGAAGCCGGCCGGTTACACTTCAGCGAGAGTACCGCAGGGCAGCTACTTGTCTGCCTGCCATCGCTCGTTGGTGGTCAGCACGAGTAAGGCGTGCCTTCAGGATTGCATGCTGGCGGGCGGGGCGGAAGGTTGTAATCCGGCGCTCTGTTCGTCGTAAGTGATGCCGGCGGCGACTTCGTCAGAGAGCCGCACCCAGCCATCGGGCGTGTGCTGAAAATGTTCGCTTGAGGCAAGCATGAACGTTTGCTGATCGGCGCGCCATGCGAGTCGTTGGACGTTGATGTGCGGGTGCTTGAGGCGCAGGACGTTGAACGAGTTCGTCTCGCCGCGCCCGCGCGTGGAGGTGGCCGTGCCCGCTTGCACGACGAGCGCGGAGTGGCCCGCGATGCGGTAACGTTTGGCCGTATGCCCTGTGTGGCTGACGTGCAGATGGCCGGCGAGCAGCACGTCCGCGCCACACGCCGCGAGCGCGGTCATCGCGGACTCTGCGCGCCCGACCACTTCGCGCTCGTCCGCTCCTTCGGGCACGTCGAACGGGTGATGCGTAACGACGATCTTCACGACCGCCTCGCCGAACGGACAGAGTCGCTCGCGGATGCGCGCGATCTGTTGCGCATTAACGCGCCCGTGTTTCGTCGTCAATGAGCGTGCGGTGTTGATGCCTAATATCGCCAGCTCATCATCGGCGTGGAACGGTTCGAGATCGTCCGTGATGAGGCGACGGAATTTGTCGAGCGGCTGCGCGAAACGCGCGACGACGTTGTAGAGCGGCACGTCGTGATTGCCCGGCACGACGATCTGCGGCACGGGCGGGAGCGCATCCAAGAATTCGCGCGCCGCCGTGAATTGCTCGGTACGTGCGCGTTGCGTCAGATCGCCGGAGACGGCGATTACGTCGGGGCTGGCCGCGCCGACCGCAGCGAGCAACGGTTGAATAAGCGCGGTATCAATGCGTCCGAAGTGTAAGTCAGACAGATGAATCAGCGTTCGCATACGGGACACGTTACCAACTCTTGAGCAGACCGAAAATCATCAGCAGGGCAGTGGCAATGGCCACGACGCCGTAGAGGCGGAAGAAGCGCACGCCCGGCACGACCTTCAGCAGAAACGAAAGGTCGATCTGGCTCATTGAAGCGAGTCCCTGCCGGTAGTTGTCCAGACAGAAATTACGCACACGCTCAGGCCACAGCAGGCTGATAACGCCGACAACGAGCAGCAGGCCTACGCACAAAGGGCCGAAGAAATGTCCTAGCATACTTATCATGGTTGGTCTGCCTGTTCAGCCTGCGGCACGAGCACGCGCAACTCACCCGGCAGCACGCGATAATGGAGCGGCGTCTGCATGACGGTGATCTCGCCGTCGGTAGCGACGCGCAGGCGTCGGCGGCGCGTCTCGATCCAGACCTCGCGGGCGCACATGGAATCGAAGTCCTGCGCCGCGCGCAGGCGACCAAAGAGCGCACGCAACGCCAGCAGCACGAGTCGCCCGCGGCCGGCCTTGTGCGTTACGTGCAGACTCAGTTGCCCCGCATCGAGACACGCGCGCCCGCCGACGTTGAGGCCGTCCATCTCATACTCGTTGTTGCCGATGAAGACGAGCGGTGTGCGGCTGACCAACTCGCGCCCGTCCACGTTGAGGCGCACGGACATAAACGGATAGCGTTTGAAGACGACGAGCGCGGCCCAAAGAAAAGCGAGCCACTTGGTGTGGCCCTGTCGCTGCTGCTTCTCGCGTTGGCGCACGAGGCTCGGATACAAGCCCAGACTCGAATTGTTCAAGAAGATGCGCCCGTTGACTTCGCCGACATCGACGCGCGCGACGCGCCCCGCGATAACCGTCGCGGTCGCCGCATCGAGATCGAGCGGGATGTGCAAATCTTTGGCGAAGTGGTTGAGCGTGCCGAGCGGCAGCACGCCCAGCGTCTTGTCCGTGCCGACGAGCGCGGTGGCGACCGCGTTGAGCGTCCCATCGCCGCCGCCTGCGACGACCACGCGCGCGGCACTCTTGGCCGCGCTCTCTGCGAGCGCCGTGATCTCCGCGCCGCTATGCGCAAGCGCGACCCGCGCGGCCACATTATGCGCGGCAAATATTTCTGCGAGCCGGGCGCGTACCGTTTCCTTGTCGCCGTTGCCGGCCGATGCGTTGAGAATGATCTCAACGTCCGCCGCCTGCGGCGCTTGCGGGGAAACGGGCGCGGTTTGTGGCTGGGATTTAGTTGTCGTCAACGTGCTCATCTGAATTGCGTTGGCAAAACAAACGGGCGAGCCGCCCGCGCTGCTCGCCCGTTAAATGCAAAGACAAAAGCTGTACCGCTCCGGCGTCAGCGCGCCATCACGAAATGTGCCTGACCGTCGCGCCGTGCGTTACGAAGAGCCGTAACCGCCGGTCGCAGGCGGCGTGCTGCCTGAGGGCGCGTTCTGCTGTGCGTCGCTCACGGCGGACTGCGCCACACTCGTCTGTTGTTCGAGTTTGCTGCGTTGCGCCACCTCGCGCTGCGTAGAGAGGTCTATGCCGATCAAGTCCTTGAGCTTGCCCAGCAACGCCGGCAGCACAACCTGCTGCGCCGTCTTCGACAACTCATTCACGACGCGCCCGCCGAGCGTGTCGATCTCAGTCTGCAAACGCTCGTAAGCCTGCGTCTCTTTGAACCGCTCGAAGATGCCCGGCTTGTCCGGTTCTGCTGCCGCCTGCGCTTCGTAACCGCTGCTATAGGACGGGCGCGGCGCGGGCGCGCTCCCGGCGGCCGGGTAAGCCGCGGCGGGCGCAGTAGTGGCGCGCGTGCTTGTCTGCGCGCTATTGTTGCCGCCAGCTTCGTAATCTTCGCCGTCGGCTTCGTAGTAACGCTCGACGAGATCGGGTTCGCCCATAACCGCACCGCCGACGCTATAGCCCACGAGGAGACCGACGCCGGCCGCGCCGGCTGCGAAGGCGATGGGCCTACGCCGGTACTGCTCGCGCCAATCGAGCGACTGCGAGATCGTCTCGCGCACGTTCTGATATTGATTCGACACCGTGTCCTTGATGTCCGTCACGGTCTGTGTGATCGATTCGCGCGCCTCTTCCATACGCCGCTGCAACTCCTCTTTGGTCGTGTCCGCGTCGTCGGGGGCTTCGGGGGCGCGTGCGGTTGCTAAATGTCGTTCTTCAGCCATTGCTTGTCCTTTCTGAGTTCTTCGATGCTGCGGGCCGGCGCGGCACTATGCGCCGCCAACCGGCCCTTCATCACCATGATGATGATGCCGCCAACGACGAGGTAGAGCGCGCCGGTAATGAGAAAGCCGAGCGCATAATTGATCGGTGCGCCGAGCGAAGCGAAAAGCGTCGAGATGAAGAACGCGACCGCTATGTTCAAAAACGCAAACCCCACTGCCGCCAGCACGCCGCCCACCACGATGAATGCGACGGTGTGCGTATAGACGGCCGCCTCTTCCTTCAACTCGATCTTAATCAGCCCAAGCTTGGCGTCGAGCATCGCCATCACGTCGTCGCCCAGCCGGCCGAACATAGTCGGTAAGTTGTCTATATCGGCCGCCGGCTCCACGCGGGCCGGCGCTGCGGCCGCGCCGCGCCGTTCAAGTTCAGCCATCGCTCAACCTCCTCTGTTTAAGTCACAAGTCCAACGTCCAACGTCCAATGTCGGTCTTTGACTTTGGACTTGTGACATTGGACGCTGGGCTTACCTTACCGCCGACCGCTGCGCAGCAACAGGCCCAACAAGAAACCGGCCGCCGCCGAGATGAGCAACGCTTGCCCCGGATTCTCGCGTGCATAGGTCTTGGCTTCCTCGGTCACTTGACTGAAATCCTTGTTCTGCAAATCCTTGAACTTGTCGCCTACGACCGAGACCTTATCGCTGACGTAATCTTTCGCCTGTGACGCAGCGTCGGCGATCTTCTGCCCGTACTCCTGCGCCGTGCCGGTGATGCCTTCGCGCGCAGCAGCTGCGGCCGTGCCCGTCGTGCCCGCGCCGGTTTGCAGCCCTGTGCCGCTGCCCGTCGAGCCGAAATTCGTGCCCGTGCTGGGCGAGGTATCGCGGGTCGTGCCGGCATCGGTCGCGCCCGTGCCTGCGCCGCCCGTCGGTTTGTTCGTTGGGTTATTGATGTTCTGTGACATGCGCTTGTTCTCCTTCGCGTTAGTAAAAGTCGTTCGTGAACTGATTCCAGCGAGTGACGCGCACAGTGTGGCGCACCCGCGAAACATGATTTTCCGATTGCTTGGGTGCAAACTATGTGCCGACGACGGCTGCCGCTTGCCACAGGCGGCAAAGCCAACGCCGTCGCACATCCTTGCCCGCCGCGAGGTGCCACCAAACGGTTTCACTTGTTGTGAAAAGGTACGGCGATTATAGCGCAAGGTCGGGAACAGTACAGCACGGGCAAGCAGTTGACCGCCCCGCGGAGATTTTTTTCTTCATCGGCTTGACAGGTTTCAGGGACTCTGGTAAGTAAGTACTTACTTTTAATTCAAGACAGGAGTGGCGATTGACCAAAGCGGCTGAGGTGGTACGGGCCGAGGGCACGACGGCGGGCGGCGTGGGCGGCGGCCGGATGGCAGGCGAAGCGCGCCGGCAACAAATTTTACTTGTGGCCATGCGCCTGTTTTCGCAACGCGGCTTTCGCGGCACGACGACCAAAGAGATTGCGCAGGGCGCGGGCGTCTCGGAGGCGATGGTTTTTCGCCACTTCGCCACGAAGGAAGAACTCTACAGCGCCATCCTCGATCACAAAGCCTGCGTCGGCGGCCTTGACCCGTGCCAGTTGCTCGCCGCCGCCATCGCGCGCAAGGATGACCGCGCGGTCTTTGAAGGCTTGGCCCGCGCGATGATGCAGCACCACGAGCAGGACACCGAGTTCATGCGCCTGCTTTCGCATGCCGCGCTGGAAGAACATCGGCTTGTCGAGCTGTTTTTCGACCGCAATGTGCGCCAGATGTATGAACTGCTCGGCGGCTACATACGCGAACGCCAACGCGACGGCGCGTTGCGTCAGATCGAGCCGGCCGTCGCCGTCCGCGCCTTTCTCGGCATGATCATCCATCACTCGCTCAACAATACGCTGTGGGACAAGCGGCGCACGTTGCTCGACATCCCGAACGAGCGCGCCGCGCAAGCGTTCACAGATATTTTGCTCCACGGTCTTGCCCGCGCGCCGCGCAACGGCAAAGTTAAGCGCGGGACACAGTCCGCGCCCAAAAAGAAGCTAAGCAAAAAGGATTAACAAGCGACACATTAGCGATAGCCCGCCGCTAACATTCATCGGGCGCAGAAAGTTCTGTTTATGAGCTCCCGCAATAAATCAACGCTCCTGTTGATGGCCTTTGCGCTCGTTGCCGTTGCCACGTTCTTTAATGCATGCGGCGGCTCGCGCGGTGAAGCGAAACCGAAAAACGCAAACGTGCAGCCGACGCCCGCCGCCGTGCAGGTGACGACGGCCGCAGCCATCGTGCGCGACTTGCCGCGCTTCATCGAAGCGACCGGCAGCCTCGGCGCGGATGAACAGACGGACGTTGCGCCAACCGTCGCGGGCAAGGTCGTCGCCGTCGGCGTAGACCTCGGCAGTTTCGTCTCCAAGGGCGCGGTGCTAGTGCGCTTGGACGACGCGGACGCGCGTCTCCGGCTCGCACAGTTGCAGGCACAGGCGGCACAGGCGCAGTCCGCTGTGCGACAAGCGGAGGCGAAGATCGGGCTGCGCGCCGGGCAGGCGTTCGATCCGACCCGCGTGGCCGAGGTCGGCAGCGCCCGCGCCGCGTTCGATCTCGCCGAGAAGCAGTTGACCCGGCAGACGCGCCTACTTGAAACCGGCGACGTGTCGCGCTCGACATACGATCAGCAGAAGGCGCAGCGCGATCAGTTGCAGCAACAGTACGAAGCGCAACTTGCTGCCGCGCGGCAAAACTACGCGGCGATTCAGACGGCGCGCGATGCCGCGCAAGGAGCGGCGGCGCAGGTCGCGCAGGCGCAGAAAGCGATCCGCGACGCGGTCGTCTACGCGCCCATCGGCGGCTACATCGCGGACAGACCGGCGGACGTGGGCGAGTACGTCACGACCGCCTCGAAGATCGCGACCATCGTGCGCACGAACCCTTTGCGTCTGCGCATAGACATCCCCGAACAGTTCATCTCGACCGTGCAGCCGGGGCAGAGCGTCTCGGTCACGACGAGCGCCTACGCGGATCGCTCGTTCGCCGGGCGCATCGCGCGCATCTCGCCGAACGTGACTGCCACCTCGCGCACGCTCACGGTCGAAGCGGAAGTTGATAACAGCCAGAATCAGTTGAAGCCGGGCCAGTTCGCGGCCGTCCGCATCCTGTTGCCGAAGGCCGATCCGGCCGTGCTAGTGCCCGCCCGCGCCGTCCGCACGCAGGAGAACACGAGCCGCATTTTCGTCATCAACAAAGACGGCCGCATCGAAGAGCGCGTCGTGCAACTCGGCCAAGCGGAAGGCGACCTCGTCGAGATCAAAACCGGCGTGCGCCCCGACGAGCTAGTAGCGACCAGCAACCTTGAGCAGTTGAAGGACGGCGCAATGGTCAGACAATAGTTCAAGGTTACAGGTTCAAGGTGGCAAGTTTGTTTGCCTTTGAACCGGCAACTTTGAACCTTAAACCTTGAACTGATATGCAAAAGCTTGCTGAAATCTGTGTCCGCCGGCCCGTGTTTGCGACGATGCTGATTTTGTCGCTGACGGTCGTCGGTGTCTTTTCGTTCTTCTCGCTCGGCGTCGATCTGTTTCCGAAGATCGATCTGCCGACGATCACCGTGACGGTCGTTAACCCCGGCGCATCGCCGCAGGAGATCGAGACCGAGATCACGGACAAGGTCGAGTCTGCGGTCAACACGATCAGCGGCATAGACGAGTTGCGCTCCACGTCGGTCGAAGGCGTGACGCAGGTCTTTATCACGTTCGTGTTGGAGAAGAACGCGGACATCGCCGCGCAAGAGGTGCGCGACAAGGTCGGCCTCATCGTCAACGATCTGCCGGAGACGGCCGAGACGCCCATCGTGCAGAAACTCGACACGGACGCCGCGCCGGTCGTGCGCATCGCCGTCTCCAGCCCGCGCTCTTTGCGCGAAGTGACGGACATCGCGGACAAGCAGATCAAGAAGCGGATCGAATCGATCAACGGCGTCGGCGAAGTCCAAATCCTCGGCGGCGCGAAACGCGAGATCGAGGTCTATCTCGACCCGGACAAGATGCGCGCCTTCAACGTGACCGTGCCCGAAGTTGTGGGCGCGGTGAAACAGCAGAACATGGAAGTGCCGGGCGGGCGCGTGGACGAAGGCACGCGCGAGTTGACCGTGCGCACGCTGGGACGCATCCAGAATCCGGCCGACTTCAACAACATCGCCATCTCGACGCGCGGCAATTATCCCGTCAAACTCAGCGACATCGGTTACGCCGAGGACGGCACGGAGGAGCAGCGCACGGCGGCGACGTTGAACGGCACGCCGGCTGTGACGCTCACCGTCTCGAAGCAGTCGGGACAGAACACGGTGGCGGTGGCGGACGCAGTGAAGGCGCGGCTGGAAGAGATTCGCGCGACGCTCCCACCAAACGTGAAGACGGAGATCGTCGGCGATCAATCGATCTTCATCAAGGCGGCGGTCGAATCAATCGAGACACACTTGATCGAAGGCGGCATCCTCGCGGCCATCGTCGTCTTCCTCTTCCTCTGGAACATTCGCACGACGTTCATCGCGGCGATTGCGATCCCGACCTCCATCGTCGCCACGTTCGGCTTGATGGCCGCGATGGGCTACACGCTGAATCAGATCACGATGCTCGCGCTGACGCTAATGGTCGGCATCGTGATTGACGACGCGATTGTGGTCTTAGAGAACATCTTCCGCTTCGTCGAAGAGAAGGGC
>JBBRYU010000192.1:0-8334 GCA_038237345.1 Pyrinomonadales bacterium
GTCAGAAATGTGACCATGCCGCCCGACGCGAACAGCAAAAAGATCGGGTACGCGAGCGCGCCGCGAATCTTGCGCCGCACTTCGACGCCGCGCCGCATGTAATCGTTGTAGCGCCGGAGTACGTCGTCGAGCGCGCCGGAGCGTTCGCCCGCGAGGATCGACGCGGTGTAGATGCGCGGAAAGACCGGCCCCTGCGCGGCGAACGCGGCCGACAGGGCCATGCCGCCGCGAATCTTATCCTCCACGTCGCCGAGCAGTGAACGCAGCCGCGCGCTCGCCGCCCGCCGACGCAGCATCGTGATCGATTGCAGGATCGGGATACCGGCCCGCACCAGCGCGGCGAGTTGTTGATTGAAGAGCAGGAAGTCGCCCGCCTTGACGCGCGCATGCTGACCTGCGCGCCCGCCGCGCGTTAACGACGCAACGCCGCGCGTCTTCGGCGGCGCGACGGAGAAGACGCGAAAGCCTTCGCTCTCAAGGCGCACACGTGCCTCTTGTACGCCCACGGCCTCGACCGTCCGCGTCACCACCTCGCCCGCCGGCGTGCCTAAACGACAGATAAACTCAGCCATCAGCCTGTTTGCTTCATTGAGCCATCGGGTCATTGATTCAATGAACGCATGAACCAACGAGTAAATTGATAACGGAGTATAACATGCGCCCCGCGCCCGCGCCCACGCACGGTAATGCGGCGCGAGAGCGTGTGCTTACACGCCATCGTGACAAGAAAGTTGCAGGGAATGCACGTTTAATCAATAAGTGCATCTTGCGCACATCGGACGCGAGTCGTACAATGCGCTTGTTCCCGGAAGTCTCCCCAACTCGTCGCGCCTGTTCGGTCAGCACAACTTGCGTACCCTTTGCTTGCGCCGCCGCGCTCAGACAGAGGCTCTAAGACCATCCGGCACGCCTTCCGCGTTCGCTTCGCCGGAGTCTCCACCAGAGGACTCCCGACAGTCAGGAGAATTTTATGAGACGCCCGCGACACTTCGCCCAGTTCGTCGCCCCTGTCTCTCGCCTTGCGTGCGCCGCGCTGCTCGCAGCTTGCGCGTTCGCGGCCGTCAACGCTCAGCCGAAACAAGAGCCGGCCGCCAGTCAAGGGCCCGCGCCCGTTGCTGCCCCTGCGCCCGCCGCTGCTAACACGAATCCTAATAGCGCGCCGACGATACCGGTGGCCACGCCCGTCGCCGCTCCGACCAACGCTTCAGCCGCCGTGGGCACGACAGTCAATAGCGAAGAGCAAGTAACCGTCAACGCCGACCTCGTCCTCCTCAACGTCACGCTGACGGACAACTACGGCCGCTACGTGACTGGTATCAGCAAAGACGCCTTCACCGTGCTTGACGATAAAGAGCCGCAGCAGATTACCTTCTTCACGGACGAGGACGTGCCCGTCAGTCTCGGCGTCATCTTCGACGTGTCCGGCTCGATGAGCGGCGACAAGATCAGCAAAGCGCGCGAGGCGCTGCGCCGCTTCATAGACACCAGCCACAACAGCGACGAGTACTTCCTGATCGGCTTCAACTCGCGCGCACAACTCCTGCTGGACAGGACGCGCAACAGCGATGCCCTGCTCGACAAGTTGACCTTCGTGCAAACGAAGGGGCAGACGGCGCTCTACGATGCTTGCTATCTCGGCGTCGAGCGCGTCGCGCACGGCTCGCATCCGAAACGCGCCATCCTCGTCATCAGCGATGGGCAGGACAACAGTTCGCGCTACACGTTCAGCGAACTGCGCAAGATGTTGAAAGAGTCGGACGTGCTCATCTACGCCATCGGCATTCTCGACAAAGGCAGTCCGAGCGAGTTGGACGTAGGCGGACAGGCGATACTGGACGAATTGGCGTCCGTTTCTGGCGGCAAAGCGTTCTTCCCGAACACGGGCGCGGAGATGAACGAAATCTTTGAGCGCATTGCCATCGAGTTGCGCCATCAATATTCCCTCGGCTACAAGCCGACGAACTTCACGAACAACGGCCGCTGGCATCGGCTCAAGGTCAAGGTGACGCCGCCGCGCGGGCTGCCGCATCTGTTCGTGCGCAGCAAAGACGGCTACTACGCGACGATGAATCCGCGTTGAGACGCGGAAAAGTTGGCAACGCACGCGGCTCTTAGTTCTTCTAAAAAGTGTTCGGCGCGGCGACCCTCGCGAGAGGCGCTCGCGCGCACACTTGAAAGATTCAGACTCTTTGCCCCAGCCGCGCGTGCAGCCAGAACGCTGGCTCTGTAGAGGGAAGCGCCCTGCAAACCCGCCGCCGCTAGGTCAGGTCGGGCGAGCCGGGCGCTTCTGCTTGTGCTGCGCAAGAGTCGGGGGAGTTAATCGGCATGCTAGGTTCGCACACAGATCGCAACACACGGCGCGTTTGGACAAGTTGCGCGCTCACCTTCATCTTGGCCGCGTTGACCTGCGCGGGCGCGCTATTGCCTGCGACGAGCGCGCAGCAGCGCCCGCGCCGCGCCACCACAAACGGCAACGTCAACCAACAAACGCGCCCAACGACGAAGAACGCACCGGCGCAGCCCGTACACCCCACGCCCACACCGACGCCCGCGCCGGGCCAGAGCAAGCCGACCATACAGATCAGCCCCTCTTCGCAAACGACGCCGACGCCCACACCGACGCCCGCCGGGCAGGAGGTTGACCCGGAAGAGATAGTGCGCGTTGACACCGAACTGGTGAATCTGAACGTGCGCGTGATTGATCGCAATAACCGGCCCGTCAACGACGTGAAGCAGGACGAGTTTCGCGTCTTCGAGGACAACGCGCCGCAGAAGATCGAATACTTCACGCGCGAGGAAGTGCCGATCAGCTACGGGCTGGTGATCGACAACTCCGGCTCGCTGCGCGCCCAACTCAATCAGGTGATCGAAGCGAGCAAGACGATCATCAACAGCAACAAGGCCGGCGACGAGACATTTCTCGTGCGCTTTATCAGCAGCGACAAGATCGAGGTTTTGCAGGATTTCACGGCGGACGCGAACGCGCTGATGGACGCGCTCGACAATCTCTTCGTCGAAGGCGGGCAGACCGCGGTTGTTGACGCCGTGCTCTTGTCGGCCGAGCGCGTCGCCACTTACAAGAAGGGCAACGACGCAAACGACCGGCGGCGGCGTGCGCTCATCCTTGTCACGGACGGTGAGGATCGCGACAGTTTCTATCACGAGCCGGAACTGTTCGCGCGCTTGCGCGAGATGGACGTGCAGATTTACGTGATCGGGTTCGTCAACGAGTTGGACGCGCAGGGCGGCTTCATCCGCAAGAGTCCGAAAGACAAGGCCGTCAATCTGATCAACAAGTTGGCCACCGAGACGGGCGGGCGCGCTTTCTTCCCGACCTCCATCGCCGAGTTGCCGCAGATCGCGCAGGACATTACACGCGACCTGCGCACGCAGTACGTCATCAGCTATTACCCGACCAACAAGACGCGCGACGGCCAGTTCCACGCCATTCGCGTCAACGTGGCCGCGAGCGACAAGCGCGACAAGCGTATCGCTATCACGCGCACGGGCCGCACGGCCACGCCCGGCAACATCAACGCGTCCGCGCCGAACAACAACAAACTGACACCGCCCACACGTAAACCTTGACGGCGTTCGCCCACTACATTTACGCTGCCCGGTCAGGAGACAACTATGCCTTGTGACGTAGATCTGCTGACCGGGATTAGCTTTTTCGAGTTACTCGACGAGGACGAACGCTGCGCGCTCGCCGACGTGCTCGACCACGTGACTATTGACGAAGGGCAACCGCTCTATCGCCAGGGCGAGCCGGGCGACGACCTTTACATCGTCCGCAACGGCGCAGTCGAACTTTCCGTCAAAGACATCACCGGACAGAAGATCGTGCTGCACGAGGCGCACGCCGGCGAGTTATTCGGCGCGCTCGGACTGGTTGATAACGAGCCGCGCCCCGCGACGGCCACCGCGCTCGAATCCTCATCGCTGCTCCAGCTCGACCGCGACGACCTGCTGCTCCTCTTCAAGCAGCACCCGGAGGCCGCGCTGGCCATGCTCGCCGCCTTAGGCAGCGTCACGCGCAAGACTGGTCACCTGCTCCAGACGCGCGTCTCGCGCAACGTCAACGATGCAGTTGAAGTTCAACGCCTATCGCCCTTGGTGCGGTTCGCCGATTTCCTCGCATGGTTTAGCGGCAGCATGCCATTCCTGTTGCTGCACACGCTCTGGTTCCTCACGTGGATTGCGCTCAACACGCTGCTCTTGCCGCGCAACTCCGACGGCACAAGAGGGTTCGATCCATTTCCCTTCGGGCTGTTGACGATGATCGTCTCGCTTGAAGCGATCTTCTTGTCGTGCTTCGTACTGATCAGCGCGAACCGGCAGGCGGAGAAGGACAAGGTACGCTCCGACATCGAGTACGAGGTCAATATCAAGGCAGAGTTGGAAGTCGCGCACCTACACGAAAAGACCGACGCCATCTACGAGGCGATGCTCGAACGCTTCACCCGCATCGAGAAGGCGTTGCCACACGTCAGCGCGTGAGCGTAACCTGGCAGTGGATTGCTGCGGCACAGCGACGGCCATTAGCGTACTTGCTGATGGCCGTCTTCGTGTCTGCTTAGTGGATGATCTGTTTGGTGAGATTCAGCCGTTGCCAGATGACGTTCTCGTCCGGGAAAGAGATGTCGAGCGTTTCGCTGTGCATGATGATGGCAGTGTTGACGATTGATTCGAGGTCGCGAAAGATGCCATCGCAAGGCAAGCAGTCTGACAAATGCTTTTGCACGAGCGCGCGCATATCTTGATCGAGCGCGTCATCGCGGTAGTCGCTCAGTATTTCGAGGTATTTAGCGCAATCCATCCCCATCTCCTTCGGCAAACCGGACGGAAATCTTTCGGAAGTGCTTCCGAACCTCTTAGACTCCCCGATCAAGCGACCTGTTGTCTGAGGATCTGTCTTAATTTTAGTCGCGCCTTGTGCAACTGCGACTTCGACGTGCCCTGCGAGACGCCGAGGATGCCGGCGATCTCCTCGTGGTCGTGCCCCTCCACATCGTGCAGGACGAAGACGGTGCGATAACCGGGCGGCAGTTGCGTGATCGCGCGCTCAAGGGCGATGCGATCCACGATCGGCATGCGATCCGGATTAGCCGTGCCGGTGACGATCTGCACGGGCGTCTCGCCCTCCGGGGTTGTGAATTCGGGCCGCGCACTGCGCCGCCGGAAATACATGAGGACTTGATTGACCGTCAGGCGATGCAGCCACGTGGTGAAGGCCGACTCGCCGCGAAAGCTGCCGATCTTGTTGAAGAGGTGGGTGAACACGTCCTGCGTCAGGTCTTCCGCCTCCGTCGGGTTCGAGGTCATACGAAAGCAGAGCGCATAGACGCGGCGGAAGTGCCGCCGGTAGAGTTGCTCGAAGGCGCTCGTGTCGCCCGCGGCCGACTGTTGCGCCAACTCCAGATCGCTCGGTGGTTGTATCTCGACTTCGGCTGCGCTCATGCACCTTCCTCCCCGGTCAGTTTACTTGCCGCGCCGGCCCGACATTCCTCTGTGTGTGTGCCGCCTACTTTAGCACTCCGCGCGCGGGCCGGCCAAATCCATTACCTAAGCAATCGCGATGCCCGGAGTGGCAAACGAAAGCCAACAAAAGAAAAGACCGGGGCGGAAATCATTCCGCTCCGGTCATCTTTACAGCTCTGCGCTAGCGCGCGTTGCTTAGCGCACTTCGGCGTCGCGCTCGGTGCGCAGATTGTTCGTCACCGAGAAGACACCCGGCACTTGGCTCGCCGCTATATAAGCGAAGCGCCGGTCGCCTTCGTTCGCGACCACGCCTTCAAGCGTCACGTGCCCGTGGTTGACGATGATGTGCAGCGCGGGATTCGCGCTCAGCGCGTAACGATACAGCCCCGCCGTATTAAAGACCGAACGATACGTCGCCCGGCGGATCGCATCATCGAACGAAGAGAGCGGCAGCACTTCGATCTTGTTGACCACCTGCGTCACGCCGTCGAGTTTCGCGACGCGATGCGCGGCGTCGGAGCGCGTCGTCGGGCGCACAACCTGACCGTAGAGCGTCACCGTCCCGCCTTTGATCTCGTACGCCAGATTATCGAACACGCCATAGTAGGGCAGCGTCACCAACTGCTTGCGAATGCTCTTGCTGAGCTGCTGCTGACCCAAGTTCTGCGCGTTCGAGTCAGACGGCGCGGCGAGGGCCGCACCCGCAGTCAACGCAAACGCGGCAGCGAGCGCCACGAGTTTGCTTTGGAACATTTTCATGATGCCTGTTAGCTCCTGTGAATGATGTTTCATGCTGGCCATCTAATGCGTTGAATTGGATGCCTACCGGGTGCGCTGGTTGCCTCTCAGCGCGGGCCATCACAGGCTCGATTTATAGTAGATTTGGCTGGAAATTTGCGATTTCGAGGAGATGTGGGCAAGGTAGTGGAACAAGCTTAAAAGCTGAGGCGGCCAAAATAAATAGGCTGTCGATCAATTCCCTGCAGGCTCCCCCAAACCCGCACAGAACGCTGACCGACAGCCGATTTATTATTGCTCTTCGACGACCACGCCCGAACGATTCCGTTCCCCCGAAAGAACCGTACGAACCAGAGCGAGAAAACGCCTCCCCCAAAGCCTTTACTCACTGTCGTCTCTGAGCGACCCCTTGTTCTTTTTTCAAGTACCCTTGTTCTTTCCGCTGGACTATAAAGCAACGTGCGTACCACTCACCTATTGCGCACCCGCGCCCCAAACGTGGGCCATCTTTTTCGCCGAAATTTTGGCGCTTGTTATTTTTGACTCCGCCCTTCCACCTTTACAGCATCTCGTCTTCGGCCGTTTGCTTGCATCTAATCAATACTTCACCGGCGCATCCTTGCACGATAATAGTTCAGCCATTCGTCTGCGTGCTGTCCTCTGCCGTCACCGCTTCGCGCGCCCAGAACACGAAGTCTGTGGCGGCGGGCTGCGCGCCGATGGAGCGCAACAGCAACGCGATTTGTCCGCGATGATATAAGGAGTGGCCGAACAACTGTGTCAGTATGTCTTCCACCGTGTTGCTAAAACGTGGCCCTTCCAAACTCTGATACTCGAACACGCGCGCCAACTCCGCATCCGTCAACGCGGCGAGATACTGCGCCCAGAGCGCCTGCATATCTGCCGCGCTGGCCGCCAAGTCCGCTAGCACGACGTTCTCTGGAAAGAAGTCCGCCAGCGTCGGCCCCTGCTGCGCCGCGCCGAAGCGATAGAGCCACAGCCTGCGCGCCGCGCCGATGTGCGCCATCAGCGAGACGGCTTTGCCGTAACCTTCGGTCGCGCACAACTCTTCCGGCACACTGGCCAGCGATGCCAGCACCTGCGCGTGGCTGTCCTGCTCATACGCAAACCAGCGCCGATACCTATCCGCCGCACTGTCGCTCATCGGTCTGCTCCTCCCTCCGGCTCGACGCAAGCCTACATCGGCGGCGCGATCTTGATGTCGGCGTTATAGTCGGAGTAAGTGACCGTCGTCTTCGTCTTGAGCGGCTTGCCCATGAACGCGAACTCGCCCTCGCTCTCGGTCTTGCGCGGCAAACTGTCAGCCGCGCCGAGCCAAGTCTTCGCCGTACTCTTGCTGCCCTTGCCGAGCATATCGTTGAGCGTGTACTCGTAGACGAGCGCGGGCGCGCCATCAATTGTATCGGGGCCGACGTACTTGATCTCCGCGCTCTTCGCCAACTCATCGAGCACCTTCGGGTCGCGGAACTGGGCGGCGATGCTGCCAATATCGACCGGGAACTTCTGCCACGGCGCGGCGCCTGCTTTCATCCACGTGTCCTTGCCGATGATGATCGTCTCCCGCTTGACGTTGCCACGACCGGGCAACGCCATGTCTTGCGTCAAGCGAAAGCGGTCGGGCGCAACGAACTCGACAACCATCGTGCTGTTCGTGCCGTTTGAACTGGCAGAGACCATCTGCGCGCGATACGATTTGGCGCTGAGTTGCGCACCCATGGCCTTGGTCAATTCCGCGCGCGGGTCAGCCCCAGCCGTGAGGGGATTAGCGGGCGCGGAATTCACCGGCGCGGTCGTTGTCGTCGTACCCCCGCTGTTCGGGCCGCCGCCGCAAGCCGCGGCCGCGAGCAGCAGACAGACGCGCAAAGCGCCTCTGAGTTTGGCTGAGCGATTCATATAGCGATCTCCTGTTCAGATAATGAAGTGCGCGCGTGCGAGCTTGACTGAGCCGGGCGCGCCCTCAGTCGCGCCCGCGCACCGAGCCGCTGATCTTCTTGCGTGTCGTCTCGCCGGTGTGCAGCACGGGCAGCCCCTGATCAACTTCGGCGTGCGGGCGCGGGATGACGTGCGTGGCGACGACCTTGCCGACGCGCGCAC
>JBBRYU010000193.1:0-8286 GCA_038237345.1 Pyrinomonadales bacterium
AGCACGCGCGGCGTGACCCCGCCCTTGTCGTAATCGGAGACGACGAGCGCGGCGGCCCCTTTGAGTTCCGCATGAAGCGCGGCGATTAATTGATCTTCAATCTGTGCGGCGACGGGCGTGCGTGCCTCGCGGTCGGTGCGCACGACCGGCTGGTTGTGCGCGATGATGCGCGTCTTCAGCGTCGTCGGGCGCGACTCGTCCGTGATGAGTGTCGCGTCGGCGCGTCCGCCACCCACCTCGCGCAGTTGTGTGTTGAATAACTCCGCCGCGCGATCACGACCAACCACGCCGATAAGGTGTGCCCGCGCGCCGAGCGCGACGAGATTGGCCAGCACGTTCGCCGCGCCGCCCAAACGCACCGACTCGCGCTTGACCTCCACGATGGGCACGGGCGCTTCCGGCGAGATGCGCGTCACGTCGCCCCAGACAAACTCGTCGAGCATCGCGTCGCCATAGACGATGATGCGGCGGTCAGATATGCGCGCGACAAGTTCGGCCGCGCGGGCTGATGTCATCTGCTGCATGCGCTCTCAGGTGTTTCAACCGGCGGGTGTCGGCTCGTCAGCTTCCACCGTCGCTTGGTCAACGAGCATCGCGGGGATGTCGTCTTTAATAGGATAGACGCGCCGGCACGCGATGCACTTGATGCCGCTGCCATCCGGTTTGAGTTGCACCTTGCCCTGACAGGCCGGGCAGATCATCAGCGCGATCAATTCTTCATCAACTTTCACGTTTGTGTCCTCATCGTGCGCCCGCAAGGTTAAAAGGAATCGGTCGAAAGCACAAACGAGCCGGCGGCGCGTTGCTCGTGTTACTGCGATTTACAGTCGGGTTCAGTTTATCTTCGCTCCGCGATCATGCGTATGCCGACCTTCGGGCGCAAAGTAATGCGCGGCAGCGGCGTGACGGTTTGACCGGGCGCGAGCCGTAGTCGCCACTCGCGCGCGAGCGTGGCGATGAGCAACACGACTTCCATCCACGCGAAGGCTTCGCCGATGCAGCGACGCGGGCCGCCGCCGAAAGGAAAGTACGAGTAAGGGTGGCGCGGCGCGCGGGCGGCGGGCGTCCAGCGTGCGGGGTCGAAGCGTTCGGGCGCGGGGAAGAAGCGCGGGTCGCGTTGCACGACGTACTGGCTCATCAGCACGAGCGATCCGGCCGGGATGACATAATCGCGCGCCGCAACATCTTTAACCGCGAGCCGGCCCACTACCCACGCGGGCGGATAGAGCCGCATCGCTTCCGCTGCGACCATCTCGGTGTAGCGCAGACGCGGGAAATCAGCGACGACGAATTGTGTGCGCTCGCCCAGTACCTCGGCCAACTCCGCGTGCAATTTCTGTTCAGCCTCCGGATGCTGCGCGAGCAGATACCATGTCCACGTCAAGGCGTTGGCGGTCGTCTCGTGCCCGGCGAGGAAGAGCGTCATCAATTCATCGCGCAGCTGTTCGTCACTCATGCCGCGCCCGTCGCCTTCTTCGTCCTGCGCGGCGATGAGCATTGAGAGCAGGTCGCCATGATCGCGCCCACTGCTGCGGCGCTCTGCGATGATGCGATAGATGACGGCGTCGAGCCGTGCGCGGGCGCGCTCGAACTTGCGCGTGGCGGGGAGCGGTAGTTTTTCCAGATACTCCGAGTAGGGCAGCATGAGCAGTTGGAACAATTCCATGATCTCCGCAAACGCCGCGCCGACGTCGTCCGTGTCCGCTACGACATCGGCATCGAACAGCGTCTTGGCGACAATGGCGAGCGTGAGGCGCATCATTTCGCGCGAGATGTCGAGCGTCTGACCGACCTGCCACTGCGCGGCGGCGCGGGCGGCATAGTCGATCATCACCGCGCCATATGTCTCTATGCGTTGGCGATGAAAGGCGGGCTGCGCGAGCCGACGTTGGCGGCGGTGGTGCGTGCCCTCGCTCGTCAATAAGCCTTCGCCGAGCAGACGTTTCGCGCGTTGCAGCGCGCGGCCCTTGATGAAGGAGTCTTGATGAGTGACGAGCACGTCCTTGATCAAGTCCGGATGATTGAGCATGTAGACCTGCTGCGGCCCCATGCGGAAGAAGACGATGTCGCCATGCTCGCGCGCGAGCCGTTGCAGAAAACTGAGCGGGTCGCGGCGAAAGGCGAGGAAACCGAACAGCGCGCCGCCGGGTCGTGTGCGCCGCGGGCCGGGCGGCAGTTTTAATGCGGCGGTAGCCATATCGGGAACTCCGTTTTTCACTTACGGCTTAAACTGGTTATGCGGCACAGCCGCAGACATTGGGACGCAATAAGGTTAACGATTGTCTTGCCTTCGGCAACTGACGCACGCGTCGCACGTCTGTTATTATACGCCTGCGCCGACGACGTAGGTGCGCCGCGACAGTGCGGCAATTCTCTTTCAAGATCAGCGGAGGCGGTTTGTCTCTAGAGTTTGCGGTTGAATATCCGTGTGTGCTGCGGGCGCGCTACACCGAAGAGCACCTGCGCGCGTGGGGGCGTTTGGGCAGTCTGCACACGCGCCTGACGACGGGTGAGGCGGTCGCGCCGTCGGACGAGAAAGTGCGCTTCGTCGAGCGCGCGAGCGACGAGGTCGAGCGCATGCAGGTGGAGACCGAAGTTTGCGCCGGTTGCCCCGCCGCGTTGCCGCGCGAGATGGCGGGCGAGGGCGAAGCGGTCGGCTGCTTGGGGCGCATCACTTATCCGATTGAAGCGCAGTTCGAGAAATTCTTGGCCGACCGCGCGCAACTCGCGCTCGACACGATTGACATCGACGATCAGCCGCGCCTGCTGCGCGTGCTGCTCGACAAAGACTCGCCGTTCGATGGCGAGGGCGCGAAGTCGTTGCGGCAAGTGACGACGCCGGAGCGGCTACGCTTCTTCGAATTGCGTCTGCCGATCCAACTGGCCCGCGCGGCCGCGCACCTCACGACCGATCATCTCTTCGATGCCTTCACCGGCTTCACCGCGCAAGACGCCGCCGCCACCAGTTACACGCGCGAACTGCCCTTGCTCGCCACCGCCGACTATTACGACTTCCTCGATCACATCCTGCGCCACGACCTCAGCGAATCCGAACGCGCGCGTGTGCGCGGGCGCAGCCGCAACTATCAACAGTTTCTCCGTCTGCTCGCCGCACTGGAGCGCGCCGAAGCCCTGCAAGCGCGCGTCTTGTTGGACTGAAAATTCAAAGCCGGGAGCGCGGGCATCCTGCCCGCCATGAGCGCATAAGCGCGAACAAGCCCTCGCGCCAATTTCACGCTTGAGTGAAAGCGCGTCTTTTGAGCGTGCATACGCACGCTTGGCAGGCAGGATGCCCGCGCTCCCAGCCGCTACATCTTCTCTTCGTCTAATTCGCGCAGCGTGTCGAGCAATAGGTTGGTATTGCTGTGGGCTTGAATGGTGACGGGGAAGTCCTGTGCGGTGCGCTCGAAGTCGAACGCGCCGCCGGTTAGCGAGAGAGCGACGCGCAGCGCCGCGTTCGCATTGATGGGGCCGCTCTGCGCGCCGACGATGCGCCCTTCGTTGAAGTGTACGCGGCTCGCCGCTTGGTGGCTGCGCACGACGAGCGCGCCGGTCAGCCGCGCATTCTCGATGACCTGTACGGCGTCGAAGATGCTGATGACGGCGAGGTCGCCGGCGAAGGTGATGGCGCGCGGCGCGTGCGCGGGCGGGGCGGCGGCGGGCGGCGGTTGCAGATCGGGCCGGCGGGCGCGGCGGATCGCTTCCAGCCCGGCGGCGATGTTGACGCGCGCATCGAGTTGCTTGGCTTCGAGCAGCCGCTCGTGCGCCGTGTCGTAATCTTCGCGCGTGAGATAAAGTTCGACGAGCGCGAGACACTGGCGCGCCGCTTCCTCCGGTTGATTGTTCGCTTGCGCGACCTCGCGCAGCTTCTCGCGTAGCTTGAGCGAGTGGGGCTGTTGTTTAAGCCCCTGCTGCAAACGCGCGAGCGCACGCTGCGGAGCTTGATACTTGAGGAACAACTCAACGTCGAGCAGCGCCGTCTCGACCGCCTCGTTATAAGTCTTGTCTGCCTGCCCGTCCGCCATCAATTTCGCTCGCCAAACTCCGCGTCCCCTCCGCGCTGCGAGTTTAGCACACACACTGCGCTAGAAATCGAAGCGCACACCAAGTCTGACACTGCGCGGGCGCAGCGTGCGCGTGGGCACAAGGAACGAATCAGCGAACGCCTGTCGCTGTTCGGCCGTAGCGTTCGCGCGCAGCGCGTTGAAGTTGATAAATTCCGCACCGAAGGTGAAGACCGTCTTGTTGAGCATGTTGTCGAACTCGATTGAAGGGCGCAGGCGCACGTGCTCGCGCAGACGAAACTCGCGTGTGACGTTGAGGTCGAAGAGGAAGAGCGCGGGGCCGCGGCCGGCGTTGCGCGGCAGGTTGCTGGATTGGCCGATGGTCGGTAGCGACAACGCAGCGAGGAGCGTGGGATCAAGCGGTTCATTGGCCTGACGTGCGCGCAGCAGACGCAGGTCGCCGTTGAAGACCGGGCGGTCGTTGTCCACGTCGTCGAGGTTGCGATCCACGCCGAGGCTGAGATTGAAGGGCGCACCTGATGCGAGGCGCAGGATGGGGGCGAGGCGCAGGCGCATGAGCGCGGGCGGCAGATCGCAGACGCCGGATAGCACGAAGCGGTGGCGGCGGTCGAGCAGACTGCGCGCACGCTCAGCGCGAAAGTCGCCGGGACGGAGCGCATCGGACGTGTTGACGATGCCGTCGTCAAGCAGACGCGACAAGGTGTAGGCGGCGCGCAACGAGAGCGCGAAGTTGCTGCGCAACTGGCCGAAGCGGCGGCGCGCTTCGACCGTGAAGCCGTGATAGAAGCTGTTGCCGATGGAGGCGAGTTGCTCGACCTCTGTGCGCGTGGGATCGGGCCGCAGATTGTTGAGCGCGGCGAGCGCGGCGTTGAGCGTGGTGGTTGAGCTGACGCTGTTGAGATTGAAGACGCTGATGGGCACGCCGGCATCGTTCACGCGCGTGATCGCGTCCGTGTTGTTCGCATCGGCCGGCGCGAGGTTGAAGCGCACAAGCTCGCCTGCGGCGGCGGCGTTGTAGAGCGGGCGCGTACCGGTGGGGTCGCGGAAGTTGGCGAAGTCGCGTGCGGACAAGTAAGCGGTGAAGTCTGCGTAGCCACGCGGCAGACGCGGCGCGTTGGCGTTGAATTCGCGCCACAGATGCGCGGCGCGGTTGAACGTGTAATTGGCCTCGAAGACGAAGCCGCGCCCGATCTCACGCTCGAAGCCGACGTTCGCCTGATAGCTTTCGGGAATGCGCAAGGTGGGATCAAGGCGACGCGAGAAATTTGTCTGCACTGTGCCGAACTGCTGGACGACAGGGCTGGCAACGGTGAGCGTTTGCGGGAAACTCAGGTTTGCGGCGAGAAAGGCGCGGCGTTGGGCATCGGTCGAGGCACGGCCGGTCGCCGGGTCAATCAGCGCGTTTGTGTCGAAGAGGACGCGCGCTTGGCCGAGCGTGAAATCGTCAACGGTGCGGAGTAGAACGCGGTTGTAGAACACGCCCGCGCCAAGGCGCACGACCGTCTTGCCCGTCCCCGTTGGATCGTAGGCGAGCGCAAGGCGCGGCGCGAAGTTGTTATGATCTTTTAAGATCGTCTCGCGCTCGTAGCGCAGACCGAAACTCAAGACCAGCGCGGGCCGCACACGCCACTCGTCCTGCGCGAATAGGGCCGCGTATAGATTCTGTTGCGCTGACTCGGTGTTGAAGCGTTGGCGGAAACGGCTGGGCGCGTTGGCTAGAAAGTCGCTGGCGCTCGTGAAGTTGTACGTGCCAGTTGCGTCGGCCAAGTCTATGAAGGTCGAGCGGACGCGCTGCAAATCGCCGCCGAGTTTGAGCGCGTGCGCGCCGGAAAGGAGCGTGAGCGCATCCTGCAACTGCCAGCGCGCCTCGCGGCGGTCACTCGCGCCGGTGGTGGACGAGCCGGCGACGAGCGTGCCCGAACGATTCGCTACATCGGCGGCGGGCAACGGATCGTCTAACGCGATCAGCACGACGGGGCGCGCATTTGTGGCGCGCGTTTTGACGGCGGGTGTCAGGCGCGAGAGTTGCGCGCGGAGTTGGTTGACTGCGCGGGCCGAGAAGACGAAGTTGTCGGAGTAAGCGAGCGCATCGGTGTCGCGTGTGCGCCCCTGCAGAGTGCCGGCGAGCCGCGCGCCGCCGCCGAACTGGCGCAAGTTGCGCGAGCGGCCGAGTTGCCAGAGCAGCGCGCCGTTGTGCGCGTCCGTGAAGTTGTGATCGAGGCGCACGCTCAACGTGTGCTCGCGCAGGGGCGTGTTGACGGGCGCGACGTAAGGCGCGAGTTCGGCGGGTTGATTTGGCGCGGTGGCTGCGCTTTCAGTGCGCCGGCCCGCGAGCGTGGTCGGCGGCGGGAGCGGGAAGCGGGAGTTAGTTTGCACGGGCACGAGTGTGTCTATGAGCGTCGTGTCGAGCAAGGTGTTGTATTCGTAGGCGGCGAAGAAGAAGGTACGAGGCTTGGTTGCGTCGTGCGCGCCGAAAAGTTTTTTGACTGCGAGCGGGCCGCCGAGCGTGAAGCCCGGATTGTGTTGTTGCAACGGCAGACGTTTTATGCCGCGCGCATTGTTGAAGTAACTATTTGCATTCAACGATTCGTCGCGAAAGAAATCGAACACACGCCCGTGCAAATCTTTCGCGCCGGCGCGGGTGCGTAGATTGATGCGCCCGCCGGAGGCGCGCCCGTACTCGGCGGAGAATTGATTGGTGATGACTTGCACTTCCGCCACCGCTTCGAGTGATGGTTGGAAGCGTTCGCGGGCGGCGCGGTCGTCGTTGTTGTCGAGACCGTCAATCGTGAAATTATTCGAGTAAGCCGCGCCGCCCGCGAGCGCGAACGTGCCGGCCTCTTCGGGCGTGCTGCGCGCGAAGCGATTGCGATCCTCGGCCGTATCGCGCACAGAGAGCGGCTCTTCGGTCACGCCTGGCAGCGTGAGGACGAGATCGAGCGGGGCGCGCGATGCGATGGGCAAACTCTCCGCCTCCTCGCGCGTGATCGTGCCGCCGACGACGGTGCGTGTCGTGTCCACCGCGCCCGCATCTACGTCGCTGACGACCGTCTGCTCGGCCGCCACGCCGGCCGGGCGCAGCACAAAGTCGAGGCGCACGTTCTGCCCTGCGACAGCGACTAGCCCCGCGCGCTCGGCAACCGCGAAGCCTTGACTTGTCGCGCTGACGTTGTACGCGCCCGGCGCGAGTTCGACTAGACGGTAACGCCCGGCGTCGTCGGTGACGACCGTGCGCGCGGTGTTCGTTGTGGTGAGCCTGGCGGTTACGTTTGCGCCGGGGATGAGCGCGCCCGTCTGATCCGTAACTTGCCCGTTGATGGTTACATCATCGAGGTCTTGCGCGTGCGCCGCGCCGCCCGTCGCCGGAGACAAGATGAAGAGCGCAGTGGCGCAGAGGGAAAGGGAAAGACTACGGGCGCGTGTATGGGTGAGGCGTTTCATGGTTTGCTCCTCGTCGAAGTGGTGAGAACCCGTCGCCGCTCGGCAGGCGCGTGCGGTGAAGACGCGCGTGTGCGGCACAAGCGAGATTAAGAAGTTACGCTACCGCCCCGGTACGTTTAAGTTGAATAATGTGATGAACGCTGCGCGGGACGAGGCGTGAGGCGTAGCGTCCGCAAACCTACTGACAGGGTGCGCACTTTATCATTCGCCGCGCACGCCGACAAGAATTATTTAGCGGCTGAGCGCAAGTTCAGGCGAGGCGTAAAGGACGCGCCGCAAGATCAACCGGACTGGTTCGACGAGCGACGACGGACGACAGCGGTGCGCGTGACGCGCACGAGCGCGCCTTCCGCGGGTTTGGGCAGGTCGGTGAACTGGGAGAAATCTTCGGCGTGCTGTTGCAGGTAAGCGAAGAAACGCTCGAACTCGCGCTGCATCGCGTCCATCTTCTCGCGCATGTTGAGAATGATCTCGACGCCCGCGAGATTCACGCCCAGATCGCGCGTCAGGCTGAGAATAATTTCGAGCCGTTCGAGATCGGTGTCTGTGTACAGGCGCGTGTTGCCTTCAGAACGCGAAGGCGCTAACAGCCCCTCGCGCTCGTAGAGTCGCAAGGTCTGCGGGTGAATCTCGTACTGCGTCGCCACCGCGCTGATCGTATAGGTGCGCCCTTTGCGTTTCATAATCTTCGATTGCGGATTGTGGAATGCGGATTGCGGAATTGGCGCAAGGAGGACGAATGGAAGCAAAGCTGTCGGAATTGAAGACGCGGTTGGCGGACGCAATCGACCTGAATTCGGCCTGTGCGGTGCTGTCGTGG